>NC_014972.1:2992500-3292500 GCF_000186885.1 Desulfobulbus propionicus DSM 2032 | reverse complement strand
ACCACGTCAATCCGCAGATCCGGGTACCGGGCCAAGGCGTATTTGGGGAAGGAATAGCCCCCTCCGCCCAGCACCAGCATGCGGCGTGCCGTGGGATGGTAATGCTCGATCAGCCGATAAAAACGCGTGTAGGGCAGGGCCAGTTCGGTAGGATTGTCCAGGTACATGGCCGATTGCCGCCCCTGAGGCCCGGTGACCATCTCCCGCATCAGTCGGTCCGTGCCTTCTTCCTTGCTGGTGTAGACCAAGACCCGGTTGTAGGGGGTATCCCGGTCGAGGAATCCCAGTTGCTCAAGGCGTTGATCCTGGAGGCGGCAGAGGGCGATGGCCAGCAGAAAAAGGAACAGGGAGACGCCCTTGATGGCTTTGTTCGAGGGTTCGGCCAACCATGAAGCCAGGACGAGGAAGGCGGCTGTGATGAAGAGAATCGCGGTGCTGCCCACCCAGGCGATGAGAACAAACCCGGCGAGAAAGGTGCCGACTATGGAGCCGATGGTGGAGAGGGCATAAAGGCTCCCTGCCGTGCGTCCTGTGTGGTCGGTGTCGTGCAGGCAGAGGCGGACCGCAAAGGGCGGCACCATGCCGAGCAGGATCGCCGCTGGCGCGAACAGGGCAACGGTGGCGGTGATGGCCACGGCGTGCAGGTTGCCCGTGCCTTGAAGAAATTCGAGGATCCAGCTCTTGGACAGGCCAATGGCGGCGGTGGACCAGGCGGCCATCAAAACAATGCGCCCCAGGAGATTGGGGCGTGGCGATCGGTCGGCGAGTACCCCACCCCACCAGGCCCCGAAGCTGAGGCTGGCGAGGATGATTCCGATCAGGCTCGTCCAGACGACCAGGGAGGTGCCAAGGAAGGGGGCCAGGATGCGCGAGCCGGTGAGTTCGATGATCATCAGGGCCGCGCCGCAGAGGAAGATGCAACAGTGGAGCATGGCAAACAGGGGGTTGGGGCTGGTCGTTCAATTCGGGAAGAGAGAGTCCCGTGCCGCAAGCGCATTCTTGCAGGCAGAGTTACAGGACAGCGGCCCATTTATCCACAAAAAAGCGCTGATGTTCCTAGAGGTGGGAGCGAGGTCTGAAATTCTCGGTTAACGCTGTGTAAAATTGGTGACGAGCGAGAGGGCCTGCGGGTACTATCCGGCTGTCCTTGACCAGCGGGAGGAAGAACGATGCATGATCAGGCAATAAAAATACTGGAAAAACAACGGCAGGACCTGGTTGTTCGGGTGTTGCGGAAACACGAGGAAATGGAAGCCAGCCGCTCGTTCACCGAGCGGATTTTGGCGGGGATCTCCGAGTTGTTTCTTCTGCTGGACCAGGAATTTCAGGTTATCCAGACCAATCGTGAGTTCCTCGAACGAACCGGTTTTCTTCTGGACAGCGACCAACAACTGGCCTTGGAAGATCTGGTGCAGCCGGAGACGGCCGAAGCAATCCGCCAGGCTTTTGCCAAGGGAGAGTTCACGGAATTCGAAGCCCATCTCAAAACCGCCAAGGGCACCGGTCTGCCTGTGAAGATGCGTGGTTCGACCCATGTCAACCCCAACGGTCTGGTGCTGCATATGCTGATCTGCTCTGACTGCAGTGAGTTCTACGATCTGATGGCGCAGATGCAGGAGGGGCAGAAACAGCTCATCCATTCCAGCCGGCTGGCCAGCCTGGGGGAGATGGCAGCCGGTGTCGGCCACGAGCTGACCCAGCCGCTCAACGCCATCCTGCTTTTCGCCCGCAACTGCCTCAAGGCCCTGGATGCACCGGGCGACCACAAGGACATGCTGCGGGAAAATCTGCAGATCATCATCGACCGGGTCAACAAGGCCTCCTCGATCATTGCCACCATGCGCAGCTTTGGTCGCAAGGTCGAGGAAGAACAGGCGCCGCTCGATCTGAACCAGATCATCCGCAAGATCCTCAAGTTTCTCGAGGCCCAACTGCGCCTGAGCGAGGTTTTTCTCGATTTGCGCCTGGACGACCACCCCTGCGTGGTTTTGGGGGTCGAGGTCCGCCTCGAACAGGTGTTTCTCAACCTGGTGCAAAACGCGGTCCAGGCCATGGGGCGGGTGGTGGTTCCCCGCTTGACCATCACCAGCCGGATCACCGACTGCCTCAATCTGACCACCATGCAAAAGGAGCCCTATGTGCTGGTCACCGTGGCCGATAACGGTGAAGGCATCCCCGAGGAACTGCAGAAAAAGATTTTCGATCCCTTCTTCACCACCCGCGAGGTCGGCACCGGCACCGGGCTGGGGCTGTCGATCGTGGATCGTATCGTTCGCGGCTTTTCCGGTCATATCGAGGTGGAGAGCGTTCCCGGCAAGGGCGCCTGCTTTTCCGTCTATATTCCCCAGTATCGGCCAGCGCCGACAACGGAAGGCCCGCGCCAGGAGGAGCGATGAATACCGATCAGGAGACAGTTCCGGTCCCGGAGATTCTGGTTGTCGATGACGACCTCTATCTGCTGGCGGCCATCAAACAGACTCTGGTGCTCAACGGCTATGCGGTGCGGACCTTTGGCAATCCGCTGGAAGCCCTGGCAAGCGTCGACGGCCATACCTATTCGGCGGTGCTCGCCGACATCCGCATGCCGGAGATGAACGGCATGGTGCTCCTGGAGCGGATGCTGGCCAAGGATTGCGATCTACCGGTGATCCTGATCACCGGGCACGGCGATATCAGCATGGCGGTGGAGGCGGTCAAGAAGGGAGCCTACAACTTTTTGCAAAAACCGGTGGATGAGGAGATGATTCTCGCCACCCTGGCCCGGGCTATCGAGCGGCGGCAGCTGGTGCTGGAAAATCGCCGGCTGGAGCGGCAGCTGATCGCCACCCGCCAGGGCCGGTCCCGCTTTTACGGGCTGGTGGGCAGCCATCCTTCGATGCTCAGTCTGTACAACCTGATCGAGGCCGTCGCCAAGGAGAACGATCCGGTGTTGATCGTCGGCGAAACCGGCACTGGCAAGGAACTGGTGGCCCGGGCCGTTCACGACATCGGCCCACGGCATGCCCTGCCCTATGTGGCGGTCAACATGGGGGCCATTCCCTCGGAGATGATCGAATCCGAGCTGTTCGGCCACGAGAAAGGAGCCTTCACCGGGGCCATCCAGCGCAAGGTGGGCACATTCGAATATGCTGGCGAGGGCACGCTCTTTCTCGACGAGATCTGTTCCATGCCGACGCAACTGCAATCCAAATTGCTGCGGGTGCTCGAGGATCGCACCTTTTGCCGCCTGGGCAGCAACACGGTCATTCCGCTCAAGGCGCGGATCATCGCCGCCACCAACCGCGACTTGCGGGCCGAAATCGACAAGGGCGCCTTCCGCCAGGATCTCTATTTCCGCCTCAATGTCCTGCCGGTACACCTGCCGCCACTGCGCGAACGCAAGGAGGACATCCCGCTGCTGGTCGATTATTTCTGGAAGGAGTACTGTGACGGCCAACCCGGCGAGGTCCGCCCCTGCTCGCCGGAGCTGATCCGCGAGCTGATGGCCCAGGACTGGCCCGGCAATATTCGCGAACTGCGCAATGTTGTGCGCCGATACTGCGTGTTGGGGGGGCGGGACCAGGAACAGGGCGGGCAATCCCTTGCCGTACCTGATGTCGAGACCCCCTGCCTGCCGTGGAAGGACTACATGGACCAGCAGGAGCAACTGTATGTGGAGCAGGTTTTGCGGCAGGTCGGCGGTCAGGTCAGCCTGGCCCACCAGCTGATGGGCATCTCCCGCAAGAGCCTCTACGACAAGATCAACAAATACGGCATAGCGTTGCACCGATTCCGGGAAAAAAGCTGAGAAGCAGCCCTTGCCGGCCGGCCGGACCCTTTGTTCCAAAACGTTTCGAACCATTTCGGGTGTTTCGCGGTGTTCTGTTGCGTTTCGTCCTCCGGGGGCGACGGAAAGGGAGTGCGGGGGGTAACTGGTTGAAAAACTGAGATACTGAATAGTGGCCCGTATCTTGCTTAATGGATAACGAACGATTGACGTCCAGGGATGGAGCTGCGGCCCGGCGGCCGTGCCCCCTGCGACCCGGAGCCACCACGAGCGTATTTCCAAGGAGGAACGCATGTCCGTTATTACCTTAATGTGCGGCAGTTACTGCCAGGGCGAGCAACTGGTTTCCCTGCTCAGGGAACAGGT
Source organism: Desulfobulbus propionicus DSM 2032 (assembly GCF_000186885.1). Classification (GTDB taxonomy): domain Bacteria; phylum Desulfobacterota; class Desulfobulbia; order Desulfobulbales; family Desulfobulbaceae; genus Desulfobulbus; species Desulfobulbus propionicus. Next base: position 3,288,368 of record NC_014972.1, on the reverse strand, counting down.
GCGCTACAGTGTCATCACCGACGAGGAGATTGTTGCCAAGGCGGCCGACATGTCGGCCATCAGCCGGAAGAAGATCGAGAATGTGCTGGCGAACAAGCCGTCGATCTTCAACAATATCACCCACGAAAAGGAACGGGCGCTGGCCTGGATGAAACTGGCCATGGCCGAGACCTTGTTGGAGGCGGACAACACGCTGATCCACGGACTGACCGGTCATCTGATCCCCGACGAGATCACCCATGTGCTCCGGGTCTGCCTGATTGCCGACATGAATTACCGCCTGGTCCAGGCCGGTCGAGAAACGCAGGTGAGCGAGAAGGAGGCGGTGGCGCTGATCCACAAGCAGGACAAGGAAAAGGCGGCGTGGACCGATACCCTGTTCGGGCAGCCCGATCCGTGGAGTGCCTCGTTGTACGACTTGGTCATCCCGGTGGACAAGATCAAGCTGGAAGAGGCGGTCAAACTGGTGGTGGAGAATCTGCGCAGCGAGGTGATCCAGCCCACCAAGGCATCCAAGAGGGCGGAGCGTGATTTTGTGCTGGCGGCTCAGGTGGAAGTGGCCTTGGCCCGGCAGGGCCATTTTGTCAGCGTGGCTGCCCGTGACGGCGCGGTAACCCTGACCATCCATCAGAACGTGTTGCTGCTCAGCCGTCTCGAGGAGGAGCTGAAAACCATCGCCGGCTCGGTCGACGGCGTGACCTCGATCGAAACCCGGCTGGGCAAGGGATTTCACAAGACCGATATCTACCGCAAGTACGACTTCGAAACGCCGCGGCTGCTCCTGGTCGACGACGAGCGCGAGTTTGTTCAGACCTTGTCGGAGCGGTTGTCGATGCGGGATATCGACTCGGCGGTGGTCTATGACGGCGAGTCGGCCCTGGATCTGATGGCCACCGATGACCCGGAGGTGATGATTCTGGACCTGAAGATGCCGGGCATCGACGGATTCGAGGTCCTGCGCAAGACCAAGGAGACCCGTCCCAACGTGGAGGTGGTGATTTTGACCGGCCATGGCTCGGAGGAGGACAAGGCCACTTGCATGCGGCTGGGCGCCTTTGCCTATCTGCAGAAGCCGGTGGACATCGACGAGCTGAGCGCCACCCTGAAACGGGCCTACGACAAAGTGCGGGCACACAAGAGAGCCTGACGGTCGGCGCGCGGGCGAAAGGAGGGCGGCCATGTGGTTGATTGACAAGTTCATCCCGGAATTCTGGCACGACGGCGATGCCTCGGGGATGTACAAGCAGCTGTTCAACTACCGCCGCCTGTGGAAAGAGGCGGCGCTGATTTCGGTGGTGATCGTGTTTCTGCCGCTGGTCATGCTGACCGCCTACGAGTACAAGGTGACCAAGGCCACCTTTGAATCCGAGGCCCTGGCCCGGGCCAGCCGGTTCGTGGCCAAGACCAGGCGGACCGAATCCTTTCTCCTGTCCAAGAAGCGGTTCGCCCTGGAATTCATCATCCATGACAATACCTTTGAGCAGCTGCTCCAGCCGGGGCGGCTGACGGTCCTGCTCGAGAACCTCAACCGCGGTTTGGGCCTGTTTGCCGATCTGGGGGTGATTGATGCCGCCGGCATCCAGCGTGCCTATTCAGGGCCCTTCCACCTGGAGAACGCCGACTATTCGTCCCAGCCGTGGTTCAAGGAGATCCAGAACAGGGGTATCTTCATCAGCGACGTGTTCATGGGGCTGCGTAATCTGCCCCACATTGTGATCGCGGTGAAACGGTCGATGCCGGGCGGATCGTTTTATGTGCTCCGGACCTCGGTGAGCATCGAACGGCTCACGGAAATTCTCTCCCATGAACAGACCGGCGAGGTCGGTGACGCCTTCCTCATCAACCATGAGGGGGTATTGCAGACGCCATCCCGCTATTTCGGCGAGGTGCTCGGCAAGGTGCCGCTGGCGGTCCCCGAGTTCTCCGATCATACCGAGGGGTATCAGCTCGAGGGCATGCCGGTGCCGGGTGCCGCCGACACACGGTTGCCCGAGACGGTGGCCGACGGCACCCTGGTGGTCAGTTACGCCTATGTGGAGAATTCGCCGTTCATCCTCATGCTGGTTAGCCCCAAGGCGGAGCTGATGGCCCAGTGGCGGCAAACGCGGATGAAGATCCTGATCTTCCTCTCCTTTACCGTGGGCATCATCCTCCTGGTCCTGCTGTGCGTGGTCACCTATCTGGTCAACGCCATCCACACCGCCGACCAGAAACGGGTGATGATGCTTCACGAGATCGAGTATTCGGAGAAGATGGCCAGCATCGGCCGGCTGGCGGCGGGGATCGCCCACGAGATCAACAATCCGCTGGCGATCATCAACGAGAAGGCCGGGCTGATCCAGGATCTGTTCATGATCAAGGAGCAATACAAACAGGATGCCAAACTGCTGGGGCTGATTGCCTCGATCGTCTCCTCGGTGGAGCGGTGCTCGGTGATCACCCGCCGCCTGCTCAGCTTTGCCCGCCAGTCGGAGGCGACCGTCACCCGGATCAATCTCCACAAGATCATCACCGAGGTGCTCAGCTTTCTCGGCAAGGAGCCGGAGTATCGTTCGATCACCATCAAGATCGACATTGACGACGGGATCGAGGATATTGTCAGCGACAAGGGGAAGTTGCAGCAGGTGCTGCTCAATATCATCAAAAATGCCTTTGCTGCGGTGGAGGATGGCGGTAACCTGGGAATCGCCGTCCGCAAGGCGGGGAGCGGCGCGGTGGAATTGTCGATCAGCGACGACGGCTGCGGCATTCCGCCGGAAGACCTGGCCAAAATTTTCGAGCCGTTCTTCACCACCAAGGGCGGTCGGGGCGGCACCGGCCTGGGATTGTCGATCACCTACGGCTTGGTCAGCGAACTGGGAGGAACCATCCGGGTGACCAGTGAACAGGGCAAGGGCACCTGTTTCATCATCACGCTGCCGCTCACCATGGCGGAGCACAAGGGGTAAGCGATGAAGGTACTGTTGGTAGACGACGAGGAAGAATTGGTGGTGACCCTGGCGGAACGGCTGTCGTTGCGCGACATCGAGGCCGACTGGGCGCTGTGCGGCGAGGACGCGCTGCGGCTGGCGGCCGAGCGTCCCTACGATCTGGCGGTGCTAGATATGAAGATGCCGAAGATGAACGGCCTGCAGCTCAAGGCGGAATTGCAGAAACTGTCGCCGGCGATGCGGTTTATTTTTTTGACCGGCCACGGCTCGGAGGAGGATTTCGAGGCCGGGGCCTCGGAGGCCGGAGCGGATAACTATCTGATCAAGCCGGTCAATATCCAGGAACTGGTGGCCAAGATTCATGCCGCCTTTGACGCCGGGGAGGAGTGAATGGAACCGCTCAACGAAACGTTGGACGCGGCCTGTTTGCAGGTGTTTGGCAAGATTTCCGCCGCCGTGTCCCATGATCTGAAAAATGTGCTGGCGATTGTCAACGAAAGTGCCGGCCTGCTGGATGATCTGGCCCTGCGCGCGGCCAAGGGGATCGAGATTCCGCCTGATCGGTTGGCCGTGGCCACCGGCCGTATTCTCAAGCAGGTCAAGCGCGGCGATGCGGTGTTGAAGAGTCTCAACCGTTTCGCCCATACCACCGACGCGCCGATTCTCCAGGGCAACGTGGCCGAGACCCTGGTCCTGATGGTCGAATTGGCGGGGCGACATGCGGCGATGAAGGAGTTGGAGTTGACGGTCACCCCGGCCGAGACCACGGTGCGCACCTGCTTGATCTATCTGGAATCGTTGGTCTATCTGATGCTGCGGCAGGTGATCGAGACCCTGCCCCGGCGGGAATCGGTGCTGCTGACAGTGTCGGTGGAGGAAGGAGCGGTGGCGATCCGCCTGGTGAACCCCAGCGGCCTGCCTCTGGTGGCAACCGAGTCCTTTCCCGGAGCGCAGGAAAAGGCGCTGATGGACTGGCTCAAGGTCGACCTGCGGACCGCGGCGGGAGAGATTGTGCTGCGATTGCCGCTGGACGTCACGTCCCATTGATCATTCTGCTGGAAGGAGGTTGTGATGAACGAGCGAGTGTTGCTGATTGACGATGAACAGGATTTCATGGATGTGCTGGCGGAGCGGATGCGCGATCGGGGCATGAACGTGAGCACCACCACCTCGCCGCTGGAGGCCTTGGACAAGGCGGGCGAAGAGAGTTACGACGCCGTCATCCTTGATCTGATGATGCCGGAGATGGACGGGCTGGAGGCGCTGACCCGGCTCAGGGCCAAGAATCCCGATCTGCAGATTATCCTGCTCACCGGCCACGCGACCGTGGAAAAGGGAATCGAGGCAATGAAGCTCGGGGCGATGGATTTTCTGGAAAAACCGATCGACATCCAGGCGTTGAATGCCAAGATCAAGGAGGCCAAGGCGCAGAAGATGCTGCTGGTGGAAAAACGCACTGAAGAGGTCATCAAAAACATTATCGGCTGCAAGGGGTGGTGACCGCTTACGATCGCGCCGATCGCAGGGGCGGCTCGCCTTTCCGGACGCCGCATCACCCTGGATGATCTCCAGACCCCCTGAGCCAAAGCCATGGGGGCCTGGAGGATCAATCAACCAACGCCCGTTTTTTCCCCTCCATGGATGCTCCCTCCTGTCCGGCAGTTTTCTTCGCCAACCTTTCACCTCACCATTTGATGGCCGGCTGAACGTCCGAGCTGACCGTGCCTTTGGCCAATGACTTGAACACGTTGCACGGGATTGACGCCTCCGTCTTGGTGGATTAAAAATAAAAAAAAGACGGACGTCGCACTGTCAGCGTACTTTTCTGCTCAATCTTCCGCACAAGGATGCACCATGTCGCAACAGGCCAAACAGCTCGGTTTTTTGGATCGCTTCCTCACCTTGTGGATCTTTCTCGCCATGTTCGCCGGTGTCATGCTGGGCTACACCGCTCCCGGCGTGCAGCAGGTGATCAACGCCTTTCAGGTGGGCACCACCAACATTCCCATCGCCATCGGCCTGATCATGATGATGTATCCGCCGCTCGCCAAGGTCAAATACGAGCAGTTGGGCCAGGTCTTTCGCAATGGCCGGGTACTGCTGCTCTCCTTGGTGCAGAACTGGGTGATCGGGCCGGTGCTGATGTTCCTCCTGGCTATCGCCCTGCTTTCCGGCCAACAGCATTACATGGTCGGCCTGATCCTTATCGGTCTGGCCCGCTGTATCGCCATGGTGATTGTCTGGAACGATCTGGCCGACGGCGACACCGAGTACTGCGCCGGGCTGGTGGCCTTCAATTCGATTTTTCAGGTTTTGTTCTTTTCCCTTTACGCCTGGATCTTCATTACCGTCATCCCCGGCTGGTTTGGTTTAGCAGGGGCGGTGGTCGATGTCTCCATCGCTGAGATCGGTCAGTCGGTGTTTATCTATCTGGGCATTCCCTTCATTGCCGGCATGCTCAGCCGTTTGCTCGGCATCAAGCTGAAGGGCAGGGCGTGGTACGAGGAGGTGTTCATTCCCCGGATCAGTCCCCTGACCCTCATGTTCCTGCTGTTCACCATCCTGGTGATGTTCTCGCTCAAGGGCGAATACATCGTCCAGTTGCCGTCTGATGTGCTGCGCATCGCCGTGCCCCTGACCATTTACTTTTTGGTGATGTTCTTCGTCTCCTTCTTCCTGTCTATGAAGGTCGGCGCCACTTACGAGCAGACCGTGACCCTGAGTTTCACCGCCGCCTCCAACAATTTCGAGCTGGCCATTGCCGTGGCCATCGCCGTGTTCGGCATTAATTCCGGCGAGGCTTTTGCCGCAGTCATCGGCCCCCTGGTCGAAGTTCCGGTCCTCATCGCCTTGGTGAACGTCGCCCTTCGGCTCAGAAACAAGTATTTCCCTCACGCACAACGCACGCTGACCGGGGTCTGCCATGTCCGCAGCAAATAATAGAACAACCGGCTTGTTCAGCGTTGATGCGTTCAATTTCCAGCGGTAAGAGTTGAATGAGCGAGTTGATCCTGGCAAGGGATGAGGGCAAGGGGCAGGAGGCGGCAATCAGGGAGCTTTGTGCCTCCGGATGAGGATATTTTCTGCATCCTGTAAGTCCAATATCTGAACTTTGAATGTCTTTACCTCCATCGAAGCGATTTAAAAAAACGAACCGAACAACATGCCGCTCAAGGTGGCCATCACGATCACCAAGGCAACAAAGGTGACGGTTTTTTTCACCCCAAGGACACTGTTGATCACCAGCATGTTGGGCAAACTCAGAGCGGGCCCCGCGAGGAGTAGGGCCAGCGCTGGTCCCTTGCCCATGCCGCTGCCGATCAGCCCCTGAACGATGGGCACTTCGGTGAGGGTCGCAAAATACATGAAGGCTCCGGCAAACGAAGCAAAAAAGTTGGCCTGAAAGGAATTGCCGCCCACGGCCTTGGCCACCCATTCCGAGGGTATCAACCCTTCATGGCCAACCCGGCCCAACAAGGCGCCCGCAATCAACACGCCAAACAGCAGCAGCGGCAAAATCTGTTTGGCGAAGCCCCATGAGGAAGAGAACCAGTCGCCCAATTCATCCTTGTCCGTGCTGGTGAACATGGAAAGCCCGACCAGTCCGGCGGCAAAGGCCACGACAGGTTGCTCAGGGAAGAGTAGTGCCAGTGCCACCACGGGAATGGCAATCAGGCCGACTTTCCATGCCTTCATGTTGAACCAGGCAATGAGGATCACCCCCAAGGCGGCGGCAAATCCGGAGGTGATGATCCATTTCATGGCATGGATGGTTGCCCAGGCGCCAACAGGCTCCTGCGGCTTGCCCCAGTTGGCAAACACCAGAACCCCGACCATCGAGGCAAAATAGAGCGCGTTCTGCCACAGAGATCGTTTGACCTCCTCTTCGGGCAAGGCCATGTGAACGGCTGCTTTTTCCTGCTCTTCCCCGCGAAAAAGAAAGGCCATCAAGGCCCCGATGATCACGCTGAACAGAACGGCTCCCACCCCCCGGGCGATGCCGATTTCGGTGCCAAGGATGCGGGCGGTGAGAATGATGGCCAGCACATTGATCGCCGGACCGGAATAGAGAAAAGCGCACGCTGGCCCAAGGCCGGCCCCCATCCTGTAGATGCCGCTGAATAGGGGAAGGATGGTGCAGGAGCACACGGCCAGTATGGTGCCGGAAACAGCGGCCACTCCATACGCCACCATCTTGTTGGCAGTTGGTCCGAGGTATTTCATGACCGAGGTCTGGCTGACGAACACGCCAATTGCACCGGCTATGAAAAACGCCGGTACCAGGCACAGCAGCACATGCTCACGCGCATACCACTTGACGAGGTGCAAGGCTTCGAGCATGGCGTTGTCGAACCGCTCCATCCCCACCGGCAGGTAAAAACAGGCGAGAAAAACACCGATAATCAACAGTAGATATTTCCACTCATCTCTCCATTCCATAGCTCGTCCTTGCTTGTTTGGTCAATTAACCCTGTAAAGGGTGAAAAATAACGACCTGATCAGGTCAGCATCTCCACCTGCTCCTTGACGGTGGTCTTGATCACCGCTTCAACGCAGGACATATACTTGAGAACGCAGGGAACTTTGAGACGATAATATACCTGCTTGCCGCGCTTTTCATCCTCGACGACACCTGCCTGCTTAAGGACCGACAAATGTTTGGAAATGGTGGAAAAATCGGCATCAATGAATTCAGCCAATTCGCATACGCACTTTTCGCCATCAACAAGCTGCTCCGCCATCCACAGGCGGGTGGGATGCCCCAACGCCTTCAAGACGTTGGCCTTTGCCACGATGAGTGCCATTTCTTTGTCGGTCGGTGGTTGTTTTTTCATGTGTCATTTGGTAGATCAACCATGTTTTCTTGTCAAGCAAATAGAACGGCTAGGCATGTGGCTTGCTTTGTGGAGAGGAAATCGGAGCGGGTCGATCACGCTTCGGCCCGAGCGGCTTCCCTGTATCGCCAATGCCGCCTGGGCAGGGGCGCGGTGAAGAAGCGCGCATGTGCCGTGGTTTTTTGTTGAAGCTATCAGATGGAGAGCAATATGGACATCAAGATCTGTGGACCAGGATGCGCTTCCTGTGAAAAGACGCAAAAGGTTGTGGAGGCGGCGGTGGCGGCGAAAGGCATTGCGGCCACGATCATCAAGGTAAAGGACTTTCAAGAGTTTGCCAGGCTCGGCGTTTTTTCTACGCCTGCAGTCGTTGTCGACGGTCAGGTCAAGTGCGTGGGGCGGGTGCCGAAGCAAAGCGAAGTTGAGGGGGGGATCAGCTGATCTCGGTCAAGGAACGACGAGACCGCCCTGGCCGAGGGCATCATTTTCGCGACTAGTGAAGCCGTCAAGCCGATCGCCTGTGTCTGATTGTAATTGTTTTCTTGAATGACCATCATGCTGTCCCCATACCCGAAAAAGGTCTATGTTGAATTGACCACCCGCTGCAACTTGCAGTGTCCCATGTGCTTGAAATTTTCCGAGGGAAGCTGCATTGAGGAAGGGGAACTGCCGCTGGCGCTTTTCAAAAAGCTGGCGACCGCCTCCCTGTCGCACACCGAATTCCTCGTGCTCAACGGGCTCGGTGAGCCCCTGCTCCACCCTGACCTGGAAGAAATGATCGCCCTCGCCCGAGCGGTGATGCCTCCTGATGGCCGCATCGGCTTCCAGAGCAATGGGTTGCTGCTCAATCACGGCCGCGCCGTGCGCTTAATCGAGGCTGGGCTTGATACCGTGTGCTTGTCATTGGACAGTTTGGATGCGGACGAGGACAAGGAGCGCAACCGGGGCGGACATCAACGCTCCTCGGTGACCAAGGCGATTGCCCATCTGATACAGGCAAGAGCAGCAAGCCAGCGGCGCGTTCGCATTGGCCTTGAGGTGGTTCTCCGCAAGGAGACACTGCACCAATTGTCGGACGTGGTGGCATGGGCCGGCGAGCATCAGGTCGATTTCATCATCGTCAGTCACCTGTTTTCCTACGATGGCTCGTTGGGCGAATACAGCCTGTTCAATCCCAACAGTCGTGAGGCAACCAACCTTTTTGCCAAATGGTCGGCGGCGGCCAAGGGGCAAGGGGTGAACCTGGCGGATTTGCCCGTTGCGCAGCTCAAGTTCTCCAAGAGTGCGGCAGATGCCTTGGTCGTCCAACTCGGAGACGCCATGCGCCAGGAAGCCAAGCAACAGGATCTCACGCTTCATTTTCCCAATCTGGTGGCGCAGAGCGACCGCGACATGGGAGAAATCGAGGCTCATTTTCACCGCGCCCGGCTGACGGCAAGCAAACATGGGATCGATCTGTTCCTGCCGCCGCTCCACGCGCCGGCCAATGGCCACCGGAGATGCCCCTTTATCGACGACGACGCGGTCTTCATCGATAAAGACGGCAAGGTCATGCCCTGTCATTTTTTATGGCACACCTGCCCCAGTCAGGTCAATCACGGCAGTATCCGGGTGAACAAGCGCGTTGTGGGCTCCATCGAGGATGAATCGCTGGAGGCTATCTGGCAAAAAGCGGAATATACCGCCTTTCGGATCGAGGTCGGGCACAGCGAGTACGCTCCTTGCTGGAGCTGCACCTCGGCGCCCTGTGCCGATCTGGTCAATGCCAATCTCCTAGGCATGCATGACTGCTACGGCAGTCGTGTACCCTGCGGCCACTGCATGTGGAGTATCGGCTGGCTCCAATGTCTTTGATGCCAGCCGTCGCCGTCCCCAGTCTCCCCGGGAACGGGGAAAAGAGACGATTTGCAGTTTTTTCCGCTTCCTCATAATCGATCTTTTCGGCCTTTTCTTTCCCCTCGACCGGGCTGGCCCACGTCCTGCCCCCTGAACTGCGGCGCCGATGTGCTCTGCGCAGGAGTGGTTCATTGGGTCTTTTTGGGCGAGTGTGAATCTCTTGCGGACATGCAGAGTATCCTTGAGATTTGGCGAATGAATAGGTATACAATTCCACTTTGAATTCTTTTGAACAAGCACCGTTCCATGAAAGCTAACGATACCACCACCGAAGCATCCGTGTTTGAGCTCAAGGGCAGCGTGCTGACCGTGATGGTCCTGCATGTCAAGCTGACCAATCCTGATCTGCTCTATCCGCAGCTGAAGAAAAAGATCGGCCCAGCCCGCTCCTTTTTCAGCAATGCGCCGCTCTTGATCGATCTGAAGCAGGCGTCGGAAGAGGAACAGTTGGCGCTCGATTTTCTCGTGCTCAGCACTTTCCTGCGCGGTTTGGGGTTGGTCCCGGTGGGGGTGCGCGGTGGTGCCGACAGTGTGGCTGAGCGGGTGCTGGCGGCGGGGCTGGGGCTGTTGCCTGCGGCCAAAACCGAGAAAACGGTGGCCGCGCCGGAGGAGGACAAGCCGGTCGAGGTGCCTGAACCGCCACCACAGCAGCCCGCCCCCGAGCCAGTGGCAGAGACGCGCGATTCGACCGGGGCCAAAACCATGGTCATCAGTCAACCGGTGCGCTCGGGGCAGCAGGTGGTGGCGCCAGACGGTGATCTGGTGGTGCTGTCATCGGTCAATGCTGGTGCGGAGGTGATTGCCGCCGGCAATATTCACGTCTACGGTGCGTTGCGCGGCCGAGCCATGGCCGGTGTGCACGGCGATGCCACCGCTCGTATCTTCAGTTTGCAATGCAACCCGGAACTGGTCGCCGTGGCCGATGCCTATGTGGTCAATGACCTGCTCGATCGGGCGGTCCTTAACCAATGTGTGATGATCGTCCATGAAAGGGGACGCCTGCGGTTCGACATTTTGGGCGCCTTTGACCCGCATCATCGGTGAAATCAGAGAGAGAAGCGAAGACAAAGTATTGATGAGCAAACAAGGAGGGAAATCCGTTGTCTAAAGTGGTCGTTGTGACGTCCGGCAAGGGCGGAGTAGGAAAAACCACCACCAGCGCGGCCGTTGCGGCAGCCCTGGCGGTACGCGGATATAAAACGGTGGTCATTGATTTCGATGTCGGTCTGCGCAACCTTGATCTGATCATGGGCTGCGAGCGGAGGGTGGTCTACGACCTGCTTAATGTCATCCATGGCGAGGGCTCGCTCAATCAAGCCCTGATCAAGGACAAACGGGTGGGCAACCTGTATATCCTCCCGGCCTCGCAGACCCGCGACAAGGACGCTCTGTCAAAGGAAGGGGTCGGCGAGGTGATAGCCACCCTGCGGCAGAGCTTTGAATATATCGTTTGCGATTCGCCGGCGGGGATTGAAAAGGGCGCGATGACCGCCATGTACTATGCGGACGAAGCCCTGGTGGTCACCAACCCCGAGATTTCCTCGGTGCGGGATTCGGATCGGATCATCGGGATGCTGGCCAGCAAAACCCAGCGGGCCGAACAGGACCAGCCGCCGGTGAAGGTGCATCTGGTGGTCACCCGCTACGACCCGGTGCGGGTGGAACGGGGCGATATGCTCAGTGCCGACGATGTGTGTGAAATTCTTGCTATTCCTTTTCTTGGCGTTGTTCCCGAGTCCAAGCTGGTGCTGGCAGCCTCCAACTCGGGCATACCGGTGACCCTGGCCGAGGAGAGCGATGCCGGTGAGGCCTATTTCGATATTGTCGACCGTTTCCTGGGCGAAGACGTGCCGTACCGTTTTATGGACGTGCAGAAGAAAGGCTTTTTCTCCCGTTTCTTTGGATCATGATGCCATGAAATTCTTTGACTTTTTTCGAGCAAAAAAAACAAGCTCCGCATCGGTGGCCAAGGAGCGGTTGCAGATCATCGTTTCCCACGAGCGGAGGCGTTCGACCAGCCCCGATTTTCTGCCGCAACTCCAGAACGACATCCTGGAAGTGGTCCGAAAATATATCCAGATTAACGAAAATCAGGTCAAACTGTCCTTGGATCGACGGGGTGATTGCGAAGTGCTGGAGCTCAACATCTCGCTCTCCGATTCAAGCAAACCCTGATTGACTCAACCGCTGTCGAGGGCACCTGTTCGTGCAAGCGGTCGCTCCGGCGCGATTCGCTGGTTGGCCGCCCTGCAGAAGCGCTTCGGGGCGTGTTCCGTTCCCGCCAGATCCGGTCTCTCTTTGTTTTTCTTCCCGGCCCGCCGTTGCCACGGGCCGGGTTTCCCGCCTTGGTTTCTCGTTCAACTTTGCCGGAGATAGGCGTTGATCTCATCGAGGCCGATGATGTCAATCTTGGCTTGCATGGTATGCGACCGAATGGTGGTGGGCGGCGTTTCTCCCTGGGGAAGGGGGATGAGTTGCGCTTTTTCCTCATCAATGAACACGATCACCGCCGGTGCCCGGATCGTGTCCTCCAGGCGAAAGGCTTGCAGCTTGGTGGTGGGTTTGTCGACAATAACCGTTAACTGTTCAATGCGTATCATGAGGGGTGTCTTCTTTGGCTAAGGGTGATGGGCGCTGGGCGGCCCCGTGCTGTTCCCCGCGTGGCGGATGGCGGCCATGATACGCCATTCGCTCAATTTTTGCACACCTGTCCAACAAGAAAACAAGACCGAGCGCGTCCCGTTAGTCAGCCGGAAGCGTTTCAGCTTGGCCGCATGGCACCTAACCGAATCCGTGATGTTGGCGTTCCTGTCCAGGGGCCTGCGCAACAGGTTGATTTGTCGTTTTTTGCCAGCAAAGGGCAAGATGTCTTGCCTTTACAATCGGAATGGTTAATATTTCGTCTCAACACCGCAGTGATCTATTTCAAGATATGGAGGAACGCTAAGACATGCAGACGCAGATTGGAGCACGTGACATCACCCTGGCCAAGGCGCGCCAGGATGCCTCGACCATTTTTCTCGCCAAGGTATTTCATTGGATGGCCATCGGCCTGGCGATCACCGGCGGCGTGGCCTTGTTCACTGCCGAATCCGGCTTGGTCAAGCCGCTGATCGCCAGCCCCCTATTCTTTATTCTGGTGTTGGCCGAGCTGGGCATGGTTTTCTATCTCTCCGCCCGCATTGACAAGCTGCAGCCGGGAACGGCGACCGGACTGTTTGTCGGCTATTCGGTCCTCAACGGTGTGACCCTATCCACCATCTTTCTCGCCTACACCCACGCCTCCATTGGCGCCACATTCCTGGTAACGGCCGGCATGTTTGCCGCCATGGCAGTCTACGGCATGGTGACCAAGCGCGATTTGTCCGGCATGGGATCGTTCATGTTCATGGGGCTGATTGGCATTCTCCTGGCTTCGATCGTCAATATCTTTTTCAAGAGCCCGGCTCTTTACTGGGCCATTTCCGCCATCGGTGTACTGGTTTTTGTGGGTCTAACCGCGTACGACGTGCAAAAGATCAAGACCATCGGCGAGGAAGGGATCATGGAGCAGGGCGAGGTTGCCATCCGCAAGGGAGCGATCATCGGAGCCTTGGCCCTCTATCTTGATTTCATCAACCTGTTTCTGATGTTGCTGCGATTTTTTGGCGGCAGCCGCGACTGAACCGTTCTTCATTTTCAAGCCCAAAATACAAGGGATCGACAACGTCGATCCCTTTGTTTTTCAAGGCAGAGCAGGCTGCTTGCACCATTGCTCCTTTTTCTGCTTGACGCTTATAAGTGAACATTATAAGGTCGTTCAATTTTATTGTTTCTGACCTGCATAGGGTCCGAGATGGAAGAGAAGCGCACATGAAAATGTGTCATTGAACATGTACTGGGAGGTAATTCGCTATGTCTGTTTATGTTGTAGGTCACAAAAGTCCGGATACCGATTCTGTAACCGCCGCCATCGCTTATGCAGCGCTGATGAAGGCCAAGGGTGAGGATTATGTTCCCGCCGTTGCTGGCAAGCTGAATCCCGAGTCCGAGATGGTGTTGAAGCAGTTCGGTTTTGCCACCCCCGAGACCCTGACCGATGCCACCGGCAAGAAAATTGCCCTGGTTGACCACAGCGATCTGGCTCAGGCTCCGGACAATCTGGCCGCCGGCGAGGTTGTGGCCGTCGTCGACCATCACAAAATCGGTGATGTGACCACCAATCAACCGATCTTCTTCTGCAACATGCCGGTTGGCTGCACCGGTACCGTGCTCAAGATCCTCTATGATCTGGAAGGCGTGAAGGTTGATCCTAAGGTTGCTGGTCTGATGCTGGCCGCCATCCTCAGCGATACCGTCAATTTCAAGTCCCCGACCTGCACTGACGCCGACAAGAAGGCCGTGAAGGAATTGGCCGCAATCGCCGATGTCAAGGACACCGAAGCATTGTTCATGGAGATGCTCAAGGCCAAGAGTGCCGTTGCCGGCGTTCCGGCCATGGACCTGCTCCATCGCGACTACAAGGATTTCGATATGAAGGGTAAAAAAGTCGGCGTCGGTCAGCTCGAGCTTGCCACCCTGGATCAGGTAGCCGACATGCGCGATGCCCTGTACAATGCCATGAAAGAGCAAAAGGGCAGCGAACGGCATTCCGTCCTGCTGATGCTCACCGACGTGGTCAAGGAAGGCACCGACTTGATGGTGCTCTCCGATGATCCCGCTCTGATCGAAGGCGCTTTCGGTAAGAAGCTTTCCGGCAACTCCATGTGGATCGACGGCATGATGAGCCGCAAGAAACAGACCATTCCGAACCTGCAGAAGGCATTCGGCTGCTAAGTTCATTGCTTCGACCAATAAAAAAGGCCGCCTCTTGAGGCGGCCTTTTTTATTGGTTATCGGTTAGTGGCAGTGTAGGTCGGCCGATTTCTATCGCCCGGCCTGATGGCTGTCCAAGCGCCTCTTGGTCTGCTGGACAATGGCCTCCACCTCGGGATCATTGGTGATCGAAGGTTTTAACGCAATGAACCGGTTACTGTAGGTTGACGCCGGCTTGTCATCCGGTGTCGCCGCGCCTGGCTGGCCCTCGCGCCAGCGGCCATGGCCATTCCAGTCCACATTCAGCACCCCCAGGTATTTGCCGCGGGTTTCGGTTTGGGCGATCAGGGTGTTGTTGACCACAAGCGGGGTCCTGTTGCCGATGGCATGGCCCGACTGGAGGATGAGGTCGATGGCTCTGTGGTGGCGGGCGATTTCCTGATTATCGATCAAGGAATAGTTGGACAGTAGCAGCACGAAATCGGCCTGCTGCTCGACCTGCGCCAGAACCTCCGGCAGTGATTGCTGCCACGGAAGGGCAAGGAAATCGTTGCCTTGCGCGGAAGGGGCGGTGTGGTCGGTCAGCGCCAGGACCGCGATGTTGATCCCATTCACCTGCTGCCAATGAATCGGGGTGAACAGAGGCTGACGGTTGGAAGGATGAACAAGGTTGAGGGACAACCAGGTAAAGTGCGGTGGTTGATGGAATTGGCTCAGGAAGGCGGTCCCGGCGGCCAGGTCCCGGCTGCCTACACCGGCGATGAGTGCCCCTGTCTTCCGGGTGGCCTGGTACACGCCGTCGGCGGCAATCCTTGCTGTTTCAGCTTCCTCCGGCTGCAGAATATCGGTTTTGAACAGCAGGTTGCCGCTGTTGACAATCAGGGCCGGGTAGTGCGAATCGTTGGTTAATGTCTTGGTTATAAATGCTTTTTTGGACAGACCGCCCAATTTGTTCAGGTGTCAGCCACAGCTGTCGAGTTCGCCGAGGTTGTCGTTGGTGTAAATAAACCGCATGCCCGCCGCTTCAACCTCGCCCCACCAGAGGAGAAGAGCGAGGAGGAGCAGGACGGTCCATAATACGTTTCCCTTATTTATTCCGTTGTTGCAGTTCATGCTGTTGCGCTCGCTGTTTGAGTATTTGTTTCCATTTGGTCAATCGGTCCTTGATCACCGCCTCGTAGCCGCGGGTGGTCGGCTCGTAGTAGACGCGGCCCGCCAGCTCCGGAGGCAGGTGTTCCTGCAGCACCAGACCGTCCCGGTCGTCGTGCGCGTATTGGTAGCCGTGGCCGTAGCCAAAATCCTTCATCAGTGCTGTCGGCGCATTGCGGATGTGCAGGGGGACCGGCAGGGACCCCGTACGTTCGATGTCCGCCCGTACCCGATGGGTGCACACGTAGACCGCATTGCTTTTCGGAGCGGTGGCCAGATAAGCAGCCACCTGATAGAGTGCCAGTTCGCCCTCTGGCGAACCGAGCATATGGTAGGCTTCACGGCCGTTTAGGGCCACTTGCAGGGCTTGTGGATCGGCATTGCCGATGTCCTCGGAAGCAAACCGAATCATCCGTCGGGCAATATAGAGTGGGTCCTCGCCTCCGAGCAACATCCTGCCCAGCCAGTAGACCGCACCGTCCGGATCGCTGTCGCGCAGACTTTTGTGCAGGGCTGAAATCAGGTTGTAGTGTTCCTCGCCCCTGGCGTCATAGCGGAGGGTTTTTTGCTGCAGTGTTTCCCGCACCTGGGCGACGGTGATCGTTCGCTCTGCCTCTCCAGCCGCTGGCTGGCGCTTGAGCTGCTCCAGGGTCAGGGCGGCCGCCGTTTCCAGATGATTCAACGCTCGTCGGCAGTCACCGTCCGCCGTATCGGCCAGGAGGTCGAGGGCCTGATCGTCGATGGTCAGACGATCGTCACCGAAACCGACCGAGGTATCGATGAGGGCGCGCCGCATGACCTGTTTGAGATCGTTGCGGTCGAGTGGAGCGAGGAGCAGGACCTGGCAGCGGGAGAGCAGGGGAGCGGTGATCTGGAACGACGGATTTTCCGTTGTCGCTCCGATCAGGGTCAGCAGGCCACTTTCCACGTGGGGCAGAAAGGCGTCCTGCTGGCTCTTGTTGAAGCGGTGGATTTCGTCGACAAAGAGAATGGTCGGCCTGCCGTCCTGTTCATGGACAGACTTGGCCTGATCGACGATCTGCCGTATCTCCTTGACCCCCGAGAGTACTGCGGAGAAAAAGACGAAATGGGCAGAGACGGCGTGGGCAAGGATGGTGGCCAAGGTGGTCTTGCCCGATCCGGGCGGCCCCCAGAGGACCAGCGAGGGAATTCGGCCGCTGTCGATCAGCTGGTTGAGGAATTTGCCCTCGCCAACCAGATGGCGCTGGCCGACAAAATCTTCCAGGCGGGTGGGGCGCATCCGCTCGGCGAGCGGACTGTGGGGTAGTTGTGCAAGCATGGCCGAGTATACCTCAGGTGGAAGGAAATGAACAGCGGGACCAACCCGGCAAGGGGCTTCTTTTGGCGCTATTGCTTGCCTTGCCTCCTGGTCGATGGTAACATCGCTTTGAAAAGTATGGAATTCCAGCGAGCCCATCAATGAAAACTCCTGTGGTCCTCCTTGCCGCCGACGATGCGCAGGCCGGGGAGGTAATGGCGATATTGTCGCACATAAAGATGATTCGCTGCCGCGACGTATCGGCGGCAATCCACATCTGTGCCCGCCAAGCAGTTGCCGTGGTGCTGATTGTCGAGGATGCCCTCGCCATGGACGGCTGCCAGGTCTTTGCCGCTCTCAATGCTGCCCAGCCGGGCGTGGCCGGGGTGTTGCTGTCCGCTTCGCTCCGTCCGGAATTGCCGCGGGGCGTGTTGGAGGTGGGCCTTTCCGGATTGGTGGAATGGCCTGGCAATCCGGTGCATCTGACACGGGCCGTCGAGCTGGTTCTGGAACGCCACCGGTTGCAACAGGAAAACATCCGGTTACGCACCCTGATTCCCCTCTACAGCCTCGGCGAGCAATTTCTTGCGGCGACCAGTGAGCAGGAAATCCTCGATGGCTTGGTGACCGCGGTGGAACAGCAGACAGGCGCCAGTCATATTTCGGTAATGCTTTATGACCTCCAGGAAGGGAGTCTTCATATTGCCGCTTCCCGGGGCATGGATCCGGTCCTGGCCCGATCCATCCGGCTCAAGCCCGGGGCCCAGATCGCCGGTTGGGTTTTTCAGCAGGGCAAGTCGGTCATTCTTAACAAGGAGGATCAGCATGCCTCCATCTTTTCGGCGCTGCTCCGCCAGCCAGATATCGTTTCCGCTGTTTCTTTTCCGCTCCGCATTCGCGAACGGGTGATCGGGGTGCTCAACATCAGTCAAAAATTGACCGATGAACGTTTTTCCGAGGCGGATACCGAACTGCTCGGGATCATTTGCAGCCAGGCGGCCAATGCCCTGGAAAATTTGCGGGCACGGCAGCAGTTGGCCGCAACTATCCGCATGCGCACCCTGTTCGAACAGTATGTGGCCCCCGAGGTGGCTGAGCTGCTGCTGAAAGGCGGCAATACCGATTTGATGGCGTTGGGCGAAATCACCGAGGTGACCGTCCTTTTTGCCGATATCCGCAATTTTACCCGTTTGGTCCAGCGCATCGATCTGCGGGAACTCCGCGTGTTCCTCAACGAATTCTTTCAATTTTTCACCGAGGAAGTGTTTCACTGGCAGGGGACGGTCGATAAGTTCATGGGGGATGCGGTCCTGGCGGTGTTCGGCGCACCGATCAAGCTGGAGCGGCCAAACTTGGCGGCAGCGCATGCTGCATGGGCGGTCAGGAGACGGTTTGCGGAGCTGCGGGAGCAATGGATGCGGCGCAGCGCTGAATTTGCCTTGGTGGATTTGGGGATCGCCGTAACCTGCGGCACGATTTTTCTGGGCAATATCGGCTCCACCAAGCGGCTCGATTACACGGTGGTCGGCAATGAGGTCAATATTGCCCAGCGCCTGTCCGCCGAGTCCTCATCGGGCCGGATTTATATCACCGAGGCGGTGCGCCAAGCGATCGCCGATCATTTCGAGCTCAAGGAATTGGGCGAGATGCACCTGCGGGGAGTTGAAAAAGCCATTCCGGTCTTTACGCTTCTTGGCGAAAAAGAACAAACACGATGAGTTCAGCGGCAGTCCCGCTCTCTGCGGCCCGCGAAATAACTGCACAATTCAATCCATTTGTTGCTTCTCTCTGGCCGATTTTTTCGCAACGCTTCCTGAATTTCCCGCATGTGCTGCTTTTCCGGATTCCCCGTGAATTCGACCCCTATCTTAAAGGCGCGTATTTGCTGCTGTCGAAAGAGCGCCATCCAGACCGGTTGGGCAGCAAGGGTGCAATGCTGCAGCTCGGGTGGATGATCGATGGTCAGGTGCAACAACCTCTCATCCGTCTCGCGGGTCGAGTAGAAGAGGTGAAAACGTTCGTGCATGACTTGGCTCATCAGCAGGCACGCGCCATGGATCGACAGGTCGATGATTCTTCCCGAGAACGGGCCGGCAATGACGTGGCCGTCCCGTTTGTGGACGACATGCACTTCAAGAGGGAGGTAATCGACAAGGCGGGGGGATCGGCGCTGCTCAATGTTCATCTAGGCCTGCTCTTTTGTCGTGCGGCTGTTATCGGGATGAAAAAAGACACGTCCCGGTGTATGATGGCATCCTTCAAGGCATAGTAGCACACCTGGAGTGATCCTGAAGATAAAAGTAACCCACCTGCAGGCAGCAGCTTCATTTTCGGCATGCTGCCTGCTTTCTTTTTGATGACCCGTGAAGAGGGGGCAATGAAAGTACGTCATCAAGAGCTGTTGCGCTCCCAATGCTTTGCTGGTGGTCGATGGATAGACAGCGTCGCCGGCAAACGGATAGAGGTGGTTGATCCGGCCAGCGGCCGGGCCATCGGTTCGGTGCCAGCCCTAGACAACAGGGAAACCGCGGCCGTCATCGAGGCCGCCCATCGCGCCTGGCCGGGTTGGCGAGCCTTGACCGCCAAGGATCGGTCGCGGCTGCTGCGGCGATGGTTCGATCTGCTGGTCGAACACCATCGCGACCTGGCGGTGATCATGACCATGGAACAGGGCAAGCCGCTGGCTGAGGCCAGGGAGGAGGTGCTTCACGGCGCCAGTTATGTCGAATGGTACGCGGAAGAGGCCAAGCGGGTGTACGGCGACACCATTCCCATCGGCCAGCAGGGCAAACGGATCGTGGTGCTCAAGGAGCCGGTGGGCGTCTGTGCCGCCATCACCCCCTGGAATTTTCCTTCCTCGATGGTCACCCGCAAGGCAGCGCCCGCCTTGGCCGCCGGCTGTCCGGTGGTGGTCAAGCCGTCGAGCAGCACCCCCTTTTCCGCTCTGGCCCTGGCCCGATTGGCCGAGGAGGCCGGCATGCCGCCCGGGGTGTTCAATGTGGTGACCGGTCCGGCGGCGGTGATCGGCGCCGAGATGACCGCCAACCCCCTGGTCCGCAAGCTCAGCTTCACCGGTTCGACCCAAGTGGGCAAGATCCTCATGCGCGACTGCGCCGCCACGGTCAAGCGGGTTTCTCTGGAATTGGGAGGACATGCCCCGTTCATCGTTTTCGACGACGCTGACCTCGACGAGGCGGTCCGGGGAGCCATGGCTTCGAAATATCGCAACTCCGGGCAAACCTGTGTGTGTGCCAACCGCTTCATTGTTCAGGAAAAGGTGTATGCACGGTTTGCCGCCAAACTGGTCGAGGCCGTCCAGCAGCTCAGGGTGGGCAATGGGTTCGAGGAAGGGGTGCAGCAGGGGCCGCTGATCGATCTGGACGCGGTGCGCAAGGTCGAGGCGCAGATTGACGATGCCGTGGCCAAGGGGGCGCGGATTGCCTGCGGTGGCAAACGGTTGGGAACGGCCGGATTTTTCTTCGAACCCACGGTGCTGCTTGACGCCAGTCCCGAGATGCTGATTGCCAGTGACGAGACCTTCGGTCCGGTGGCGCCGCTCTTTTCCTTCAAAGACGATCAGGAGGCCGTGGCCTTGGCCAACAACACGCCCTACGGACTGGCCGCTTACTTCTACAGTCGCGATATCGGACGAATTTGGCGGACCGCCGAGGCGCTCGAGTACGGCATGGTGGGGATCAATACCGGCCGGACGTCATCGGAGGCGGCGCCGTTCGGCGGCATCAAGGAATCGGGCATCGGACGGGAAGGGTCAAAGTACGGCCTTGAGGAATATCTGGAGCTGAAGTACCTCTGTTTCGGCGGGCTGGGCACATCCGCTTGATGGTCGGCGCGATCAGGAGGCCACGGAATGAGGCTCGAGGTCGCGGCTGTCGACAAAGGCATAGGCGCTGTGCTTGTGGATCGATTCAAAACTCTCCACTCCCACCGAAAACCAGGCGATCTCGGGGTGAGTCATGGCCCGCTGGGCCACCTTGCGGGCTACATCCTCGACGAACATCGGCTGGGCATAGGCCTTTTCCGTCACATATTTTTCATCGGGACGCTTGAGCAGGGCATAGACCTCGGACGAGCCGCACCCTTCCACCATGGCGATCAGATCTTCCAGCCAGATCAGGCCCAGCGGCCGGACGGTGAGGGTGACCTCGGCCCGCTGGTTGTGGGCGCCGGCCTCGCTGATTTCCTTGGAACAGGGGCAAAGGGTGGTGACCGGGACCACCACCGTCAGCTGGGGCTCGCCGCTGGTTTCCGACGAGGCGGTAAAGACACACTGGTACTCCATGAGGCTAACGGTTCCAGTGACCGGAGCGTGTTTGGCGATGAAGTAGGGAAACCGCATTTCCAGCTTGGCCTCCCTGGCCTGGAGCTGTTGGCGCACTTTGCTCAGCAGGGCGGGGAAGATGCCGGCATTCACGTCCGGCAGAAACTCGGCCAATAGTCCGGTCATGAGAGTGACACAGGACGCGAGCCGATCCTGGGGGGTGCGCGCGAGCAGGTCGATGACCGCGACGGTGTGCTGAATGCCGCCCCCCTTTTCAGGGATGCGAACAGGGCAGGTGAAATTGCTGATTCCGACGGATTGTAAAGGCATGGGCAGATCTCAACGAAGGGATAATCGCTCCCACATACCCCATTTTCACCGGATCGGCAACGGTCTCGGTCAGCGCTTCTTTGTTTGATCGTTGCCGATAACTGTGGTATTTTGACCCGATACAGAGACCTTGTGGTGAACATGGACAGTGTGCGCATCGACAAATGGCTGTGGGCCGCCCGCTTTTTCAAGACCCGGTCCTTGGCGGCCAAGGCGGTGAGCGGCGGCCATGTGACCCTCAACGGCAACAAAGCCAAGCCGTCCAGAATGGTGCAAAAGGGTGACATGCTGGTCATTCGCCAGGAATTGCTGGCATTCACGGTGCAGATCATTGCCCTCAGCGAGCAGCGCGGGCCGGCGGCGGCAGCCAGGACCCTGTATGCGGAAACCCAGGACTCCATGGACAGGCGTGAACAACTGGCAGCCGAACGACGGATGGCTCGTCTGCAGGGCAATCCACCCGAGCGGCGGCCGGATAAACATGAACGGCGGAAAATCCGTCAATTTTTGAAAAAAGAGTAAGCCGGTGAAGGAGAAACGATGAAACGAGTGGAACGGGCGCTGATCAGCCTGACCGATAAATCGGGATGTGAGGATTTTGCCGGGGCGCTGGCCGCCATGGGCATCGAGATCCTGTCCACGGGTGGTACGGCCCAGAAGCTGCGCGCAAGCGGCATTGCGGTAACCGATGTGTCTGAATTCACCGGTTTTCCCGAGATGCTCGATGGCCGGGTCAAGACGCTGCATCCCCTGGTTCATGGCGGCATCCTCAACCAGCGCGCCAACGAAGCCCATCAACAACAGTGCCGGCAGCACGGGATCAAGCCGATCGACATCGTGGCGGTCAACCTTTATGCCTTTGCCCAGACCGTGGCCAAGGCCGGCTGTACGTTGGCGGACGCCATCGAACATATCGACATCGGCGGTCCGACCCTGTTGCGGGCCTCGGCCAAGAATTTTCACGATGTCACCGTGATCGTCGATCCGGCCGATTACCCCCAGGTGCTCACTGAGTTGCATGCGTACGGCAACACCACCTTGGCCACCCGGTTTCGCCTGGCCCGCAAGGTGTTTGAGCTGACCGCAAGCTATGACACCGCCATTGCCCAATGGCTGCGCACCGTCGACCCGGCCACCGATCCTTTTTTCGCCGGAGCCGAAGACCATGCGTAAGATGGCGGTGCTCCTCTCCGGTAGCGGCAGGACGCTGGACAATTTCCACGAACGGATTACTGCCGGAACGCTGCGGGCCGAGATTCAGGTGGTGATTTCCAACGTCGCTGGCGCCTTGGGCCTCGCGAAAGCCGAACGCTACGGCTATCCAGCCTTTTATGCCCAGGAGAACGACGAGATCAACCGCATCCTCGCTGGTTACGACGTTGATTTGATCGCCCTGGCCGGCTACCTCAAGCTGTACACTCCGCCCCCTTCCCTGCGGCGCGCGGTGCTCAATATCCACCCGGCGCTCATCCCCTCCTTTTGCGGCGCGGGGTATTATGGGCACCACGTTCATGAGGCGGTCAAGGCCAGGGGATGCACGGTAAGCGGCTGTACCGTCCATTTCGCCAACGAATGCTACGACCAAGGGCCAATCGTGTTGCAGCACTGCGTGGCCCTGGAGGACAGCGACACTCCCGACGATATCGCGGCCCGGGTGTTTGCCGTGGAATGTGAAACCTACCCCGAGGCGATCAATCTGGTGGATGCCAAAGGGGTGGACTATTTTTGGGAGAGGGTGAAGGCATGACCGCACGGACCATTATGATCGGCACGGACATTGAGCGCAGCCTGGATCGGATCAGCCTGGAGATCGTGGAACGCAACCACGGGGTCAACGACCTCTCGATCATCGGCATCCATACCGGCGGCGTCTTTCTCGCCCAACGGATCAAGCAGAAGATCGAAGAGCGGGAGGAGGCGCTGCTACCCTCGGGCAACCTGGACATCACCCTGTACCGGGATGACTGGAGCCTGATCTCGCAGAACCCGATTGTCAGAAAATCGGACATCGGCTTTCTGCTCGAAGATAAAAAGGTCATCCTGGTCGATGACGTCATCTTCACCGGCCGGACCATTCGGGCCGCCATGGATGCGATCATGGACTATGGGCGGCCGCTGTCGATCCAACTGGCTGTGCTGGTGGATCGAGGTGGTCGCGAGTTGCCGATTCAACCCGACTATGTGGGCATGAGCGTCAGCCCAGCCCCCAATGAGCGGGTCGATGTGCTGTTGAGCGAGAAGGACAACCGTGACGCGGTGGTTCTTTCCAAACGTTGAGCCGGCTTTTCCCCGGAGAAGCCCTGACGACAAGCAGAGCTTGGCGAGACGTGTCGAGGCATGACTGAGCACCCGAACACTATTCCCATCCCGCCGGATCTGGAAATCGTCTGCCGCCGCATCCGGGAAAAAGCGGAGAGTTATGAACAGTATAACTTCTCCCAGGGGCGCAACGATTTTCTCAAGGCCTTTTTTGACCTGGCCCAGGAGTACGATTCCCTGGATGATTTTTATCGGATCTGTGTTTCCGTTCCCTTGGCGTTGGTCGGGGTGTCCAGTTCGCTCTATCTCTGTCAGGGCGAGGCAAATGGCCTGCAGCTGGTTTGTTCCAGTGAGCGGGGAGTCCTGCCGCATCCAGAACCGGCGCGACGGCTCATCCGGATGCAGGAGGAGCCCTACGAACTGGATGGCTCCTACATGGTGCCGATTTTTAGCAAGTATCCATCGTATAGTCGTACAGGAAGCGACTGTTCCCGGAAGGACCTGGAACAGGGGCCTCTATGGAATGATTTTCGTGGCCTGTGCGGTGGCGGCCGGACTTTGGGCATGTATGAGGTGCGGCGCCAGGGGGGGCTTTCCGAGACCGATAGGTTCTTCTTTGCCAAATACGCCAACAGAATCGGCTATAATCTCGATAATAGGTTGATTGCTCGACAAAATATCGATCGGCTGAAATTCATCAACACCCTGGTGATTGACATTGAGCACAATATCATTGTGCCCAACATGTATTTCCGCCACCTGTTTAATCAGCTAAAAAAGAAAATCGGCCTGATTGACGAGCTGAAACGGGAGATCGTCGACCGCCAGGGGCCGGAACCGTTGGCCGGGCCTTGCGGCTACTGTTGCGGCAAACTCCAGGCCCTGCAGGAGGACCTGCTCAAGTACTACCAGGAGATTGTCAAGCATCACGCCAACATGAGCCTCTTCATCGAGAGCCTGTTCAGGCGCGAACATTTCGAGCGGGGGCATCTTGTCCTGCATCCCAAGCGCTGCCTGGTGGAAAAGGAAGTGATCATCCCCCAGTTGGAGCACTATGCCAGTCGGTTGAAGGCTGCCAATATCACCGTCGACCGGCCGCAGAACATGCACGAGGAAGAATTTCCGATCTTGGTGGACATCGGCCTGCTGGCGCAGGTCTACGCCAACCTGTTCTCCAATGCGGCCAAATATACCAAGGAAATCATCGATCATGCCGGCAGGCCGCGCAAAGCCATGGCCTATGGCCGCGAAGTGGTCGAGAATTTCATCCGGCCCGGCCAAAAAGGGGTGAAATTCAATGTATTCACCACCGGTCCCACCATGTCGGAAGAACAAGGCAACCAACTGTTCCAGGAAGGGATGCGTGGCGACGACAATCCGGATGTGCCCGGAACCGGCCATGGGCTGTCGTTCATTCGTCTTGTTGTCGAAATGCATGGCGGTCGAGTCGGGTACGAGCCCACGGCCGAAGGCAATAATTTTTTCTTCATCCTCCCCCTGCCTCCTGTCGATTATCCCCTGGCCCTTTGTCCGCCGGGTGAATGACGACGGTCGCGTCTGTTTGATGTTGCTCAACGAGCACGCCGGGGAAAGACCCGATGCAGCCAACGCTGCCCTCCATTTTCGTCCATGACCACAACCGCTTCGCCTGTCGCTGCTCCCCGTCCTTTGGAACTCCTTGCGCCCGCTGGAACCGTGCCGGCCTTTGAGGCTGCCCTTCGCGAAGGGGCCGATGCCGTTTATGTCGGCGCTCCCGGGCTCAATGCCCGTGCCTTGGCCAGGGATTTTACCTTCGGCGAGATCGCGGCCATGACTGAATGCGCCCATGACCAGGGAAAAAAGGTGTATGTGGCCATGAACAGCCTGATGAAGGAGGGGGAGGTGCGGCAGGCCGTGGAAACACTTTCCCGGTTGGCTCGAATCGGTCCGGATGCGCTGATCTTGCAGGATCTGGGCATTTTTCATTTGGTCCGCCGTTTTTTTCCTTCGCTCAAGGTGCATGCCTCGACCCTGATGACGGTCAACAATGCACTGGCCGCCCGCTATTTCAAGGAGCTCGGGTTCGAACGCATCGTGCTGGCGCGCGAACTCAGCCTGGAGGAGATTCGGACCATCCATGCCCACTGCCCAGTGGAATTGGAAATCTTCATCCATGGTGCCATGTGTTTCAGTTATTCGGGCCTGTGCCGATTTTCCAGTCTGCATGGCGGCAAATCGAGCCTGCGCGGTCAATGTGTCCAGCCCTGCCGCCGCCGCTACGAATGGCTGCCCTCGGGCAAGCGGTCCAGTTGCGGTAAAACGGCTGAATATCTGTTTTCCATGAACGATCTCAGCGGCATCGATCACCTGACCGAGGTGCGGGCCGCCGGGGTGGTCAGCCTCAAGATCGAGGGGCGGCTCAAGTCGGTGGAGTACGTCCGCAACACGGTCCGGGCCTATCGTTTGGCCCTGCGGGCGCTTGATACCTCGCCGGAGCAGCGGCCCACGTTACTGGCCGAGGCCCATCGATGCCTGGACGCGGCCATGGGACGCAAGCGCTCCCCGGGTTTTCTTGTCCGCGGCTGGGAGGATCGGTTGATCATCCCCAGATTTGCCGGCAGCAGCGGCGAGATGGTCGGCAAAGTGACCCGGATGGAGGAGGGACGGGAGAGCCGGACAGCAAAAACGTTGCGGTTACAGGCCACCCTGCAGACACCGATACGGCTGGGCGATCGGTTGCGCCTCTATGAGGAGCGAAGTGGCGAGCGCAAAAGCTTCACTCTCCGATCCCTGGAGGTCAAGGGCAGAAAAGTGGATCAGGCCGACAAGGGACAGGTAGTGTCCATTGCCGTGAGCGGTCTTGAGTTGAGCGGCTTCCCCCATCGTTCCCACGGACTTCTCTTCAGGGTCGATGTCAGCGGTCGATTTGAGCAGCAATCGGGCCTGGTGCGCCGATTTCATCCACAGCGAAGTGTCGATCCCGATCCCATGCGGCTGCAGCAGATCCTGACCGCCTTGGCCATGGGGTCGGCCAGTCCACCATCCCGAGATGCGGCAACCGATCGCGGCGGCCAAGGACCGGGAAAAACATCCCGTCCACAGTGGTGGCTCAAGGCGGCATCGCTCGATGCGGCGGGAATGCGCTTCCCTTTTCAGGTCGCCAGGCTGGTGCTGGAACTCAATCAACGCAACCTTGACCAAGTTCTCCAGTTGCGCCGGAGCAAGTCCCCGCGACATCCGCCGCTGGTCTGGGCCTTGCCACCCATTGTGTTGCAGGAGCAGCTGGCCTGGTATCATCAGGCGGTTCAGCGGCTTCGAGGCCAGGGAGCGACAGCCTTCCAGATCAGCCATATCGGCCAGCTGGGCCTTTTTACCGAGGCCCCCGGATCGGGCGGGGATCTGCCGCTCGAGGTCTACGGCGCGTACAGCTGCAACCTGCTCAACAGTTCGGCTCTGGAGCTACATGGGGACTGCGGCCTGGCCGGGGTGCAGTTTTCCCTGGAAACGGATCGGGTGACGTTGGCCGCCGCCCTGGCTCAATTTCACAAAGCATGCAACCGTAACGCTCATGCCCTGCGGGTCGGTTTGCTGGTCTACGGTCGGCCACCGCTTTTCAGCGCGCGATTGGATGCCCCACATTTTCAGGGACAACGGACCTTTGTCAGTTCCCGCGGCGAGCGATTTTATCTCGACCGCCGAGAAGGGACCGTGTATGCCCGTTCCCATGTACCGTTTTCTCTTTTGCAGCATGTTCAAGACATTACCCGGATGGGGGTCAATTACTTGGTGGTGGATATCAGCCATGGCCAGCCGAAACGGGAATGCTCCGCAGTGACCGCCCTGCTCAGCGGTCGGGGGGAGGAGCCCTCGGTTTTTTCCGGCAACTATGCTGGCACACTCGCGTGAAATAGGGTAAATGCTGGCGCGGAGGACCAAATCCGGAATGTGGCCAGGGATTGATCACTTTTTCACACCATTTCTTGCATGAACAATAAAGCCCTTTTTTCCAAACTACTGGCAGTGCTCAAGCCCTATCATGCAAAGCTGTTGCTGGCCATGGTCGGCATGGTGGCCGTGGGTGGATTCAATGCCCTGCAGGCGTACATGGTCAAGCCCCTGTTGGACGAGATTTTTTTCAACCGCGATGCGCGATTGCTCAACCTGTTGCCCCTGGGCTTGCTGGCGATTTTTTTCTTCAAGGGGATTTTCTTTTTCGGCTATTCCTACCTGCTGGAAATGGTGGGGCAGAGCGTCATCCGCGATCTGCGCAACCGTATCTATGGCCATCTTCACGAACTGTCGCTCAGTTTTTTCCACCGGCATCCAACTGGCGAGCTTATTTCGAGAATTATGAACGATGTCAGCATGTTGCAGGGATCTGTTTCCCATGCGCTGATTCGCACCCTCCGCGACTTGTGCTCAGTCGTCGGACTGCTCGGGGTCATTTTTTACATGGATTGGCGGCTGGCCCTGATTTCCCTGCTTTTTCTGCCGGCAGCCGCGGTGCCGATCGTTGTTTTTGGCAGAAAATTCAGAAGGATCAGTGCGACCTATCAGACCAAGATCGGCGAAGCGACCAGCCAGCTGCACGAAACCATTGCCGGGGTGCGCATCGTCAAGGCCTTTGGCATGGAAGGGTTCGAGAAGCAACGCTTTGGCGAGAAGATGCAGGGTATCATGGACACCCTGATGCTGGAAACCAAGTACAGCTGCCTCTCCCACCCCCTGATCGAGTTCCTCGGCGGCATCGGCATGGCGATGATCATCTGGTTCGGCGGCATGCAGGTCCTGCAGGGCAACTCGACACCAGGTGCCTTCATGTCCTTTCTCACCGCCTTGATCATGCTCTATGAACCGGTCAAGGGCGTTAGCAAAATCAACACCACCATTCAGCAGGGATTGGCGGCGGCCACGCGCATTTTTTCCCTGCTGGATATCCGGCCCGATATCCAGGAAGCTGAGCGGGCCATTGAGCTGGGGCCGTTCAGCCGCAGCATCGTGTTTTCGGACGTCAGCTTCCACTACGAGAACAACGAGCCGGTGATCAAACACCTCAACTTGCGGGTCAACCGGGGCGAAATCCTGGCGGTGGTCGGCCCGAGCGGCAGCGGCAAGACAACCTTGGCCAACCTGATTCCGAGGTTTTACGAGGTCAGCGTGGGCGAGCTGCGCATCGATGACGTCGATATCCGCGAGGTCACCTTTGCCTCCCTGCGCCGGCAGATCGCCCTGGTCAGCCAGCAGACCATCCTGTTCAACGATACGGTGCGCAACAATATCGCCTATGGGGTCAGTGACTGCCCAGAGGAGCGGATTGTCGAGGCGGCCCGATCGGCCTATGCCCTGGATTTCATCCATGAACTGCCCCATGGGTTCGAGACGGTGATCGGTGAAGCCGGCGCCCGGCTGTCAGGCGGACAGCAGCAGCGGATCTCCATTGCCCGAGCCCTGCTCAAGGACGCACCGATCCTGATCCTTGACGAAGCAACCTCGGCCCTGGACAGCGAATCGGAACGTGAAGTACAAAAGGCCCTGGAAAACCTGATGCGCAACCGAACCACCATTGTGATCGCTCATCGATTGTCCACGGTGCACAACGCGGATCGGATCATTGTCCTCAAAGAGGGGTGCCTGATTGAAGAAGGTACCCACGATGAATTGCTGGCCTTGGGTGGTGAGTACAGTTTTCTTTATCGTCTGCAGTTTTCCGATCAAGCACTGATGAGATAAGGCATGAACGCAATCCGACAAAATCTCGAACAGATTAACCTGTGGTTGATGTTGCTGCTGGCATTTTGCCTGCCGCTCTCCACCTCGGCGGTGACCGTGGCGGTCCTGCTGGTCTTGGCCTGTTGGCTGTATGAGGGGCAATTCCCCGCCAAGATGCGAGAGATTGTCGCCAGTCCGATCTGTATCGCGGTGCTGTTATACTTTGGCGCTCTTGTGCTCGGGTTGTTGTGGACAGATTCGCTTGCCGACGGGCTGGAAGTGATCAGAAAACGATGGAAGATTCTTTTGTTGCCCGTTTTCCTGACAACCGTTCGCTGGGATCGGCGCTGGTGGTATGTCGCGGCCTTCCTTGCCGGCGTCATTGCCGCCATGCTGGTCATCGATCTGGCTTATCTTGATTTGTTTCGGCATCTGGGCATAACCTCGGCCCGGTTTCGGTTTCACACCATTGTCAATCATCTCGTGTTCACGCCGATGCTGGCCCTTGCCGTGTATCTGGTGCTCCATCAGGTCCTGTGGGGCGGAATGCGGGGAGGGCAGCGCTGGCTGCTGGCCGCGCTGAGCGCTGTGATGATCGTCAATGTGTTTTTGACACGGGGTCGGGCGGGACAATTGGCCTTTTTTGTGCTGATGGCAGTGTTGTGCGTTCAACACTTTCGCAAGAATCTGCTTCGGGCCATTTTGATTCCCCTGGTGGCGCTGCCGCTGGTCTTTGTCGTGGCGTATCAGGTCAGTCCGGTGTTTCAGCAACGGATGGATCAGATTCAACAGGATATCGAAACCTTTGATCAACGCCCGGATGTCTCCTCCGTGGGACTGCGTTTGCATTACTGGAAAATAGCCTGGCAGATCATTAAAGAGGAGCCGTGGCTGGGGGCCGGGACCGGTGATTTTGCCCCGCGCTACGCCCAGATCAACCAGCAGCTTTCCCCCCGGGTCCCTCTCACGGACAACCCGCATAACCAGTATATTTTTGTCACCGCGCAACTGGGAATTCTGGGGCTGCTCACCCTGTTGGGCCTGTTTTTCGTCCATTTCCACAAAACCTGGCAGCGACAGGATGAATGGAAGCGGATCCACTGTGCCTTCCTGGTCTTTTTCTTGACCATCATGACCACCGAGTCCTACTTGAATATTTATGGCACCGGTTTTCTCTTTTCACTCTTCAGCGGGGTGTTGTTCAAACGGCAAGATGACTGGCGATGTGCGGTCGAGGGGTCCTGCCCGCCGGCACGAACCGGGAACGCAGCGCCCGTGTCCTAAAGAGCCCGCACCGAGTGCTCCCGCACGCGTGCCGCCAGGTAAATTTCATGGACATCCAGAACCAGCGCATCTTGATCATCAAGCAAAGCTCCCTTGGTGATATTGTGCACACCCTCCCGGTGGCGCATGCCCTGAAACGCTGTTTTCCCGACTGCCATATCGGCTGGGTCGTGGAGCGGGCATTTGCTCCTTTGGTCGCTCAAGACACGGCGGTGGATGCGGTCTACCCCATCCATATTCCCTCGACCAGTGAGCCCGGAGCGAGATGGTATATTGCCTATCCCCAAGCCTTCTGGGCCACCATGCGCGTTGTGCATGGATTATGGACGGCCCTGCGTGCCGCGCCTTATGATCTGATTCTGGACCTGCATGCGTCGTTTCGCAGTGGTCTTCTTTCGTTGATGAATGGCGGCGGCCTGCGGGTTGGGTTTCGGGATGCGCGTGAACTGAATACCCTGTTTCAGCATCGTCTGGTCAGCATCCCCGACCATACGGTGCACGCGGTGGATAAAAATCTCCTGTTTTGCGAACTCCTTGGCTGCGTCCCCACGGATGCGGATTTCTTTCTCTGCTCCGATCGGACCGATGAGCAAAGCGCCGCGAATTTTCTGACGGCACACGGGATTCAGGGCGATCTTCCTTTTGTCTATGTCAATCCCACCGCTCGCTGGCAATCGAAATTCTGGTTGCAGCCCAGATGGAGCGAGCTCTGTGATCGTCTCCTTGCCGCCGGTATTCACGTGGTTTTTGGCGGCAGCGCGGCCGATCTTCCCTATATAAGCGGGATTACCGAACGGATGGCTGGCGCTGGCGTGGTGGCCGCCGGGCGTTTGACCCTGACGGAATCGGTGGCGCTGATGAAGCGGGCCTCGGTCTATGTTGGCGTGGATACTGGCCCCATGCACATGGCCGCCATGGCTGGAATACCTGTTGTGGCCCTGTTTGGGCCGACGCATCCCGAACGGGTCGGGCCGTATCGAGCGCGCGGCGTCGTTCTTCAGGCGAACAGCATTGAGTGTCTGTGCTGCCGCAGGCGCGTCTGTCCCCACATGCGCTGCATGGAGGGCATCTCGGTGGAAACCGTTTATCAGCAGGTCCTTGATTTTGTTGTCATGCCTGCTCGTTGAGCAGGCATGCGTGGTGCGGCATCACCCTTGGTTCGAGGGGTGGCGGCGGAGAGGCGGGGAGGGCGGTGCGGGCCAATTGGCTTGCAGCTCGTGCAATTTGGCGTATTTGTAGAATGTTGCCTCGAAGTTGTAGAAGGCGATGATGAACCCCGGCCAACCGTCCAGGATGCCACGTTTGAGGAAATACATGTGGCAAAAGGACCAGAGGCCGTGGAGCATGGCTGTCCATAAGGAACAGCGCGTCCGTCCATGCAGGGCCAGTTTTTCTGCTCCCAAGGTAGAGTATTTATTGGCCTTGTGCACCAACTCCTCGAGTTTTTTGAAGGGAAATTGCCAGATTGCGTTGTGAAGGTAGGCCACCGGCCGGTCGGTCACGATGGAAAATTCCTCGTGCACCGGATCGTCTTTGAAAACCAATGCCCCTTTTTTGAAGAGCTGCGGCTGACGGTAGTCGGGATAAAAGCCGGAATGCCGTATCCAGCGACCCATGAAATAATTCCGACGGGGTACATAATAGGCATCCGCCTGCGGGGCTTCAAGGCAGGCGAGAATCTCATCCCGTACCTCCGGGGTACATCGTTCGTCCGAGTCCAGGGAAAAAATCCAGTCGTGGCTGCAGGCGGCCATGGCTTGGTTGCGTAGATCACCGAATCCACGAAAGGGGATCTGCACAACCCTGGCCCCAAGCTGTTCGGCTATGGCGGCGGTGTTGTCTTGGCTGAACGAATCGGCGACCACGATTTCGTCGGCCCAGAGCACCGAATTGATGGCCGCCTCGATTTTATCGGCTTCGTTATAGGCGATAATGTAGACAGAAACGTAGTTCATGCTTGGCGTATGACCTGGGGTGGGCGAATTTTTGTCGCGCTGGCGAGCTGCACCACGATGCGATCGGTTTTCTGCAACCGTTCCACCAGGGTGCGAAACAAATGGCGGGAGACTTCCGGGTATTTTTCAATAAGTTCGTTCAACTTGTCTCCTGGATAGCGTTTGATGGTACAGCGGCCGACGGAGATGATGGAGGCGGACCGCGGTTCTTCCAGGATGGCGGCCATTTCACCGAAATACTCGCCGGGCTCGGTGATTTCCGCAATCTTTTTCCCGGAACGCAAAACCGCCACCTTGCCCCTGATCAGTTTAAAGAAGTCCTTGTCCTTGTTGCCTTCCTGGATGATAACGTCACCGTCCTCATACTCTTCCACATCCGGATTGACCAGATAGGCGGGCAGGCTGTCCTCGTGCGCCACGGTGCGTTTCAGGACCTCCTCCAGACTGGTGACGCCTTCACGGGCCTTTTGCAGGCCTGCCTCGCGCAGGGTATACATGCCTTCCTGGATGGCCACCTTGCGCAGTTGCTCCTCCGAAACCTCGGCCTGAATGGCTTCGGCAACCGCCTCCGTGACCTCCATCAGCTCAAAAAAACCGACCCGGCCGCGGTAGCCCAAGCCGTTGCATTCCGGACATCCCTTGGCCTTGAACAACTTCAAGTCGTCGAGTTCGCTTTCCTTGAAACCAGCGCTCAGTAAGGTATGGCGATCGTATTCGGCCGGAATTTTGCATTTTTGGCATAACCGCCTGCCCAGTCGTTGCGACAGGACCATGGTCAGGGACGACGCCAGGATGTAGGAGGGAATCCCAATATCCACCATACGGCTGACCGTGGCCGGCGAATCATTGGTATGGAGGGTGGAGAAAACAAGATGGCCGGTCATCGCCGCCTTCATGGCGATTTCCGCAGTTTCGATATCGCGAATCTCGCCCACCATGATGATATCCGGGTCCTGGCGAAGAAAAGCCTTGAGGGCCGCGGCAAAGGTCATGCCGACCTCGGCGTTGACATTGACCTGATTGATGCCCTTGAAGTTGAATTCCACCGGGTCCTCGGCGGTGAGAATCTTGATGTCCTCGGTGTTCAAGGAGTTGAGGGCAGAATACAGGGTGACCGTCTTGCCTGAACCGGTCGGGCCGGTGACCAGCAACAGGCCTTGGGGGCGTTGCAAGCACCGCTTGAGGGCGGCGAAGGTGTCGACGGTGAACCCGAGTTTGGTCAGATCGACGTTGAGGGAACTCTTGTCGAGGATACGAAGAACAATGCCCTCGCCGTGCAGCAACGGCAAGGTGGAAACGCGGAAATCAACCGCCTTGTTCCGGCCCAGGCGGATCTTGATGCGACCGTCTTGGGGAACACGGCGTTCAGTGATGTTGAGCCCCGCCAGAATCTTCATTCGGGCCGCCATGGCGTTTTTGATGGTGAGGGGCAGGTTCATCGACTTGAACAGGGAGCCGTCCTTCCGGTAGCGGACCTGCATGGTTTTTTCAAACGGCTCGATATGGATGTCGCTGACCCCTTCCTGAACGGCTTTGACCAAGATGCCATTTACCAGCTTGATGATCGGCGCGTCGGAAGCAGAAAACTGCTCATAGGCACCTTCGTCGGCGCCACTGCTTTCGATCTCGAAATCTTCCGCGGCATCGGACACCAGCGCGCCAAAGTCATCAACCTGCGTGACCGTGTCCTCTTCGCCTTCCGGTTCGAATTTAAAGAAGGAGTGATACTCTTCGTCACTGATTTGATAATATTTTTTATAGGCGTCGATGATATCCTTGGCGGTCGACACGCAGACGTTGAGGCTCTTCTGGACAACATCCTGAAGTTGTTCAACATCCAGCGAATCGGTGGGCTCCGCCATGGTCACCTGGAGGGTGTTGCCAGCCAGCCGCAGGGGGAAGGCCATGAAACGCTTGGCGGTTTCATAGGGAACCAGGTCCAGGGCCTCCCTGCTCGGCGCCTCCTGATCGATGACAACAAGGGGATAGTTGTGCATCCTGCTGAGGAAGTTGGCAATCGTATCCCGTTCGATGGCGCCGCTTTCCAAAAGAATGCGGCCCAATCGCTCCCCGGTTTTCTTTTGAATTGCCTTGGCTTCCTCAAACTGTGTAGCGGTAATGTAACCAGCCTTGCTCAACAGTTCGCCGATTTTCAGTTTGCCGGCTCCGGACTGATCCTTGACCGTCCGTTTCATGGAGCTTCTCTGCGAGTCAGTGAATTGTTGTCCAGGTTTTATCGCCATCGCTGCCAAGAGACCTTGAAGTCGGAAATTAGGGAATTTTCAGGTAGTGTACTACAAAACAGACCCGTGGTCAAAAAGGAAGCATCCGTTCCCCCAAAAGGCAAGGAGACGAGCGGCAAAGGCGCAACTCGAAGTTGAACGTATCGCCCGCCTCGTGTCGCCGGAGAGGTGAGGGGGAAATCAGAGGAAAATGGAGGGATAGCGGTCCTGCATGGCCTGTTGCAGAGGAATCATGACTTCCCGCATCGAGGGTTCCGCTGCTGCTGCGGTGCGGAGATTGAAGATATGTCGCCATTCCAGGAGATTGGTGTAGACGATGATTTCAGTTTTGCACGAATTAGGCAGCACGGTCCGCGCCGCCTGGGGGGTAGAGGTTTCAAGAAGACGGAAATACTGCTGTTCCATGGCTTCCATGGATTGCCGCCAAATGGCGAACTCCTCGCTTTGCGGCTCAAAGAACACCGGCTTGATGAAGGATACTTCATTGCCAAATTTATCGGCGGAATAGCGGCAGTAGCGCTGGCTCTCCTGCAGAAAGGTACAGGGGCGATGACGGACCAACTCATGGGTCACCGCCCGGCTGACGATGAATTTGACCGCCAGGTGACGATGCTTGGCGAGCAGTTGCGGCGCAAATTGTTCCACTGCCGACAGCGGGACCTTTTCGACGCTGATCCCTTGTGGCGGCGCTGTTTCGCTGACGGGAAGGGCTTCGAAGAAATAGGGGTGACGATCGCGCAGAAACAGCCCGATGGACCGGGAAATGCCGTCCCCGGGGTGGTTGATCAGCATTTCGCGAAACGCGCGGATGGAACCGGTGATGATCAGGCAATGGCTTTCCAGTTGGTCGATCTGGAGGAATTTGGGTTGAAGAAAATACAGGGCTTGGAGCGGTTCAAACGTGGCGCAGGTGACCATGAAAGTGACCACCCCCATTTCCAAAACTGAGTTGTGACCGTATTCCGCCATTTTACGAACAAAGGGGATCGCGGAATTCCTGTCGATCCGGTTTTCGCTCTTGTAGCAGATGCGGCCGCAGTATTCGATCCGGACAGCCAGGCTTTGCTGGTCCAGTTCATCAAGGATGGTGAAGCATGGCTCAACGATACGCATGGGAAACCGGCGGGTTGGAAAAAACAAAAACAGCGTCGCCTGGTGAGCAGGCGGCGCTGAAAGGGACGCTACTTGTTTTCATCCCAAAAGGGAGAAAGCTCACGCAGTTTGGCGATGATGGCCGGCATTTTGTCGAGGACGAAGTCGACCTCTTCTTCGGTGTTGTACACCGAGAGACTGAAGCGGATAGAACCATGCGCAGCGGTAAAGGGTACGCCCATGGCCCGAAGCACATGGGACGGTTCCAGTGAACCTGATGTGCAGGCGGAGCCTGAGGAAGCGCAGATACCGTATTGATTCATATGAAGCAGAATCGCCTCACCCTCGACATATTCAAAACTGATATTGGCGGTGTTAGGCAGGCGCTGCTCCGCATGACCGTTGCGCAGGGATTTGGGGATGGAGGTGAGCAGCCCCGTTTCCAGCTTGTCGCGCAGGGCCCGAACCCTGGTGTTTTCCTCCTCCATTTTGGCCCCGGCTAGCTCACAGGCCTTGCCCAGCCCTACGATGGAGGCCACATTCTCCGTGCCGCCGCGCCGACCATGTTCCTGGTGGCCGCCGTTGAGAAAGGGGATAAAAGGAGTGCCTTTGCGTAGATACAGCACGCCGACGCCCTTGGGCGCATGGAGTTTATGTCCAGACAAGGAAAGGAAATCGATGGCTGTTTCCTTGAGGTTGATCGGAACCTTACCTACTGCCTGCACCGCATCGGTATGGAACAGGATGCCGCGTTCCTTGGCAATCCGCGCCATTTCCTCGACGGGAAAAATCACCCCGGTTTCGTTGTTGGCCCACATGACGCTGACAATGGCGGTCTCATCGGTGAGGCTGTCCTTGTAGCGTTGCAGGTCGATGGAGCCGTCGGCGTCAACCTGCAGCCGGGTGGTATGATACTTGCGACCGGTGAAGATCTCCAAGTTATCGCATAGGTTCTTGACCGCCGGATGCTCCACTCTGGTGGTGACCACATGGTTTTTTTCGGGATAGGTCTGCAGGGCGGAGAGAATGGCGGTGGAATCACTTTCCGTGCCGCAACTGGTGAAGACAATCTCTTCGGGGGCGGCTCCCAGCAGGTTAGCCACCGATTGCCGGGCCTGGTTGATCGCCTGGCCGACCCGGCCGCCAAAAGTGTGCATCGAGGAAGGGTTGCCGTACCATTCGGTCAGGTAAGGCATCATCGCCTCCAACACCTCGGGGGCGATCCGGGTGGTGGCGTTGTTGTCCATATAAATAACATGTTCTGGGGAGCCCATTATCTGTCCTCCTCGACTATCAGGCTCTCCAGAACCTGTTCGCGTAGTTTTTTCTCCACGTATTCCTTGAGCGTGGTCCGTGAGGAATAGCAGTTGGCGCAGGAGCCGCGCAGTGACACGGTGACGAAATCGCCATCCACGTCGATCAGCTGGATGTCACCGCCATCCTTCTTCAGGGTGGGTTTGATCTCGCGCTCGATGACCTCCTCGATCTTTTTGATCTTCTCCAAACTGGTCATGCGTTTCTTCTTGGTGGCGCCAAAGGGCTGCGCCGGCTGTCCCTCAACGGTCTCGGCGAGCAGGGCGCGCAGTTTGCCCTCACATTTGCCGCAGCCGCCGCCGGCCTTGGTGAAGTTGGTGATGTCCTCCACCGAGGTGAGTGCGTTTTCCTTGATGGCCCGGATGATTTCCAGGTCGGTGACTCCAAAACACTCGCACACCACCTCGCCCTGGGCCATGGGCAGCATGACGCCGGTATAATCGGCAATGGCTGCCTCCAGGGCTTCGCGACCCATCACCGAACAGTGCATCTTTTCCTTGGGCAGACCGCCGAGGGCCTTGGCGATATCGTCGTTGGTCAGTTTTTTCGCATCTTCCAGCTTCATGCCTTTGAGCATCTCGGTGAGCATGGAGGAGGAGGCGATGGCCGAGGCGCATCCAAAGGTCTTGAACTTGGCATCGGTGATCACTTGATTTTCATCCACCTTGATCGTCAGTCGCAAGGCGTCGCCGCAGGCAATGGAGCCAACATTGCCCACTCCGTCGGCATCCTCGATCTCGCCGACGTTTTTTGGATTAATGAAATGTTCCTGGACCTTATCAGTATATTCCCACATGACCGGTTCTCTGTGTTGATGATTTTCGATGATTGAATTCATCCCGTTGCCACGATGCAGGCGAGAAGGGATAAAATTCAATTTGCTACATTAGGGCAGGAGTCCGGTTTCGGCAAGCATCGATTTGGCACTTTTTACCAGCAGGGCTGTTTCCTCCCGGCTTCTCGCCTCCACATAAAACCGAACCTTGGGTTCGGTGCCTGAGGGCCGGATCATGATCCAAGAACCATCGTCAAGGATCATTTTGCGGCCGTCGATGTCGATGACCTGGGTGATGGTTTTCAGGTCTTCCCCCACCTGGACATGGCTGCCAGGGCCATAATGCCGCAATTGATCCAGGGCTTGCAGCAGGCTGTCGCCCTGCTTGCTGACGGTGACACCGTCCCGATCCGGGTAGTAGTGACCAAAAGCTGCCTCGATGTCGGCCAGATATTGCCCCAGGGGCTTGCGCAGTGTCAGGACCATGTCGATGGCCAGGATTAGTCCGATGAAGGCATCTTTTTCCGGGGTGTGGCCGGTGATGGAAATGCCGTCCGACTCCTCGAAATACACCAATGCCTTGTTGATCACCGGCTTGAACTCCTTGAATCCGACTTTGGGCTCAAAAATTTCTTCTCCCAGTTGCGCGGCCAGGGCGTTTGCCAAATTGCTTGAGGCCACGGTCTTCGCCACCATTCCCTTTTTTTTCTTGATTTCGTGGAGGAAATGGTAGGCCATGGCTCCGAACTGATTCATGGAGATCTCAACCGTGCCGTCGGTGAAGCGGATACGGTCGCCGTCTGGATCAATGATCGCCCCAATTTTCAGCGGTTCACTGCGGCTCGCCAAGGTGGTGAGCACGGGCTGCATGTTGGCCGAGGAGGGCTCCGGGGCAATGCCGCCAAAGGTGGGGTCTTCGGTGTCGCGCAGCAGAATCAGCCGATTGGTGGGCGGATTGTCGAGCAGGCGGGCAATATAGTTGCGGGCCGCGCCATGGACGGCATCGACGCACACCACCACGTCGTGGTCATGAGCAAATTCGGTCAGCAGCCGGTCATAGTCAATGCCGTGCCGATCAAAACCCTTGCGCACCAGTTGCTGCCAACTGGCCAGGGCATCCTCGGAAACGAGAGCGGGCAGCTCGCTGAGTGAGCGGGCGAGATTCAGTCCTGCGGGGATGAACGGTACCCGTTGGCTGCCGATGTAGTCGCGGGCCAGTTGAGTGATGGTATCGGTCAGAAGGGGCGAGGCCGGACCTGCATCGGCGGCGTTATATTTGAAGCCTCCGTATTCCAGCGGATTGTGGCTTGGGGTGAGATTGATGGAGAAGGCTGCCTTGTGGATCAGCACCGAGGCCGAGAGTGCCCCGGTGGTGGCCTCGCCGGCATAGAATACCTTGACCCCATTGGCACAGAGAACATTGACCACAGCTTGGGCCAGCAAGGGACCGCCGAAACGGTTGTCAAAACCGACCACGCCGCCGCGCCGCTGCATTTCAGCAAAACTGTGCACGCCCAGGGCAAGACGCATTGCCGCATTGGTCTCGGCTTCCCGGTAAAGGCCGAGAATGGCGGCGGTGACCACCGCCACCGAGCGGACAAAGAGATCCTTGCCCAGGGTGCCCCGCCAGCCGGACGTGCCGAATTTGATGCGTTGCAAAGGTTGTCCCGCATTGGTCAACATCTCGTCCCGAATCAGCTCGTACACGTGGTCGATCGCTGCCTGCCATTGCGGCCGATCCGTGGCCGTGGCCTGATTGCGGGCCGCCACGAGGCGTTTGATGGCATCGAAATATTGGCTTTCTTTGTGTTTGTTTTCAACTATGTAGCGGTTGCAAATTTCCCGAATCTCATGGTCGATGCTCATCCTCGCGCTCCCTTGCTTAAATATAGTCGGAACTTGATGAAAAATGAAATATTTCATTATTATAGCCCCAGGAACAACGCATGGCAAGTGGCTACGAAGCATGGACGCAAGGCAGACGTTTCGGTTGACCGGCTAGATGATTTTTTTTAATATAGTTAGCGTCATAAACGCTAGTTTCCGAAAACGGACGGTTTGAGGAGAAGGAGTCATCCAACTGGCGATTCATTTCACAAGGGAGTAACAGATGGAAAACCGACACGATACAGCACTGATTCTTTGGTTTGATGAAATCGGCATCGAGGACGTGCCGATGGTGGGCGGCAAGAACGCTTCCTTGGGCGAAATGCATCAGAAGTTAACTTCCAAGGGGGTGGCGGTGCCCAACGGCTACGCCATCACTGCCTATGCCTATCGTTATTTACTCCAGGAGGCAGGGGTCGAGGCGGCTATCCGTGACGCCCTGGCGGGTCTCGATACCCATGATCTGCACAACCTCCAAGCCCGCGGTGCCAAGGTGCGGAACATTATCCGCAACGCCGAATTCCCCGCAGATTTGCGCCAGGCGATTATCAGCGCCTATCAAAAAATGGAGGAAGAGTACGGACAAAACGTGGATGTGGCTGTTCGTTCGTCCGCAACTGCCGAGGATCTTCCCGACGCCTCTTTTGCCGGTCAGCAGGACACCTACCTCAACATCCGCGGCCCTGAGGCGCTCATCGACGCCTGCAAGCGCTGTTTTGCCTCCTTATTCACCGATCGCGCCATTTCCTACCGGCATGACAAAGGGTTCGGCCAATTCGATGTGTATCTGTCGATCGTGGTGCAGAAGATGGTGCGATCCGACTCCGCCTGTTCGGGTGTCATGTTTTCCATCGACACCGAATCCGGGTTCAAGGATGCCGTTTTTCTCACTGGAGCCTGGGGATTGGGAGAAAATGTGGTGCAAGGGGCGGTCAATCCCGACGAATATTACATTTTCAAGCCGACCTTGAAAGAGGGCAAGCGGCCGATCGTCGGTAAGCGGGTAGGGACCAAGGAAATCAAGATGATCTACAATCCCGATTCGAACGCCGAGGAACCGGTGAAGAACGTGGAAACCACGGCGGAGGAACGCGGCTCCTACATCCTCAGTGACGACGAGATCCTGCAACTGGCGCGTTGGGCCTGTATCATCGAGGACCACTACGGCCGACCCATGGACATCGAATGGGCCAAGGATGGCGATGGCCAGGCAGTGGGTACCGGTAATTTGTTCATCGTCCAGGCCCGGCCGGAGACCGTTCATTCCCAGGCCTGCAAACGGACTATGGAAACCTACGTGCTCAAGCAAAAGGGTACCGTGCTGGCAAGCGGTCAAGCGGTCGGCGCCAAGATCGGTCAGGGCGTGACCCGGATTCTCAACGATGTCAGCCAGATTCATGACTTCAAGGCCGGCGAGGTCCTGGTCACCGATATGACCGACCCGGATTGGGAACCGATCATGAAGACCGCCGGCGCCATCGTCACCAACCGCGGTGGCCGGACCTGTCACGCGGCGATTATTTCTCGCGAGTTGGGTATCCCCTGCGTCATCGGCACTGAAAATGGCACGCAGATGATTCAAAACGGCCAGCAGGTCACCGTTTCCTGCGCCGAGGGGGAGACGGGGCATATTTATGACGGATTGCTCGAATTCGCTGTCGAAACCCTGGATCTCGACAACATCCCCGTTACGCGCACCAAGGTGATGATGAATGTCGGTCTACCGGAAAAAGCCTTTGTCGAGGGGCAATTGCCCAACGAAGGGGTTGGTTTGGCGCGTGAGGAATTCATCATCAACTCCCACATCGGCATTCACCCGATGGCCCTGATCAACTACGAAAAGCTGTGCGAACTCTCCGAGGTGGACGACGAGGTGCTTGAGATCGTCGAGGACATCAACGCTCGCACCACGGCATACCCGCACGACAAGCGTCAGTATTTCATCGATAAACTGGCCGAGGGAGTGGGGCGGATTGGTGCCGGTTTCTATCCCAAGGATGTGATTGTCCGGCTTTCGGACTTCAAATCCAATGAGTACGCCAATCTCATCGGCGGTCATCTCTACGAGCCGGAGGAATCAAATCCAATGATTGGCTGGCGCGGTGCGTCTCGTTATTATGATCCGCGCTATCGAGCCGCCTTTGATCTCGAGTGCAAGGCTCTCCTTAAGGCGCGCAACGAAATGGGGTTGACCAACATCAAGCTGATGGTCCCGTTCTGCCGTACTCCGGAGGAGGGGCGCAAGGTCATCGAGGTGATGCGGGAAAACGGCCTGGTGCAGGGTGAAAACGGGTTGGAGGTCTACGTAATGTGCGAGATTCCGTCCAATGTCATCGCCGCCGATGCCTTCTGCGATGTGTTTGATGGTTTTTCCATCGGCTCCAATGATTTGACGCAGCTGACGCTCGGTCTTGACCGGGACTCCGATTTGGTTGCGCATATTTACAACGAGCGCAACGAGGCGGTGAAAACACTGATCAAGATGGTGATCGCCACCGCCAGGCGACGTGGTCGAAAGATCGGTATCTGCGGGCAGGCGCCGTCGGATTTCCCTGATTTCGCCACATTCCTCGTGGAGGAAGGGATCGACTCCATCAGCTTGGTCTCGGATACGGTGGTCAAAACCCGATTGGCCATTGCCGCCAAGGAGCGTGAACTGGGTATCGCTCCTTAAAGAGACAGCGGGCAGGAGCAACGCAACAGGAATCGGCGGCCAATGGTCCGCCGGTTCCTGTTTTGAATGTCATTCTTTATCCAGCGGCTTGGCCTCGTCGATCAGCATGATCGGGATATCGTCGCGTACCGGGTAGAGCAGGCCGCAGGCCCGGCAAACAATGCCGTTGCTTTCCGGGTTCAATTCAACCGGCCCCTTGCATTGCGGGCAGGCCAGTATTTCCAGCAGTTCTTGTTTGATCATAAGTTGGTCCTTTGCTTCCTCGTTGTGCCGCGCGTAGCGGCAACATGCACGCATCGTGTTTGTGTAAGGCCTTTACTCTATTTGGCCCCGCGATTCTAGGCATTCTACCCTATCGTTTTGAGCGGGTAAAGATGCTAGCCGTGCCTCGTCCAGAGGATGTCCGCCTGAAAGAGATTGTATTCAAGTCGTTATTCTGATAAAAAAAGAGCGTAGGTGGTTGCAGTCTGTATGATCGTTTACCGATCATGGAAGGCGAGAAGTGCAGCATTTGCAACCAATTGACTGTTGAAGCGCACATGGCGGCGCAGGTGAAAGGGCATGAACGAAGAATCGCTGAAAAAAGTTGTACCGGTGGCAGAGGCGGTGGGCATGGTATTGCCCCATGATATCACCGAGATCGTCAAGGACGAATTTAAGGGACGCGCCTTTAAAAAAGGCCATGTGATCCGGCCTGAAGATGTGGAGCACCTCCGTCGGCTCGGCAAGGAACACATTTATGTGCTTCGGTTGAGTCAGGATGAAATCCATGAAAACGAGGCGGCGCTGCTGATGGCTGAAGCCTTGGCGGGTCCTGGGACGGAGTATTCCCGGGAGATTGTCGAGGGCAAGGTCAGCATCGTGGCGGCAACCGATGGTCTGCTCAAGATCAATCGGGAGTCGTTGTACCGGTTGAACGTGCTGGGCGAGGTCATGTGCGCCACGTTGCAAGACAATACCCCAGTCGAAAAAGGCGAGCAGGTGGCTGCTTCCCGGATGATTCCACTGGTCGGCAAGCGGAAAGTGGTGGACG
The DNA here is from genome assembly GCF_000186885.1 of Desulfobulbus propionicus DSM 2032. GTDB lineage: Bacteria > Desulfobacterota > Desulfobulbia > Desulfobulbales > Desulfobulbaceae > Desulfobulbus > Desulfobulbus propionicus. Next base: position 3,244,672 of record NC_014972.1, on the reverse strand, counting down.
AGGCCGTTGCGATCGCTTCCTCGGGAACGCCGATAATTCAAGTGCGACCGCTTGCAAAAGTAGAGGCTGGGTTGGTGATCACCGGGAGCGAGGTGTTCCACGGGCGTATCGAGGATAAGTTCGAACAGGTCCTGCGTGATAAATTGACTCGGCTAGGGTCTGATGTGATCCGGGTGGGTTTTGCACCGGACGACCCGGGACTCATTGCCGACGAGATCCGCAAATGTCTCGAGGCCGGTGCGGAATTGATCGTCACCTCCGGCGGCATGTCGGTGGACCCGGATGATGTCACTCGCATTGGCATCAAGGAGGCCGGAGCCAAGGCAATGGTCTACGGTACGCCGGTGCTGCCGGGAGCCATGTTTCTCGTCGGCCGGATCGGCCGGGTCCCGGTCCTGGGGGTGCCAGCTTGCGGCATGTTTCACAAGATCACTGTGTTGGATTTGGTGTTGCCGCGTGTCCTCACCGGGGAATTCATTGGTCGCGATGAACTGGCGACACTTGGACACGGTGGTCTGTGCCGCAACTGCACTCGCTGCCAGTATCCGGTGTGCAGTTTCGGCAAGGCATGAAACGCACTTTTTTTCGTCCTGCAGTCAGAAAAAGAATCACTGCAAAAGAGCCTCTCGCCCGTTCGTGGTGATAACGATCAAAGAGAGCTATTTTCGCATGCGAAAAACGGAGAAGCGCTTGCCCAACAAGGGCATGGATGTCCTGGGTATGTGTTCTTGATCAGGCTGATGGTTCCTCGGCAAACAAGTCGTCTTGGGTGAGTGCGTTTGCCAGGAGTTCAAGGGTTCGCTGAGTTTCCCCTTTTTTCAAGCGAAATTGAACAATCAGCTCGTCGCCCCCTGCACGAGCGGCCGGAGTGATATTAAAATCGCGTTTACTGGCATTCTCGCCAAAACACCTGCGGCGAATACCGCGTACTTTTGCGTCGAGCAGTGCCTTGTGCTCCCCCGTGGTTGCGTCTGATTTTTTGCCGAGCAATCTGATGAGCGTGGTCACGGGCTGGGGAGATGCCAATGCCTTGGCAATAGACCGTTGAACCTGGGGCGTGGCGATGGTCTCGTGTAAACGAAGGGAATCCTGCTCGAGCAGGTTGAGCAATTTGGTTAACTGCGGCCGAGTCGGCATAAACGGCTTGACGATATGCGCGTACAGCGCATCGCGATCTTCACTGTTTTTGATTGGCGCGAGTAATTCGGCGGCAATGGAAAACTGTAGCTTTTCATTGACCACATCGGAAATGATTTCCGGTGACTCGCCACGCAAGCGGATTTGATTGACTTTGCGATATTTATGAATGGTTGAATGGGAAACCTTTTGGCCCGGTTTGCCGATCCCGAGTGTGTCGCCGAATTGCTCAGCAAGTTCCACGTTGCTGAGCCCCAACGTGTTGCTGGCCGATTCGAGGAAATTCCCTATTTCAATGGGGTTGAGATTCCGACGTCGGGTGTTCTCCGCAAGCGAGATGTTGAAAAAATCTTCGGGAGAGAAATCACTCTCCTGATAAACCTTTGCTTCAACAAGGGGCTGATGCAGCCTCTTCAAGGCTTGAAATCTTCTGAAACCGCAGAGGATTTTATATCGACCGTCGTTTTTTTTCAATAAAACCAAAGGGTGAAGAAGCCCGTTGCGATCAATTGAGCTGGCCAGTTCCTCGATGTATGATTCCCGCAATACATCGGAATAGCGGCTATCGCCCTGCAAACGAAATATGTACTGGAGATCCTCATCGTTTGTTGTGTCGATATTGTTGATGTCGATATTTCGCACCAGGGACATGGATTGGCAGAATTGTTCAAGCGCAGGAGCCAGCATCAAGGCGATGGATTCCGCTGTTTGCCGCTGGCTGATCAAATCGTGTCGGAATGTCAGCAAGAGCGAGCGGACTTCCGGATCGTAGAAATCCTGATACTGTTTTTGGCGAAAGAGTTGATTGAGGTGCTGTTGTTCCCTGCCGCAGTAAGCGGAATTGGTTGGTGCGATTGCAGTCCGCAAGTGCTGATCTTCAACAGCCATGCGAATTTTTGCAAGCAGGGAAGGGGAAATCGTCGGGCGGTGGGGTGCTGCAGACGAAGCACGTTGTCCTTGGCCGTAGCCGAAGAGAATCATGTCCTCGCAGTGCTCTTTGGGTGGCATGGCTTGCAGAATCAGGACCAGCGGCAGTAAGCCGTTGCCGACTATTTCCTCCTTAAATTTTTTTATGGGCAAAAGAAACGAATCTCGCACCTTGGGGCGTTCTTGAACAGTTGTCACATGGGAGAGATCCATGATTTCTCTTTTGTATTTGGCATTCACCACCGCATAGCAGGCAAGTTTTTCTGCCATGCTGAGTGCCAGGCTGGCAATGAAATTGCCAGGCTGTGTGTTGTTCGGCGCATTGTAGCCATCGGCGACAATGAGCAGGATATTGTTGCTGCCGAGGATTCTATGAATGGTCTGTGGTGATGCTGTTTTCATGATCGCGACGACGGGAGCTGAATTGTGAAAAACTGCCATTGAGGGCATCGCTTGCAGCAGTGATCGCCTCTGCAGCCAATTGCCCGCCGTGAGAGGGCCCGCTTTCACCGCCAAGGACCAGCCGAACCACCTCGCTGGCAGACATTCTGTCCGCCGGAGTCACAGGCAGCAATGACTCTTCCGTTTGATGCTCGGTTACGCGAAGCAAACCACCTTGCACGAGAAGTGAAATCACCTTCTGAATGTCCGGGCCGGTGTTTCCGGGAAGATTGTTTTCCAATGCGGCGATGGAGGTGGGGTGGCGATTGTCGAAATTTTTGTAGACAAGGTGCAGAATGTCAAAGGCCAATTGCAGCTGTTTTTGCGGCGAGGCGGGACTAATCGAAAAGCGATAGTGATGTTGGTGTTGGATCGCATAGGCAAGGGAAGCGCCAAGCAGGATAAATGTCCAGCCAATTTGCAGCCAGATCAGGAAGAGCGGAATGGAGGCAAAGGAGCCGTAGATCGCGTTGTAATTGGCGACTCCTATTTGCAGGGTGATATACATCTTTTGAAAAACGAACCAAAAGAAGGAGGCGAACAGCGCACCCGTGAGTGCCGCCCCCGAATGGACCTTGGTGTGGGGAAAAAAGAGGTACATGATCATCAGGGTGAGGACGATGAACATGAAAGGAACCAGCTTGAAAAACAAGGCCGCCATCCAGGCCGAGGGGATGATCATGCTCAACTGTCGCATGATACGTTCGTTGGCAAGAATGGCCTCGGCGGCTAAGGCTACATTGAGCGAGAGGGGGAGGAGGAGGAGCAGGCCCAGATAATCCATGAGCTTTCGGGATAGGGACCGCCCTTTGTGCGTATGCCAGATGGCATTCATGGCCTCCTCGATCGAAGACAGAACGAGAAAAATGACCCCGATCAAGCCAATGATGCCGATAATCCCCAACGCGGCAAAGTTTGTTCGGTCAACATACTGAAAAATAAGATCAACGGCACGGTGCAGGTTGGTCGAGATCGGCGAGGGGACCCGGTCGTTGGAAGCACCGCTGGTGATGGTCACATCAGCGCTGGGTGGCGAGGTGGCTGTTATATCGCCACCGCCTTCTGAACGGATTGGCGGTTCCCACTGATCAATAAATCGAACAATGGTTGTTTTGAGCTGTTCATCGTTGCCCAATCCCTTGAGAATGGACGTGCTCAAGGCCAGAATGGGGACAAGGGAAAGAAGGATGGAATAGGTGAGGGCCGCGGCTCGAAGCGCCAGGTGGGTGCGTATAAATTCCTGATGCATGATGAGCAGCAAGCGCGCGCACAAGCGAAAAAAGCAATCAACGCGTCGGCTGGATGAGGCGGGCGAAAAGGCCCACAGATGAAAACGGCCACGCCGGCCCATGTGAGCTGTCGGCGCGGCGTTTGCGGATGATAAACCAGACGCATCCTCCATTGTGTTCGCCCCTGCTATCTTCCCAATTCCCGATGCAGCCATTTCTCGATAATCTCAAAAATAATTTCTCGTTTCACTGGCTTGGTAATGTAGTCGTTCATGCCTGCCTTCAGGCAGATTTCCCTATCCCCCTTCATGGCATTGGCGGTCATGGCGACGATGGGAACCGTGTTGAACCCCCTGCTTCGCAACTCTTTGGTGGCGGCCAGGCCATCCATCTCCGGCATCTGAATGTCCATCAGGATCAGGTCGAAATTTTCCGGGCGTCGGGTAAATAGATCGACGGCTTTGCGACCATTGCTGGCGACCTCAACCTGATAACCGGCCTTGTTCAGAATGAGGACGGCAAGTTTCTGATTAACCGGATTGTCTTCGGCAAGCAGGATTCGTATCGATTGCTTTATCTCTTCGCGGACGCTGTATTGGGTGATAAAGGTTTCTTTGGTGGGAGCAGTTTCGATCACCTCTTCGGGGTCCAGAAGTTTTTCGATGGTTTTAAAGAGAATTTCCCGTCGGGTCGGTTTCGTGAGGAAGGCGTCAAATCCCGCTTCCTTGCACCGTTGCGCGTTTCTTTCTGTCGAAGAGGTGTAAGCCAGCAAAGGGATTGTAGCCGTTTCCGCAAGCTCGTGTCGGATGATATGGGCAAGCGCGTATCCATCCGGCGCAGGCATCTGAATATCCAGGATGATCAGATCAAACAAAGCGTGATTCTCGATGGCCTGCTGCAACACCGATCGAACGTTGCTACTGTCATGGATGGCGACAACATGCAGTTCGGCCGCCATGAGAATATGCCGGAGGATGCTGAGGTTGGTCAGATTGTCGTCAACGACCAAGACCCGCTTGTTGGCCAAGCTGACGCGGTTGAATCGTTTGATTCGCTGTTGGGGAGCCTTGTTCAATGTGGCGGTGAAATGGAAGGTGCTACCGACATCGAGTTCACTTTCCGCCCAGACGTGACCGTGCATCAGGGCGGCGATTTTGCGGCAGATGGACAGGCCGAGGCCCGTCCCCCCGTATTCACGGGTCGTGGAACCATCCGCCTGGCGAAACGCCTCGAATATGGATTCGAGTTTCTCTTCGGGAATACCGATTCCTGTATCGCGAATACGGGCGTGCAGGGTAATTGTCTCTTCCGTTTCGTCATCAACCGCTATCGCCAGCTCCAATTCGCCTTTCTTGGTGAATTTGGCCGAATTACCCATCAGATTGACTAAAACCTGACGGTATCGTCCAGGATCACCCATGACGTTGGCCGGCAAGGTGTCGTCAATTCGGCAGAGCACCTCTATCGGCCGGGAGGCGACCTTGGGCCTGACCAGGTCACACACATCCTGCGCCGTGATTTCGGGATCAAAAGGAATGCATTCGAGGTCGAGCTTGCCCGCTTCAACCTTGGAAAAATCGAGAATGTCATTGATGAGGGACAGGAGGGCACTGGCGCTTCGTTTGATGGTCTGCGCAAATTCTTGTTGCTCTTCGTCCAGACCGGTATCGAGCAGCATGTCGGTAAAGCCAATAATGCCGTTCATCGGTGTGCGAATCTCATGGCTCATCGCTGCCAGAAATTCGCTTTTGGCGATATTGGCGGCTTCAGCTTCCTTTTTTGCCGCACGTAACTCAGCTGTTTGCTGTCTGATTTCCGCCTGCAGTGTTTCGGAATAGTTGCGTTGCTGCTCCTGTATTTTTAAGTAATTTTGTTCGTTCTCCACCATGATATCCTGGAATTTCTTTTCCAGCACAGCGGACTTCCGATCAAATTGTTTCTTTTGAATACGGAGCCTGTTGATCGTTTCCACAGTTTCCCGATGGGAAAGAAACAGTCGAACCGCAAGGCGAATGATGGTGGATATCCACAATTCGGCATCCCGTGCGGCCGGGCCATGCGGGGTTGCCAACACATAGCTTTGCAGGTCCGGGACCACCAAGAGGGAGAAGATGTGCCCTTGGACGGTGAAGATGAGCTCCGATGATTTTTTTTCGTTTTCGTCGATATGCGCTATCGCCTGCTGGGCAGAAAGAGGAAAATGTTCAGAAGCGACATGGTGTCCAGATTGATTGAGGCAGAAGAACGAGAGGGCATCCGTCTCCTGTTCCAGGTGCGCGAGCAAGGCGGCCAATTCACCAAGGGGATCGACGAGATCGGCAAACAGAGAGGTCAGCGCCACGGACGAACTCCTTAGCCACCATACATTTTTTCGGTTTTTTCCAATTCTTCCGGGAGATCTTCCGCAAGAACCCTGTATTCTTCCACATTGCTCTGAATATGTGTCGCCAGGGCCGGGGCGAGACTGGCGGGGAGCCCCTCCTTAACGGCAGGGAAGTTCAACTGTTGGATGATGTATTCGCTCATTTGGAGGATACCTGTCGGCGAATGGGGAATGATATGACCGTTGTCGTGATGGTGGTCACGGATTGCTTCGGCGATTGGGCCAGGGATGCGCCATTCCTGGGCAAGGAGGTAGCCGATTTGACAGTGATCGGTGCCGAGCAGTTGCTGTTCCAGTTCGATAATCGCGGGTCCGCCCGCGGTTAATTGCTCAATTAACTGCAAAAAGATTTCTTGTTCCACCTCCATTTCAACGATTAATCCAATATCGTGCAAGACACCACAGAGATAGGCGTCATCGCCGTTGATGGTAAAAATGCGTTCGGCAATCATCTTGCAGCAGATACCCGACGCGGCGCTATGGAGCCATAGGCGTTGCGGCGAGAATTCGACAGTGCCGGAACTGCTGCGAAGCATGCCCTGAATAGCGTCAGTGACCGCGATATTATGGAGGTTTTTCATCCCGAGCAACGCGACGGCCCGGGAAATGGAATCAACCTTCCTGGCCAACCCGAAGTAGGAACTGTTCACCAGGGTTAGCAGACGGGCCACCAGGGCGGGATCCAGGCGAATGACCGCCTCAAAGTCTTGCAGTGTCGATTCCTCATCATTGACCAGTTGAACCAGACGGGTGACGATATGCGGTAATGTTCTTATTTTTTTGAAATTTTCTATCAGTGATGCGGCTGGGGGCATGAAGGGGCTCCTTGGCGCAAACCGCTTGTGCTGAGGCAACAGGAGTGGTTAAGGCGTAATTTCTTTCTTGGTGACCGCTTCCGCCTTGATCCGGTCAAGCAACTCGGCCAAGACCGGTTTGATATGCTCTCGGATATCGCCGGCAACGATGATAAACAATAAATCGTCTCCTGGGAGAAACCGGCCGGAGCGGGCTTCGATTATTATGTCATAAATACCCGGCCGTTCAAGGTATTCTTTGCGTAATTGTTCTAACTTTTCATGATGTACGGTCGTCTCCAGAGCGATTACGTCTTGATGTCCGTTTCGGGACCAGTTGCGCACGGTGCCGTTGTGAATGAGGATCATGCCGACTTTATCGTTGAAGTCGTGCCGTTTTTTCATGGTCTCGATGGTTTTTGAAATATCCATGGTTGGTTGTCCCGTGAGCTGTTGCTTGAAGGTTGCTGTTGGAATGGAAAGATCTGCTCAGCCGGTGGTCAAAGCGGATGAACAGTTGGTGAAAAAATAATCGGTTGTTACCGCTGTTGTCCTGGAACCACGACCGTGGTCGCCAGGCGCTGGAGAAAAAAATCCGCCTAGTTCATACTGTAACGCACGCCTGATGAGCCACGTGGGGCAGCGAGTTTCGAGGGCATTTTAATAGCCGGTGATTTTGGTGGGTTAATGAAAGCGACACGCGATTCCTTTGCCCGAGCCTTCGCCGGCAGGCGAACCAGAGCCCCTTTGGGAACCGGGTGTTGCCCGGAAATGACCGGTTTTTGCAGAGCGGGATTCAAACGGATGAATTGTTCGTGGTTCAGGCCAAAGGTGGTGCGTAAACGGGTGATAGGGGTGTCCTCCTTGAGGCGGAGGGTGAAGGTTGCTTCCGGTTTCTCGGGGACGAGGTTCGGATGCTTCTCCCATCGCTTGGCAACCCGCGTGGCGGCGACGAATTCCGCATAGAAATTCCGAGAGGCAAACTTGAAATACCCTTGGTCATACGAATTGAAAATGTTGACATAACTCCCGTGTTCCTTGAGCGCTCGCATCATTCCTGCTTTACCGTAATTATAGGCGGTAATGGCCAATGGCCATGATTGGAGGGCCGCATAATTCTCCTTGAGCAGACGGGCAGCGGCTTGGGTCGCCAGGTAGGGGTCGTAGCGCTCATCCACCAGCTGGTTGATGTTCATGTAATCTTTCCCGGTTGACCGGGTGAATTGCCACAAACCGGCGGCGCCCGCTTTACTGTACGCTTTCGGATTGAAGGAGGATTCCACATGCGGCAAGTAGGCCAACTCCACAGGAAGCCGGTGGGCCGTAAAGATCTTCTGGAATTGAGCCAGATATTTTCCCGAGCGAATAACCCCTTCGTGAAAACGATCCTTTTGGCCCAACTGGAACCGAAAATTGTCCTTGGCCTTATGGAATGCGCTACGCGGCTGTTTGTGAAAAAGTGAGGCTATCCGCCGCTCTTCGGCGGTGCGTGGCGGCTGCCCGTTGCCCAGCCGTGTCAGAATGTTTTTGAGTTGCTCTTTTTTCGAGCTGATACGCGCGTTGTTGATTGCCGTGGCCCCAGGAATTTTTGGATCGACCAAGTCGATGATGCTGTATACTTGAGAGAGATTGTCAATATCGTGCAGAATACCCTGCCGGGTCGTATAACGGCTGTATACCTGCTCCCAAAAATGGACGTTGGGTTGGATACAGGGGTAAAGCGGAAATTTTTCCGCGGCCATCGCACCGGTGGCAAAGGTACAAAGCAATATCATGGCCCCTAGAAAAAAGGTCGCGGCCGTGAGCGCAGGAGTTGCTTTCCATTTCGATAGAGTATACATCGTGCCAGGTAATGAGGGTACGGGAGAGCAATACTACAAAATAAAAAAACTATATCATATTCCACATCGTCAGGCGATAAAGTTATGAATTTGACTTTTGTCTTTAATAACAGTGTGTTGTTTGGTTGAAAGGATAAGATATGTACATGCCCATCATTGGTACGCTTGGCTATATCCTGTCCCCCGATGGACTGCGAACCTTGCTTGTCCACCGAAACGCTCGCGCCTCTGACCAGCACCTCGGTAAATACAATGGTCTTGGAGGGAAAATGTTGCCCAACGAAGACGTGGTTACCTGCATGAAGCGGGAGATATATGAAGAGGCCGGGTTGGTGTGTACCCAATTGCAGTTACGTGGCACGATCAACTGGACGGGCTTTGGCCCGGAAGGGGAAAATTGGCTGGGTTTTGTTTTTCTGATTACTTCGTTCACGGGCACGCTCAAGAGCCGCAACGAGGAGGGCGAGCTGAACTGGCACCTGGTCGCCGAACTTGCCCATCTGCCAATGTGGGAGGGAGATCGATATTTCCTTCCCTTGGTGTTTGATCATGATCCACGAGTCTTTCATGGCTACATGCCGTATGCAAATGGACGGCCTCTTTCATGGAAATTCAGCAGGATATAGCGGTGGCAGGCTGAAAGTGGGGTTGAGTTGATCGCCCATGCAAAGTTCTTGCGTTCGAGAGGTTGGATCTGTATAGTTATCCACCAGTTAGTTCTTGCATAATTTCGGAAGGTTATGGTTTTTCAACCTTTTCGGCAACTTGAAATCAAGAGGATGTGTCATGGAAAGCAATGTGGAATTGATTCGCCTGGAGGAGTTTGTCGATAAACTGTTGACGAAATACAATCAATTGAAATCCGATTATCAGATGCTTCAAGAAACGTTGCGGCAGCGTGACGCGGAATGCGCGGAGCTTAAAAATAACGTATTTAATTTGAGTTCCGAACGAACAGAAGTCAGCAATCGGGTCTCAGGCCTGCTGGATCGTATTGAGCAGTGGGAGAATGAACAGATGGGTGCCTCGGTTGACAGGAGCGATAGCTCGGCGAGTTCCCAAGGGTCGTTGTTCTCAAATGATGCGGACAACAAGACGATCTAACCTCACATGTAACGCTCATGCAGGATCGTCTTGTTCGTTTCAATCTGTTCGGCCAGGAGTTTACGTTTTATAGTGACGCCTCCGAGGAAGAAGTGGCATCGGTCATTACCCTGCTCCGGGATGAACTTGAAAGCAATGAGAAGGTAAGCAAAAGTTCGGTGCCGTCCAGTAAGATGCTAGTATTGGGCTGTTTGCGGATGGCTGCGAAATATGTTCAATTAAAGCGAGAGTATAGCGAGTATCGCCAGGCGCAGGACCGAACAGTTGCGCAACTGATCGACAAGTTGTCGTCAACTCTCGACTAATCAATTTTCAGATTCTAGTTTGGTGGATACAGGGCTTCTGGTATAGTGGAAGCGCTAAAACGAAGTACCCCTGCTCTGTTGGTGATCAGCGAAGTATTGAGCCAACTCGTATGATAAGGGTAGCCTTAATCCTGCATGATGGAAATCTTTATTGACTCCCAGACGGTAGGAGGGGCACTGCCCACCTAATCTAATTAGGTTTAATCATTTCGTTGACACGGCAGCGCGGGGGGCTTTTATTGCCAGCGGGTTAAGCCGCTTTTTTATATTGTGCCATTTTCAACGAAGAAAGAGGATGGTTGCGTGGGCGATAACGGACATTGTTGGTCCAGTGATAGAAAGACAACCCTGATGCGATCAGGGTTACTATATATAAGTAACCCGCTATCCAGGCTGTTTACCAAGAAGAATCTGATGACACACTGGAAGTGATTCGGATTTGTTTCTTGCTTTTCTTCAGGCTGAAGACCACCGGGGTATGCTTGCTGGATAGAAGCTGACATCCAGAACATCTCCGTTGCTGTTGTTCTAACAGCATTTCTGTTGGGCCTAGCGGCCAATCGGGCCGCATTTCCTTCCCACGCCTCCTTTTTCCCTTTCTCAGGTATTGTGCTGCCGTCTCCAGCCGAAAAAATCGGAGGGTAACGGCTTTCTTAGATAGATAGGGTGGGTACGGTTTATGGAATTGAATGCTGTCACATTGCTGTTGGCGCTGACCAATTTGGTGGCTGGTTTGGCGCTCGGTGTTTTTTTGCGGAAACGGCTTGTGGAGGGGAATCAAAAAAATATCGAGTTGCAAGGCCGTCAAATCATTGAAAATTCAATCAGCGAAGCGGAGCAGATAAAAAAAGAGGCTATTCTGCAGGCGAAGGAAGAGGCGTTTCAGATCAAGCAGGAAGCGGACCGCGAATTAAAGGCCAGTCGGCAAGAACTCAAGGACGATCAACGTCGACTCAATCGCAAATTCGACGAGATCCAGCGAGAATTTCAAATTCTGGAGGAAAAACAGGCCAGTCTGAAATACCGTGAGGAGCAACTGGAGACCAATGAGGAGGACGTGGCCGCCAAGAAGCAACAGCTTGAAAGTCTGGTGGACGAACAGCGCTATAAACTGGAAAAAATAGCCGGCATTGATCGCGAGGAAGCAAAGGTTCAATTGATGCAGTCCATCGAAAGCGAAGCACGGATGGATTGCGCGAAACGATTGCTGCGCATAGAAAACGAAATGAAGATGGAAGCCGACCGCAAAGGGAAGAATATCCTTGCCTTGGCTATTGCCCGCTATGCAGGTGACTATGTCGCCGATAAAACCGTCTCCATGGTGCCGCTGCCGAACGAGGAGATGAAAGGCCGGATCATCGGCAGAGAAGGGCGGAATATCCGCGCAATTGAAGCCGCGACCGGGATTGATATCATCATTGACGACACTCCGGAGGCGGTTATTCTGTCAGGGTTCAATCCCATTCGGCGGGAAGTTGCACGGCTTGCCCTGGAGCAACTTATCTCCGATGGCCGAATCCACCCGGCACGCATCGAGGAGGTCGTGCAAAAAGTGGCGGAAGATCTGGAGGTCGGCATCCGGGAATCGGGTGAACAGGCCACCTTTGACGTCGGCGCGCATGGGATGCATGTTGATTTGATTAACCTCATCGGTCGGCTGAAATATCGCACGAGCTACGGACAGAATATCCTGCAGCATTCTCTCGAGGTGGCTTTCCTCTGTGGAGTCATGGCCGCAGAACTCGGTCTGGACGTCAAAAAAGCGAAACGAGCTGGACTGCTCCATGATATCGGCAAGGCCGTGGACCATGAGGTGGAGGGATCGCACGCGATTATTGGCCGGGATCTGGCGAAAAAATACGGCGAGGCTGACGACATTGTCTATGCGATTGGCGCACATCACGAGGATCAGCCACCCAAGTCGGTTCTTGACGTGCTCGTCCAGTCGGCGGATGCCTTGTCCGGAGCGCGGCCCGGTGCGCGCAAGGAGATGTTGCAAAGTTATGTTAAGCGACTTGAGGATCTTGAAAATATAGCCAATGGATTTGCCGGAGTGGATAAATCCTATGCCATTCAGGCAGGACGGGATTTGCGGATCATTGTCGACAGCCAGAAGGTCAAGGATGAAGAAGCCGCCTTGCTCAGCCGTGACATCGCCAAGGCGATCGAAGAACAATTGACCTATCCAGGACAGATTCGGGTTACGGTGATCCGTGAAACCAGAGCGGTAGAATACGCCAAATAGGGAGAGAGGATGAAATCTGTAGAAGAGCAGATCGCCCTGATTGAACGGGGCGCCGTTGATTTTCACTCCAGAGAGGATCTGGTCAAGAAACTGACCCGTTCGCTGGAGACTGGCAAGCCGTTGATTGTTAAGGCCGGGTTTGACCCCACCGCTCCGGATCTGCATTTGGGACACACGGTTTTGTTGCAAAAATTACGTCATTTTCAATTGTTGGGTCACGAAGTCAATTTCTTGATCGGAGATTTCACCGGTCTGATCGGTGATCCAACCGGTAAATCTGACACCAGGCCACCATTGACTCCCGAGGATGTGAAACGCAACGCCGAAACCTACAAGGAGCAGGTGTTCAAGATCCTCGATCCGCAAAAGACAAAGGTGGTGTTCAACTCCACCTGGCTGGGACAACTTAGCTCGTACGAGATGATTCGCCTCGCCTCCGAGTTGACGGTCGCCCGCATGCTGGAACGGGATGATTTCAAAAAACGGTTTGAATCCAATCGGCCCATTTCGATCCACGAATTCCTCTACCCCCTTATCCAGGGATATGATTCGGTGGCCATGAAGGCCGATGTTGAATTGGGTGGCACCGATCAGTTGTTCAATGTGTTGATGGGCCGCGATCTACAGCGCAGTCGTGGACAGGAGCCCCAAGTGGTGCTGACCATGCCCCTGCTTGAAGGATTGGACGGCGTCAACAAGATGAGTAAGTCGTTGGGCAACTATATCGGCATCTCCGAGCCGCCGGACAGTATCTTCGGCAAGATTATGTCGATCAGCGACGATTTGATGTTTCGTTACTATGAGCTGCTCAGTGATCTGTCCCTGGAGGAAATCCAAGCGCTCAAGACCAAGATAGCCCGCGGTGAGCTTCATCCCAAAGCGGTCAAGGTGCAGTTGGCCAAGGAAATGGTGACCCGTTTTCATGATCGGGAAGCGGCTGAAAACGCTGAACGCAATTTTGAGCAGGTTTTCGCCCGTCATGAATTGCCAGAAGACATTGAAGAGGTACGGCTCGCCGTTGCGGAAGCGGAGATTTGGGTGCCGAAACTGCTGCTGGATGCGGGGTTGGTCAAATCAACCTCGGATGGGCGGCGCATGATTCAGCAACATGCGGTGACCATTGAAGGAGAAAAAATCAGCGATATCAACGCTGTTGTTCCAACCAAGGGAGAGATTTTGCTGAAAGTTGGCAAGCGGCGGTTCTGCCGGGTCAGTTTTTCTTGAACCGAACGGCCAACAGGCGGAAAATCAAAGAGCGGGTTCCCGACAGGGACCCGCTCTTTGTCCTTTATGTAAGGGACCCAGAGGAAGCGAACAAGGCCTTAGCGGGCCGAGGCAGCGCGCTGCTGTTGGCAGGAACTGCAAATACCGCTAAATTCGACATGGTGGCCAAGAATGCGGTAGGATGTGGCATTGGCGGCTTGGGCAACCAGCTCCTGGATGACCGGGACCTCAATGTCGTCCACCCTGCCGCAGACAGAGCAGCGGATGTGATAATGCTCCTCGGTGGTGGCATCAAATCGTTTTTGCGTGCCGCCAACCTCGAGCTTGAGAATCATGCCGCTATCGGCCATCAATTCCAGATTGCGATACACGGTTCCCAGCCCGATACGGGGCAAGCGACGGCGAACCATATCGTACAGCTCGCTGGCGGTGGGGTGGGTTTTTACTTTTGACAATTCCTCCAGAATGACCTGACGTTGCGTGGTCAATCTGATCATTGGTGCGGGTGCGTTCATGGTCTGCTCTATCATTGAAAGTGACAGCAAGATTAAATAATAATTATCCTCAACTACCACGTTCGATGTTTTTATGTCAAGAAAGAAGTGGTTGATGCGGCCAGCGCGCATCATGGATGGAAGACGATGAAGGTCGGCTCGCAAACAATTTGGCCGCCGCTTTTGCTGGCACCCATGGCCGGTCTCACCCATTCGGCGCTACGGACAACGCTGCTCCATTTCGGCGGGGTAGGGCTGCTGAGCACGGAAATGCTCTCAGCTGCGCGACTGCCGGCGGAAAGCGTAGACCACTCGCCGTATCTGTTCAGGACGACCAAGGAGTCTCCCCTTTCCCATCAGCTGATGTTAACTGACGAAAAGCATATCGCTCCGGCTTTTGCCGCCCTGCATCGTCTCGGGGCGGATGTCATCGATCTGAATCTTGGCTGCCCGGCTCCGCAGATCCGCAGGTCCGGGGGGGGAAGTCGGCTGATGGAGGATCCCGCACGGGTACGGCGGCTTGTTGCCAGCGCTCGCCAACACACGTCCCTGCCCTTGACCGCCAAGATCCGGCTCGGAGAGACGCTGGATGCGGCTAAGCTTCGTGATTTTTGCCGAATGCTTGAGGGGGAAGGCGTGGACATGATCACCGTCCATGCGCGCTTACGCGGTGAATCCTTCGCCCGGCGGCCCCGCTGGGAGTGGGTCGCCAACGTGAAGCGGTGGATCGATATTCCGGTCGTTGCCAACGGCGGGATCGATTCGATCGCCAGCGCACGCACCTGCTTGGAACAAAGCGGGGCCGATGGCCTGATGATCGGACGGGCTGCGGCACGATCGCCCTGGATTTTCGCCGTGCTTGCCCGAGCCCTCTACGCGGTGGATTGCACCGAGCCGCACATCTGCTTGCCACAGCTGTACCAAGGGTTTGCCACGGCACTGGTTGAGCGTTTCTCGCCGGAGCGACGCCTGGGACGACTCAAGGAGTTCACCCATCATTTTGCCACCAACTATTTTTTTGGTCACCAGCTGGCCATGGGGGTACAGTCCAGTCGATCATTCGCCGAGGCGTGCTCGCGGGCAAGTGCGTTTTTTGCGGCGTGCGACCCGTGTGCCGAGGACAATGGGAAATGGTGGGTCAGCGATGCAGGGGCGGATTGTAATAGCCAAATCCCAGGAAGGGGAATTTGATTTTGAGCCGTTCGAGCCAGGCGAGGATGCCGAGAGGGGGGGCGGTTGCCGAATGGTCAATTACCCGGAGATAATATTCGGGGTCCATGTTGAGGTTGCGTAATTGGATGTAGTCGGGCCGGAATTCAGCGATAAGAGCGCTCAGGGCTTCGAATTCGACAAGGTCGTCGGTGCAACCCGGGAGGATGAAATAATTGAGCGAGACGTGCCGCCCATGGCGCTTCATCACTGAGATGGAGCGACAAACATCTGCAAAGGTGAACCCCTTGGGACGATAATAAAGCTGGTGTTTTTTTGCCTGAGCGCTGTTCAGGGAAATACGGATTGAATCCAAACCGGCCTTTGCCAGGCGTTCGACAGCCTCGGGGAGACTGCCGTTGGTGTTGAGGTTGATGGTGCCTCGTGTCGTTTGCGAGCGAATGAGGCGGATGCTTTTTTCCATAACCCGGGCCTGAAGCAGCGGTTCGCCCTCGCATCCCTGCCCGAAACTGACGATGGGCAAGGGCGCGGTTTGCAAATGCTCGATGGCCACTTCGGCAATTTCTCGTTCGGTGGGGACAAAGGTGATTCGATCTTGGGTAGAAGGGCAGCATCCGGAAGGTTGGAGGGAAATGCACCCCGCGCAAGCAGCATTGCAAACCGGGGAGCAGGGAAGGGGGGCTTCCCAGCGCCCGAGAAAATAGTTGCGTGCCGCTGGGCAGCCGTAAGTCAGGCAGCATTTGCCGAGGTGCTGAACGAGGCGGTTGCCGCCATGTCGTTTGAGCTGCTTGCGGGTTCGTTGTTCCAGCAGTCGCTGGTTGAATTGATCGATATCCTGACGACGATCGGCATCGCTGCGGAAGCCTGCAACCCAGAATTTTCCCTCTGCCCAGCCCACGGCCGTGTAGGCAAAGAGTGGCAGGAGCGGAACGTCGGCCTGGCGCGCGAAAGCAGCGGTATAGAGAGCGGTGTGGGCGGGAGCCATGAAGGCGGCAACGGCCTGAACGGGTTCGTTCGGTTGGTAGGGGTTCACCTCAAGCAGGGCGGGTTCGCCGCCCACAGGCTCAATGCCCACAGGCTGCCGTCCAGGAAGGGCAAACAGTTCGCTTCCGGCCGGAAGTTCGATCAGTTCATGGAGTCGAGGTTGGTAAAAATGTCCAGCGGCGCTGCCAGCCATGCGCAGGCCGCTGTAATCCACGATCTCGCCCGAGGGTGTCGCAAAAACCAGCGACGGAGTGCTCGAGGGATGCAAGGCCGACATGGACTAGGTTACCGGGGACGTATCCTATTCAGGATGGAATCAACAGCCCGATAAATTTCAAGATCATCGCCAAAAACATCTTGGATGTTGTCATGATTGATCAGATCCTCGATGATGAATTGGGTGAGAAAAAGGCTGATGACGTTGGGGTCGGGGGTCAGGTTCCGGATGGGAGCGATCTTAAACTGCATGTCGAACTCTTCCATATCGCTCAACTGTTGCAACTGTTTGGCCATGACTTCTTGGATGGCATGCACGGAATTGGTCTCAATGATGTGCAAATCCAGCAATCTTTGGACGAGGGCGACAGCCAGTTCGGCAGCCATTTCTCGGGATTTCTTGAGCATGAACTGCCGTTCCCGCTCTCTTTTGCGGTCGATGGCGTCAATGGTTTTATTGGTGGAATTGCTCGGGTTAATATGACGGGCCATGGGGTTGCTCCTTTCTTCGTCGCTGTTGGTCTCTCAATGATATCGTAGTGCGGCTGCCACCCTCCTGTCGTGCATCGTGACAATGACGATCAGCCGCTGGTTCATCTTGGGGGCAAAAATAGACGATGTATCCGCTGCATGGGAAAAAGCTGACCGGCAAGGAAACATCTCGAAACGCCTCTTGATAGGCATGCCCTGTCAAAGGGCGCCAATCCCGGAAAGATGAGTGTTCTTATACTGTACCTCACAGTGATAAGCACTGCTTTTGTACAGAAAAAGTCCCCTGGGCGGCCCGTTAGCGTTCTTTTTGCGAAAAGGGGGAGGGCCGGTCGCTCATTGCTCGGGCCGGTCGCTTTGATACAACTGGCGAAATCGATCAATGGTCGCGGCCAATGGCGGCACGAGTTGCAGGGCGTATTGGGTGACGTATTCAGCCGCCATCCGATGGGTATTGAAAATGGGAATATTGAGTCGCAAGTTGTTCAGTGCGCGGGTGAGATAGGATTCGGGATCGGTATAAAATGTCTCCAGTACCGTGGGCAGCAGATCGTAAAACGCGGCCGCATCCTCGGTGTACAGCAGGGATTCCGGGTCCTCGCTGAGATCGGCATCGTCAACCGGCCCTTCATAGCCGAATTTCCACCCGGTTTGCCCCTCATGATAGCCCTCCACCCACCAACCGTCCATGATACTGATGTTCGGCACGCCATTCATGGCGGCTTTCATGCCGCTGGTGCCGCTGGCCTCGAGCGGTCGCTTGGGGCTGTTGAGCCAGGCGTGAACGCCGGCGACCATCATTTTGGCCACACGCATGTCGTAGCCGGGAATAAAGACGAGTTTTCCCAGACCGTTGCTCCGTTTGTACAGTTCTTCTTGATTGTCGAGAATCAACTTGAGCACATATTTTCCCGGCTCATCCGCAGGGTGAGCCTTGCCAGCGAAAATGAAGTTGACCGGCCAGTTGTTCTTGATGAGGATATCGGACAGCCGGCCGATATCGTCGAAGATAAGATCTGCCCGTTTATAGGTGGAAAATCGCCGAGCAAAACCGAAGGTGAACACCCCCGGCTTGAGCCATTCGGTTTCAGGAAGACCGGAGAGATGATTGGGAGGATCGATCCACGTTTCGATCATCTGCTCGCGGTGGCGTTTCAACATGTTGTTCACATAACCGATGAGTAACTGGTTGTCCTTGGCCCAGGCGTTTTGTAACAGTTTTGCCAACAACGGCAGATCCTGTTCGGCAATGGCGGAAAAGCAGCTGGGATCGTTGCGCCAGTCGCGCAGGGAAGGGATGCGGTTGAAACAGTTAATACGGTTGTCACTGATCCAGGTCAGATGGTGAACGCCGTTGGTGATGGCTTTGATTTTCTGGGCGAAGGCTGGAAATTGCTTTTTGGTGACGTCGCGATGCAATCGGCTGACGCTGTTGATGGCCCGGTTGATCCGCATTGCCATGGCGGTGAAGTTGTATTCGTGAGCGATGTCTTCGTCGTGGGCAAGCAGGTTGAGTATCCGCTGAAAGGCCTTATGGCTGATCCCCGAATAGAGATCGCGGGAAAATCGGTCGTGTCCGGCTTTGACCGGGGTATGAATGGTATACACAATTTTGCGGGAGACCTGTGCTGCCGCGGCAAGAATGTCGGCATCGGTCATGGTGTCGGGAAAAGCGTCGCCGAGTTTTTCCTGGAGTTCCCGAAGGATCAGGTGCAGGGTCACCGTCACTCCATGCTGTTCGTTGAGATGGATGGTGTCCGTTGCCATGCCGAGCGTTTCCAGTAGGGGCAGGATGGCAGACCCGAGCATGCGGCGTTGATTGGCCTTGATCATGGTGGACTTCGCATTGTACAGCTGATGGGCCGACTCAACCACCCAGGGCGGGGCATCGGGGAGACTGTAATCCAGCAAGAACTCGGGAACAAAATAGTCGAGCTGGTCGGCGATTTCCATTTTCATCCAGACTTGGGCCTTGACCATCGACGGCCTGTGCTGGCCATTATAGAAGGGGATGTCGATGGTCAGTGGCTGATCCGGTGCTTGGGGATCGCGCAGCAGGAACAGGGTGGGCGTGGCTTCGGGCGTCCACCGGGTGGCATGGTCGATTTGCCCAACCTTGGAGTCGACGATCTGGGAAAAGTACCCTTCGCGGTAGAGGAGGCTGATAGCCAGAACGGGCAGGTGCAGATCGGCAAAACTTTTCAGGGTGTCACCGGCAAGGACCCCGAGACCGCCACTGTAGTTGGGGATTTTGCGCGGTCCATGGAGATATTTACGCAGCAGGGCTTGCCGTTGCGGATTGGGACTGTCGATGATTCCCTTTTGTTCCAGAAAATCTCTCAATGGATGAAATACATCCGGATCGGCGCCTATTTCCATGGAAACATAGGCGACCGCGCTGCGATCGGGCTTGGTCAGGTTGCGCCACACGGTGTCAAACACCTGTTGGGGGACACCGAAAAATGTTCCGAAGCGATTGGAGCAGACAAGACTCTCTACGGTATCCGTTGAGGCGGGTTGGTGTACGATCATGTGAGTAATACTTTTTCTCAGAAAAAAAGGGAGAAGGACATCGGCAAAATCTCACAGAATGTAGAGAGGCTCATGGGCTTTTGCAAGGAATTTTATTTTTCGGGAAAAAATAGTTGTTTTTCTTAGTTGGCGAAGTAAATTGTCGAAACGTGCATTTGTTTATTTTTTATTGATATGGGAGGGAGAAATGAGCAGTAAAAAAATGTTGAATTTCGTTATGTTGGCTTTCCTTGCCCTTGGCGTCAGCCTGACAGGCTGCAGCAAGAAGGCTGCGGACACCACGTCACAGGTGACTGGCACCGAGGGGGCAGGTGCGTCGGAGCCTCTGGAGACGGAAGATTCCGGCATCATGGAAGGGCGGACATCGGGCCCGATGGTGCCAGTCTATTTCGAATTTGACAGCTCCAGCATCACCGGTGAGCAGGTACAGCGAATCGAGACCAACGCCGACTTCATCAAAAAGAACCCTGATCTGAAAATTAGAATCGAGGGGAACTGCGATCCCCGTGGCACGCAGGAGTACAATATTGCGTTGGGTGAGCGGCGTGCCCAGAGTGCCAAGACCTACCTGATTAACCTTGGCGTCAATTCCAACCAGCTGACCACGGTTAGTTTTGGGGAGGAAAAGTTGTTGCTGTTCGGCCATGATGAAATCTCCTGGGCGCAGAATCGGCGCGACGATTTCGTTATTGTAAAATAGCATGTTGTATTGATTGGTGAACAGCCGGGTATGGGCAGCAGCCCTTACCCGGTTTTTATATTCTGGTTCATCCATTCCTCGCGACCGTGAAGCAGTCGCGTTTCCGGGATCAAGACAAAGTTAGGAGAAGAAAGAGTGAAGCGTATGAAAAAGACGGTTGGCTACATCGGTTGCGTGGTCGTTATGGCGATATCTCTGGTGTGTGGCGATGTCGTGGCCGCAGACACCAAAATTGGTGTGATCGACATGAAACAGGTGCTTTCTTCCTCGACCGCAGGAAAACGAGCACAAGGAATCATCGAGCAGAAGATGAAGTCCCTGCAGGCTTCCTTTAAAAACGATGAGACGGCGCTGATCAACATGCAGAAGGAAATGGAGAAGAAGGGTTCTGCGTGGAGTGACAGTGTCAAGCAGGAGAAAGCGGCGGAATTTCAGAAAAAGAGACGTGACTTGGCGGTCAAGCAGGACGAAGCGAACCAGGAGTTGAAAAAACTGCGCGAGCAGCATGTCAATCCTATTCTCAAGAAACTGGAAGAGATTGTCGGCAAGGTGGCTGATGATGGAGGCTACACAGTGGTGCTGCCGCGGAATGTCGTCCTCTTTTCCGCTGATTC
Source organism: Desulfobulbus propionicus DSM 2032 (assembly GCF_000186885.1). Classification (GTDB taxonomy): domain Bacteria; phylum Desulfobacterota; class Desulfobulbia; order Desulfobulbales; family Desulfobulbaceae; genus Desulfobulbus; species Desulfobulbus propionicus. Next base: position 3,223,843 of record NC_014972.1, on the reverse strand, counting down.
GGTCGACATTTCCGCTGATGTTGTGTCAGAATTGAACAAGGTGATGAAGTAGGCGCTGGTCGCTCTTCATCATTCCTTTTTCGACATCAGAATGTCCATCCACGTATTGTCAGGAGCGCTTGACCGGTTTGCCAAGGCCAGAGTTTTGGTGATCGGTGACATCATCATCGATCATTTTCTCTGGGGAACCGCCACGCGCATATCGCCAGAGGCCCCGGTTCCGGTTGTCAATGTGCAACGGGAGAACCTATTGCTGGGTGGGGGAGCCAACGTGTTGCGCAATATCGTTTCCCTGGGCGGAAGCGGCGCGCTGTGCGGATTAATCGGCGATGATTCCATGGGACACAAGGCCATCGAGCTGGTCGGCCAGCTCGGAGTGCCCACGGATGGATTGGTCGTGGGGCAGCGTCCCACCACAGTGAAGACCCGGGTCGTTGCCCAAGGACAGCAAGTAGTCCGATTTGATCGTGAACAGACTGGAGTGCCTTCAAAAAAATCACTGGAGGCCCTGTTGCACTATCTTGAAACCAATGTGCACAGCTTTGATGCTGTCGTGGTTTCGGATTACGCCAAAGGGGTGGTCAGCGAGCACCTCATGATCCGCCTGCACCAGTTGCTCCATGCAGTTCGCCATCGGGACAAACGACCGCTCCCCTTGATCGTCGATCCGAAACCTGCCAATGCGCACTGTTTTGTTGGCGCCACCGTCATCACTCCCAACCACCACGAAGCGATGCAGATGGCCGGAATGCGGATCGATGATCAGAAGAGTCTGTTTGCCGCTGCCCGGCAGATTCGAGATGATCTTGGCTGTGAAGCGGTCCTGGTCACCAGGGGCGAGGCCGGCATGGCCTTGTTGCAAGGCGAGGATGAGCTGGTGACCATCCCGACCATGGCCAAGGAAGTCTACGATGTGACTGGAGCCGGAGACACGGTGGCCGCGACGCTGGCACTCGGGCTTGCTGCCGGCTGCGCGATGGGTGAGGCGGCTGCGCTTGCAAATCACGCCGCCGGTATCGTGGTCGGCAAGATAGGTACGGCTTGCGTCACGACCGCCGAGTTGCGCGAGGCGCTGCAAAAGGATTGCGCGTAGCCCCGAGCTTCTTTAGGGGAAGTGGTTACGGGGCAGTTTTATCGCCAGGAGAACAAGCAATGCGACCACGAAGCATGACCGGATTTGGTCGGGGGGAAGCCTCCGAGGGAGGACGGACCTGGGTGGCTGAAGTCCGTACTGTCAACCACCGTTTTCTTGACCAACGAGTTGTTCTTCCACGGCTGTTTGCCGCCTTGGAGGAACCGGTCAAGAAAAAGGTCGCCTCCATGCTTGATCGAGGGCGGGTTGATATCACCTTCAGCCTGCACGGCATCTCACCGGCGGAACCGCACCTGGTGGTCAATGACAGCGTAGCCCGCCAGTACCATCGCTGCTTGCAGCAACTGGTCGAGGACTACCGGATCGATGCCGAGATCAGCTTGCGTGACATGCTAACCTTGCGGGATGTCGTTAGTCTGGAGGAGCAACATCCTGACATGGATGCGGAGTGGGCACTGATCAGCGCTGCCCTGGAGGCCGCTCTCCATGATTGTGACACCATGCGCGAACAAGAGGGGCAAGCACTCGCACGTGATCTGCTTGGCAGGCTGGCCAGGTTCGAATCGATCGTTCGTCAGATCGACAACCGCATTCCAGAGCTCCTCCGGCAACGCCAGCAGGAACTCCGCCTCCGGGTGGCCAAGCTGCTGGAGGGCCTTGATCTCGATCCCCTGCGTTTGGCCCAGGAAGCTGCGATCATGGCCGACAAAAGTGACGTGACCGAGGAAATTACGCGGCTTGGCAGCCACATGGCCCAATTTCGCGCCTACCTGGTCAGCGATGAGCCGGTTGGCCGTCGACTCGATTTTCTCCTCCAGGAATTCTTGCGCGAAGTGAACACCCTCTCCTCAAAGATCGCCAATGCCGGTATTGCCCATCTGGCGGTGGAAATGAAAAACGAGATCGAAAAATTGCGCGAGCAGGTGCAGAATATCGAGTGAATGCGCCGATCTCCGCGCTGTGCAGCGTTGGTTCTCCTCTCCCTCTTACTCTTGATGAAATGTATGGACAGCAGGTTGCTCAATATCGGCTTTGGCAATGCCGTTAAGGTTAGCCGCATTCTGGCGGTGGTCAATCCTGGCTCTTCGCCCATCCGCAAGTTGAAGGAAGAGGCCAGGGCGGAAAAAAAGCTGATCGACGTCACCGAAGGACGACGTACCCGCGCCATCATCCTGCTCGATTCCGGCCATCTCATTCTTTCCTCGGTGCAACCAGAAACGATCAGTCAGCGACTGCTGGCCATTGATCAGGAATACCGCAACCCCACCCATCTACTGGCCAAGGGCAAAGAGGAGGACGCCGATGCATGACTGCCTGTTACTTGTGCTTTCCGCCCCTTCCGGCTGCGGCAAGACCACCATCGTCAACCGGGTGATGCGGGAGCTGCCTGGACTGGTCTTCTCCGTCTCCCACACCACTCGTCCCCCCCGCCCTGGCGAACACGAGGGCATACACTATCATTTCGTCGACCAGAATACCTTCGCCGCCATTCGCAACCAGCAACCCACAGGCTTTCTTGAATGGGCGGAGGTCCATGGCAACCTTTACGGTACCAGTGTAGCCGAGGTGGAGCGACATCAGCGGGCAGGGTTGGATGTGCTCTTGGATATTGACGTTCAGGGGGCGGCGCAGGTGTGCCAAAGAACCAATCCCGTGACGGTGTTCATTGCTCCGCCGACCCTTGCCGATTTGGAGCAGCGATTGCGAGGACGGGGCACGGAAGACGAGGCGACGCTGGCTGTTCGCCTGAACAATGCCCGCAAGGAATTGGCCTGTGTCAACGCCTATGACTATCTGATTGTCAATGACCGGCTTGACGAGGCGGTGGAGAGCCTGCGCAGCATCATCATCGCCGAGCGCTGTCGGCGGCGGCGGACCTCCTCTGGGCAACCGATGTCGTGGTCAACCTGATGGAGTGCAAGCGGCGAGAATCAACGGTCACCAAACCAGCGCGACCGTTTGCTTCAGATGAACCTTCCGAGGATCTCCTGTGGGGATTCAACGCGGTTTGGGAGACCCTCCAGCAGGAAGGATGTGGCGGAATCAGTGAAATTCTGGTGCAAAAGGGCAAAGCCGGTCCGCGTCTGCAGCAGATCATCGACCATGCGAAAAGCCATGCGATCGCGGTTCGCTTTGTTGATGGCGCCAGGATGGGGGTGCCGAAAAATTGCCGACATCAGGGGGTGGTGGCGCGGCAGAGCGAAGCCCGTCTTCTGTCGCTGGAGGATCTGCTGGCCGGGATCACGGACGAAGAACAAACAACTCAGGCACGCATCCTGGTGCTTGACTCTCTGCAGGACCCGCGCAACGTGGGTTCGATTCTGCGTTCCGCCCTGGCCGCGGGGTTTTCCCGGGTGATCCTCACCAGGGAACGCAGCGTGCCCCTCACCGGCACCGTCGCCCGCACCTCGGCCGGCGCCGTGTCCCATCTGCGGTTATGCCAGGTCGTCAATTTGGTCGATGCCCTCAACAGGTTGAAGGAGCAAGGATTCTGGATTTTCGGCGCGATAGCCGAAGCGAATGCCGCTCCGATCTACACCACTGATTTTTCAGGGCCGATCTGCCTGGTCATTGGCAGCGAAGGCAAGGGCATACGGCCACTGGTACGGAAGCAATGCGATGTGCTGGTGACGATTCCCATGCAGGCTTCGTTCAACTCGCTGAACGCCTCGGTGGCTGCGGCCGTCATCATGTTTGAGATCGCCCGCCGTTCCCTGTGAGATCGTCCGTCCCGCATCAGGACACCACGATGTTGCCCTGATGCGGGAGTCTTTGCTATTTTTTCCTTTTGTTCATCTGCGACTTCAATAAGTCGCCCAAGGTGCCCATGGAGGGGGACTCCTTGGCGGCGGGTGGAGGTGTGTACTTTTCCCGCTCCGGCTGCTCACTGGCGGTGTAATCTTCAGGAGCGAGGGCAATGCGCTTTTGCTCTCTGTCGATGGACTCGATTTTTACGGTCAGTTCCTGGCCGGCTTCCAACACCTCGCGAGGATGATGAATCCGCCGCCCCCCCCCGAGTTTGGAGATGTGCAACAGGCCGTCAATCCCCGGTTCCAGGGTGACGAAGGCCCCGAATGCGGCGAGCCGTGAAACCTTTCCTTGGTGGACCGAGCCGATGGGATACTGGGTCAACGCCTTGTTCCAGGGATCTTCCGTGGTTTCACGCAGACTGAGCGAGATGCGATCCTTGTCCCAATCCAGCCGTTTGATGATCACCTCGACCTGCTGGCCGCGTTGGAGGACATCTTCGACCTTGTCGGTTTGCCCCCAGGCAAGTTCGGAAAGGGGGATGAGCCCGTCGATGCCGCCAATGTCAACAAAGGCGCCAAATTCGCGGATGGAGGTGACCTCACCGCTTACCTGCATGCCTTCGTTGAGTCGCGCTTTCAGCGCCTCGCGCTCCTGCTGGCGTTTTTCCTCCTGAACTGCTCGGGCCGACAGGATAATGTTCCTTCCCTGGCTGCCGTACTCGATGATCTTGAAGGTCATGATTTTTTCAAGATATTCTTCGGCATTTTCTACCTTGCGGATATCCATCTGCGAGTAGGGACAAAAGCCGCGCTGTCCGGCAACGGTCACCGAGAACCCACCCTTGACTTCTCCTGTCACCTTACCTTCAACCGGGATGCCCGACTGAAAAGCCTCTTCCAGTTCCCGCGAGCCGGTCTGACCGGAACCAAGACGGGTGGTGAAGACCAATTCGCCGCCACGGGCGGCCAGGAAGAAAACATCGATCCGGTCACCGGGGGCTATGGTCAGTTCTCCTTGGTCGTTGCGCAGTTCTGAGGCATGGAGCACGCCCTCGCTCTTACCGCCGACGTCAAGGAAGATGTTATCGCCGCTGATGCCTACAACGGCAGCCTCCACCCGCCCTCCCGGCTGGAGGGTTGAACGGGCTACGGTGTTCGCCTGGAAAAGATCTGCAAAAGTTTCGTCACTCATGGTTCTCTGCTGTCTCGATAAAATTAACCGGCAGGCCCCCCGATGGGGCGCAGCCAGCGCCGCGATCACATCCGTGCGGGATGGATCAACTGTCAATCAACATCTGGGTTCCAACTGCGAGCCGTTGCACCGTCTTGTGTTCGGTATCGACCAAGGCGAACGTGGGAGCAGCGTCTTTTCCGAGAAGTTCTCCTGGGTTAACCAGCAGGCAGTCACCGATCTGCTCGGAATGAAAAAGATGGTCGTGACCATAACAGACAAGATCGAAATGTCCAGAACAGGCCAGCTCACGGGCGAATGCGGGATAGTGATGGCAGGCGATGCGCAACGCGGGCAAACAGATGGTTCCATGATGACACCCATGGTGATGCAGGTTGCCAAAGATTGCGCCGCAGCGTGTAGCGATCAGATGCTGGTCGCCGATATTGTTGCCGTAAACAAGATGAACCGGGCCTTGAAAAGCGTGCAGATAGGGCAGCATGAAGGAAGAAATCAAATCCCCGCAGTGCAGCAGCAGTTCCGCCCGATGTTGATTGGCCATTTGAACAGCCCTGTGCAGGTTGGCAATGTGATCATGACTGTCGGAGAGAACGGCAATGCGCATGCAGAATGATCGAATCGGTGGCGAGATTAACCTATGGCTGGCGAAGACCGCGAACGAGCTAGGAAAGTCGGGGTATGATTTGATCGCTCTTCTTTACCCTGCTTACCGATTGGGAGCAATGTCTTTTCCCGACGCGGTGGGAAAATCGGTGAGCACAAATCAGACCGCGGATTTGCCCTTTACTGGCGAATGATTTCCGTGCCGGGCGCCAGATCCAGCTGGAGCAGGGATCGAACCAGGCGGGGGTCATTGGCGGGCAGGGTATTGAACCGTACCTGACTGAAGGTCAGTTCTGTGAGCGCACCGAAATGGTCTTCCATCAGTAGCCGGTGCAACGTATGGTCCGCGTTCAGCCAGAGCTGAATTCGCTTGACCTGGGGATGCGGTTCCCGGGGGATGAGCAGGACGGCGTCCAGGGCGGCTGGCGGTGTGTTGAGCAGGAACAATGCGTCCGCGGCAGAGACGGCAAATTCATCGAGCAAGCCTTTGGTGCCGGTGAAAATGGCGTAAGTGATGTCGGATTCCAAATCCTGCACCGGTGAGACAAGCAGCTGTTTATCCTGCGGCGTGTAGACAGAAAGCTCCTTGCCGTCATTGATGATGATCTGGGCGATTGGTTCGCTATAGTTCCAACGCATAATCCCCGCGCCGTCCGAGGTTGTCTTGGCGGAACGGTAAAACGTGGCGTGACCGCTCCCCTGCTTGATCCGGCCACCGGTCTGGGTCGTCTGGGCAAAATCGAATTCCAGGCTGCGCAATTGCTGATACTTTTTCTGCACTTGGAGAACACGAGTTGCGGGGGAGACGGTGTCTGCGGATGGTGGAGCGGCCTTCGCCCTGTTGGGAAGCGCGGCTGTCACTGTCAGCAGCAACACGATGACGAGAAGACGGAGCAAATTAGACATCGGTTTTCTCCAACCGGACAGTCCGGCCGAATATTTTGCTGGCGAGGGCATGCACCGGAGAAGGAATATCGGAAACAAAGAAACGGCTCGGGGTGTCCGGGGCGTAGAGTGACTGGCGAAGGTCGTGGTCACTGTCCAGAAGAGTTTTCAAGTGCAGCGCGACCTCGACTGAGGAATCGATAATATGCACCCGCCGGCCGATGCGCGGGGCAATGGTCTTTTTCAGCAAGGGATAATGGGTGCAGCCAAGGATCAAGGTGTCGATTTGTTTGTCGCGCAGCGGGTGGAGATATTTTTTGACGATCATTTTGGTTTCGCGCCGCTCCAGCCATCCCTCCTCGACCAGCGGGACCAGCAGCGGGCAGGCTTGGCTGTAGACCTTGCAGTCCGGTCGGGCCGCCTGGAGGCGTTGTTCATACAGTCCGGAATTGATGGTGGCCCGGGTACCGATCACCCCGATGCGGCCATTGACGCTCTCCCCGGCCGCACGATCCACGGCAGGGAAGATCACGTCGATGATCAATTGGTGGTAGTGGCTGCGCAAGAAGGAAGAGGCCGTGCTCGCGGCCGAGTTGCAGGCGATGACGATCAGTTTGGCGCCCTGCCGGAGGAGAAAGTCGGTATTGCGGTGCGAGTATTCGGTGATCATTGCCGGACTCTTTGAGCCGTAGGGGGTCCGTGCGAGATCGCCGAGATAGACCAGGGGAAAACCCGGGCAGAACTGTTCAATGGCGCGGGCAACGGTCATACCGCCGACACCGGAATCAAAGATGCCGATCATGGGAATGCAGGAACAGGGTAAACGAAAGAGTGCAAGGCGAGGCGACAAACACGAAGCGTGCGGGAGGAAAGAAAAAATGTCATCCTGGGCACGGGTGCGAATGAACGTCTATGGATACGCCCGAAAACCATGCGGTTGCGACGAAATGGGTGGTGGTCGTGTCGAGAGGACCACCACACCGAATGCTCCGCATGCTATTGAACAAACAGAAAATTATTTTTTCTTTGCTGAATCTTTGGTGCGCATTTCAATGGCCTTGCGAAGATTATCCGGTAAGCCCCGTTCTTTGCCCGATTGTGAACGTTTTTCCGACAACGCCTTGGCGCACAACGGTTGCCGAGCGGAAAATCCATGTTTTTTGCGATACTCCTTGGAATTGAGACCGTGCGACTTCAGATGCTTTGGCGAAAGCATCTTGAATTCCTGTCCGCATTCCAGGCAGATAATTTTATTCTTCTGGATGGACTTTTTCGGGTCTATAGCAGGATTGATTTCTTCAGGTTCAGCTTCAATGCCGACGGATTCGGATTCTTGAAGTGCTTTAAGGGTTTGAAATGTATCGTTAAGCGCCGCCTTTATTTCTTCTGTTGACATTTGTTTGCTGCTGATTTGCGATTGAATGATTTCGGCGGTCATTTCAACGAGAGATTTACTCATTGGTGTCTCCTGAGTAATGAATGTAATGGGATACAGGTGGTTTCTTTTAAAATTACTCTAATAATAGGGCAGGTGGTAGCGCAATGCAATTGTTTTATTCCGATGGATCGAAAAAGAGTCAATCAGCCACCCGTCGCGGTCCGGAAATTATTGATTGATCAAAAAAGAGTATTTGTATGTCGAGAAAGAGGATTTTTTTGTTGGCAGGCCAAGGTGTTGATTTTCGCGTCGCGATGTGGGAGCGGCCAAGAATGGGCGAGCGACAGGAGTTGACAGGGGGGGCGGGAATCATTATTTTTGCCCCTGTTTACAGCTACGCTCATTCTTCCCCCCTTACTATATAGATAGCGTTGAGAGGTCGTGTTATGCCAGTGTATGAGTATGAATGCAATGGATGTCAAAAAGTATTTGAAATGCAGCAACGTATCGCCGATGCACCGATCACGGTTTGCCCCGAGTGCGGCGGGGAGGTCCGCAAGCTGATCTCCATGAGTTCCTTTCAGTTGAAAGGCGGCGGGTGGTATACCGACGGCTATAGCGCCTGTTCCAGCGGCAAAGAAACCAAAGGAGGAGGCGCGGCCAGCGCCGAAAGTGGCGGTGCCTCCTGCCCCGCCAGTGGAGGGGGGTGTTGCCATTGCCCCGCGGCTCATTAATTGCTTGATACACATGCGTTTGCTCAACCCGGCTTCAAGCCGGGTTTTTTATTGGGAGGGCGGCAGGGGCGGTTCGATGCTCAAGGCTTGGTGACAATAGCCATGGCGTCGCCATAGGAAAAAAAACGGTAGGAGGAGGCGATAGCTTCCTTGTAGGCGGCGAGAATCCGTTGTCGGCCGGCCAGGGCGGAAACTAAAAAGAGCAGCGATGATTTCGGCAGGTGAAAGTTGGTGATCAGGTTGTCGATCACTCGAAATTGGAATCCAGGATAAATGAAGAGGTCGCACTCGCTTGCCCCCGGCTGAACCTGTCCGTGTTGATCGGCAGCAAACTCCAGGCTGCGGACCGTGGTGGTGCCCACTGCCCAAATTCTGCCGCCCGCCGCCTTGGTTTGATTGACCTTGGCCGCGGTTGCCGCCGGTATTTCCACCCATTCCCGATGGATGCGATGCTCCCGGATGTCTTCGCTGCGCACCGGCGCGAAGGTGCCGTAGCCGACATGGAGCACAAGCGGCGCAATGTCCACCCTCTTTGCCCTGATCTGGGCAAGCAGCGCATCGCTGAAATGCAGGCCGGCGGTGGGCGCGGCCACAGAACCGACTTGGCTGGCATAGCGGGTCTGGTAGCGATGGAGATCCTCCTCGACATTGCCGTTTGGCCGATCGATATAGGGTGGCAGCGGCATCTGGCCATGGCGTTCCAACAGGTCCTGGAGTGATTGGCCGGGTGCGGGCCGATACCGCAGGGTAACCTCAGCCTTGCCATCGCCCAGCAAGGCGTCAACCCGGGCGTGAAATTGTTCGTCAAACAGCAGCGACCCGCCGACCTTGGGGCGTTTGGAACTCTTGAGCAGCGCGGTGGCCGTGGCCTCGTGCCATGAGGACGTCGGATCGGTCGTGGTGGGCGAATGGGGAAAGTTGAGCAGAAAGAGTTCCACCTTGCCGCCGGTTTCCTTCCTGCCCAGCAAGCGGGCGGGAAAGACCTTGGTGCTGTTGATGACCAGCAGGTCGGAGGGCCGGAGATGGTCGACAATGTCGGCAAACCGCCGGTGAACGAGTTCAGGGACGTTGGTGTCGAGAACTAGCAGCCGGGAATGATCACGTTGGGGTTCGGGGAACTGGGCAATGCGCTCCGGCGGCAGGTCGTAGTCGTACGCATCCAGCCGGTGATGAAAGTCGATCATGGGGACAGCAGCAGGGAGAGAAACACGGTGATTATCTTGCAAAGGCCGCTAACCTACTTTACATTGCACAAAAAGTCTCGGTCTATTCGCCGATGGCCACAGGAAAATCTCTGACAGCTGGAGGCCAAGCGAACAGCCGGTATCCACAGTCCATGTCCGATAGGTCCACTTCCTTTCCGCACAATAATCGTCTCCGCTTCTTGCATGCTCCTCGTCACCGCCGCAACGTCCTTTGAAATGGAGGCTTTTGCCACTGTTTGCCCCGCCTCCGGGGGATGGTCGCCCCTGATCACCGGCATTGGTCCGGTGGAAACAGCCATGCATTTGACCGCCGTGCTAGCCTGTCCGACCGTTTCCTTTCGCGCGATAGTGAATTTCGGAGTCGCCGGAGCCTATTGCCGGGAAGCGGGAGGCGCGGCCCTGCTGGATATCTGCCTGGCGGAGCGTGAGATTCTCGGCGATCTCGGCGTCTGTTACGGAGAAATGACGGAGCCGCTCCGAGGCGAGGGCCTAACGATCCACGATGCGTTTGAGCTCGACAGCGATTTGCTTGCGCAGGCCGCGACGGCGCTCACCTCCGCCAAGGTTCCATTCCATCGCGGAACCTTTGTCACCGTCAGTTGCGTCAGCGGTTCACGCCGGCGCGGCACGATGCTCGCCCGGCAGCACCAGGCGCTTTGTGAAAACATGGAAGGCGCGGCCGCGGCCCGGGTCTGCCAGCGGTTTAGCCTGCCGCTGCTTGAACTGCGATGCATCTCCAATCTGGTCGAAGACCGTAATCTCCAACAATGGCGACTGCGCGACGCCTGTGTCCGGTGCGGCGAGGTGGCCGCGCTGGTGATCAAAGGACTGCAACATGACTGAACAACACGCCCTGTCCCTGGGGTTTTCTCCCTGTCCCAACGATACCTATATTTTCAATGGCTTGGTGCATGGCAGGGTGCCGCTTTCCGGTGCGCGTTTCGCCCAACCAGTGCTGGAGGATGTGGAAACGCTCAACCAGTGGGCCATCGAGGGCCGCCTGGATGTGAGCAAGATCTCCTTTCATGCCCTGGGGCACGTGCTTGACCGCTACGCGCTGCTTCATGCCGGCGCGGCGTTGGGCCGTGGCTGCGGTCCCCTGCTGATCGCAGCCGGCGATCGTGACACCCCTCCGGACATCGCGGCATGGAAGATTGCCATACCTGGCGCCTACACCACGGCCGCCTTGCTGCTGCGGCTTTACCGTCCAGACTGCCGTCAGTTGGTGGTGATGCGTTTTGACCGGATCATGGAGGCCATCTGCCGGGGTGAGGTCGATGCCGGGGTGATCATCCATGAAAGCCGCTTTACCTACCAGCCGCTCGGATTGCGCTGCATTCAGGATCTTGGCCAATGGTGGGAGGAGACCACCGGGCTGCCCATCCCTTTGGGCTGCATTGTCGCCAAAAGAACCCTGCAACCGGCCGTGCGGACCGCCGTTGAGAGCGCCATCGCCGCCAGCATCCGTTGGGCGGATTCCCACCCGGATGAAGGGTGGGAGTACATCAAGATCCATGCCCAGGAAATGGCTCCGGAGGTGATCAACAGCCATATCGGTCTCTATGTCAATGCGTTCTCCCGCGATCTTGGCGACAGTGGCCTCCGGGCCGTGCGCGAATTGCTGCGTCGCGGCGCTGCCGCCGGACTTTTTGCCGAATGCGCGCATCGGACATGATGTCCATCCGCGAACATGGGCGGACGCCTGTCTGGGGCTGTGTGCTCATCGGCGGCAAGAGCAGCCGCATGGGGACGCCCAAGCATCTGCTTGAAACGGCAGGAAGGACATGGATCGAGCGAACCGTGGCCGTCCTGCGGGGTCGAGTGGAACAGGTGGTGATCGCCGGAGCCGGCGCCTTGCCCGCCGCGCTTGCCGAGATGATCCGGGTGGACGATGTTCCCGGGTTGGCGGGCCCGTTGGCGGGGATTCTTGCCGCCTTTCGCGCCTTCCCCGACGTCTCCTGGCTGGTGGTGGCCTGCGATCTGCCCGACATGGGGGAGGAGGCCCTGCAGTGGTTGCTCGACTGCCGGCAGCCGGGGGTGGTCGCGGTCATGCCGGACCTGGCGGGGAATGGCCGGGTCGAACCGCTCTTGGCCTATTATGACCAGTCCTGCCGGCCGCTGCTGGAAGCGATGGCCGCAAGCAACCAGCGACGGATCAATCAACTGCGCTCGGCGCCCGGCGTAGCAACCCCCCGGCCACCGGAGCATCTGCGTCCCTCGTGGCGCAATGTCAACACGCCCCGGGATCTTGGCACCGCCGATAGCTCCATTGGTCGCGGATCCGCGGAAGCGAAACAGAAACCAGCTGTGGACGAGGTGTTGGCCACCATCCTGCGGCGCGATCCCGAACAACGGGAGTTCCACCAGGCGGTCGGCGAATTGCTGGCGACGATCAGGCCGGTGCTTGATCGTCATCCCGAGTACCGGCGGCACGCCGTGGTGGAACGGCTGGTTGAGCCGGAGCGGATGATCATGTTCCGCGTGCCCTGGATGGACGATCAAGGGGCGATTCACGTCAACCGTGGCTACCGGGTGGAAATGAACTCGGCCATCGGTCCTTACAAGGGCGGCCTACGCTTTCACCCCTCGGTCAACCTGTCGATCATCAAATTTCTCGCCTTTGAACAGGTGTTCAAGAACAGCCTCACCACCCTGGCCATGGGCGGGGCCAAGGGGGGCGCTGATTTTGATCCCAAAGGGCGCTCCGATGCCGAGATCATGCGCTTCTGCCAGGCCTTCATGGCCGAACTGTTCCGCCACATCGGCGAGGATACCGACGTGCCGGCGGGCGATATCGGCGTTGGGGCCCGAGAGATCGGCTACCTGTTCGGCATGTATAAAAAATTGCAAAACAAGTTCACCGGGGTGCTGACCGGCAAGGGGCTGGCATGGGGCGGCAGCCTGATCCGGCCCGAGGCCACGGGCTACGGGGTGGTCTATTTCACCGCAGCCATGCTCGCCCACCGGGGCGAGACCTTGGCCGGCAAGCGGTGCCTGGTGTCGGGCTCGGGCAACGTGGCCCAGTTCGTTGCCGAGAAAATTGTGCAAATGGGGGGCACGGTGCTGAGCCTGTCCGATTCCTCTGGCCATATCTACGATGAAGAGGGCATCGATGCGAGCAAGCTGGAGTTCATCAAGACGCTGAAGAACATCCACCGGGGGCGTATTGGGGAGTACAGCGAGCGCTATCCGCATGCCCTTTACGTGGCGGCGAACCCAACCCTGGGTTGGAACCCGTTGTGGCGGTACCCGGCTGATTGCGCTTTGCCGGCGGCAACCCAGAACGAGCTCAATCTTGCCGATGCCCAACATCTGGCCGCCGCTGGTGTGCGGTTGGTCTGCGAAGGGGCGAACATGCCTTCAACACCTGAGGCCATCGCCTTTTTTCGCGACCAGGGCATCCTCTTTGGTCCGGCCAAGGCGGCCAATGCCGGCGGTGTGGCGGTGTCCGGCCTGGAGATGGCCCAGGATGCGATGCGCATCAGCTGGTCGCGGGAAGAGGTGGAGGGCCGGCTGCGGGCCATCATGCACACCATTCATCGAACCTGCCTGGAGGCGGCCGCGGCCTATGGCCTGGAAGGAGACTATCTGGCCGGCGCGAATATTGCCGGTTTTGTCAAGGTGGCCGATGCCATGCTTGATCAGGGACTGGTGTGAGGAGAGGAATCCAGAATGACCGGTCGAAACGATAGGCAGGACGATATCCCGCCGAGCCTTGCCAGAGAGTTGCGGCAATTCTTCATCCACACCGCCGCCGACTGCCCGTATGGCATGGGCACCAAGGCGGTGTACCACCAGGCGATCCTTGCCCCGATCGACGATGCCACCATGGGCGATTTTTTGGCCTACGGGTACCGCCGCAACGGCAACTGCATGTACAACATGCACTGTCCGGAATGCAGGCAGTGTGTGCCCATTCGCATCCGTCCGGACCGGCTTTGTCCCAACCGCAACCAGCGGCGGGTGTGGAAAAAGAATCAGGATGTGGCGGTGGAGATCGCCCCCCTGACCATGTCCAAGGAAAACCTGGCGCTGTTGCAGCGCTTTCTCTCTACCCGCTTTCCCGAAGGGCGGAGCAGCGCCGACAGCTATTATACCGGCTTTTTTATCACTACCATCAGCCGCTGTTTCGAGATCCGCTACCGAGTGGGTACACAACTGCTGGGGGTGGCGGTGGTCGATGCGGCGCCCGCCTGGCTCAACGCGGTTTATTTCTATTTCGATCCGCAGCAAGGATGGCGCAGCCCAGGCACCTTGAACATCCTGACCCTCAATCACATCTGCGCCACCCGCGGCATTGATTATTTGTATCTTGGCTACTGGATCGACGGCCACGCCGGCATGGGCTACAAGCAGGCCTTTCGGCCCCATGAACTGTTGATCGACGGCAGGTGGCGGGAGCAGGGTTGAGGAACGGCTGTGCTCCGCACGGCGGGGGCAGGGTATGGGAGGAAAGGCACCACGCCGGAATTGGGATGCAGGGTCTGCTCCGGCGTGGTGATCAGCAATGAAGGGTTATTTTTCCTTCCAGTCCGGTTGCAGGTGCAGTTCGGTCAACTGCTTGCGCGCCACCGACGAAGGTGCTTCGGTGAGCGGGCAGGTGGCTTTCTGCGTTTTGGGGAAGGCGATGACGTCCCGGATGGAGGTGGAACCGGTGAGCAGCATCATCAGCCGGTCGACGCCAAAGGCGATGCCGCCGTGAGGCGGGGCGCCGAGTTCCAGGGCGCGCAGAAGGAAGCCGAATTTTTCCTGGGCCTCCTCGGTCTCGATGCCCAGGGCCTTGAACACCTTCTTCTGCATCAGGGGGCTGTGGATGCGGATCGAGCCGCCGCCGATCTCGTTGCCGTTGAGTACCAGGTCATAGGCTCGGCTCTTGACCGCGCCGGGATCGGTTTCCAGCAGCTCCAACTGTGCTTCGTTGGGCGCGGTGAACGGGTGGTGCACGGCGGTGTAGCGTTTTTGTTCCTCGTCGTACTCAAGGAGGGGAAAATCAGTGACCCAGAGAAAGTTGAAGCTGTCGCCCTGGATCAGGCCGAGTCGCCGGGCCAACTCAAGCCGCAGTTCGGAGAGGACTTGGTGCACGGTCTTGGCTGTGTCGGCACCGAAGAGGATCAGGTCGCCGGGTTGGGCATCCAAGGCCTGGGCCATGGCCTTGATCTCGTCCTCGGTGAAGAATTTGGTGATCGGTGACTGCCATTCGTCTTCCTTGACTTTGATCCAGGCCATGCCGCGGGCACCGAAACGGCCGGCATATTCGGTGAGATCGTCCAGATCCTTGCGGGAGAAAGCGCCGCAGCCCTTGGCGTTGATCGCCTTGACCATCCCGCCCTTGTCGATCACCGTGTTGAACACCTTGAAGCCGCAGCCGCGCAGGGTCTCGGTGAGGTCGACCAGTTCCAGACCAAAACGGGTGTCGGGCCGGTCGGTGCCGAAGCGGCGCATGGCCTCGTCGTAGGTCATGCGGTTGAAGGGCGGCTGCAGGTCAAGATCGCGGATCTCCTTGAACAGGGCCTTGATCATGCCCTCGACAATGGTGATGATCTCCTCTTCGGTGATGAAGCTCAACTCCATATCGATCTGGGTGAACTCGGGCTGCCGGTCGGCGCGCAGGTCCTCGTCGCGGAAACATTTGACGATCTGATAGTAGCGGTCCATGCCCGCGACCATCAAGATCTGCTTGAACAGCTGCGGGGACTGCGGCAAGGCAAAAAACTTGCCAGCATGGACCCGGCTCGGCACCAGATAGTCCCTGGCCCCTTCGGGGGTGGAGCGGGTGAGCATCGGGGTTTCGATTTCCAGGAACTGGTTGTCGTTGAGATAGGTGCGCACCGTCTGTAGGGCCTGGTGACGGAGGATGAGATTCTTGGCAATCTCAGGGCGGCGCAGATCAAGGTAACGGTACTGGAGGCGCAGGGTGTCCGAGACCTCGACATCTTCGTCCAGGGGGAAGGGTGGGGTTTCGCTGGTGTTGAGAATGCGCAGTTCATCCACCAGAATCTCGATGGCACCGGTGGCGAGTTTGGGGTTTTCCATGGACTCCGGCCGCTTGGCCACTCGGCCGCGGACGGCGATGACCCACTCGCTGCGCAGCTGATGGGCCTTGGCATGGACTGCCGGGTTGATCTCCGGGTTGAACACCACCTGGGTGATGCCCCAGCGGTCGCGCAGATCGATAAAGATGACCCCGCCATGGTCGCGGCGGCGCAGAACCCAACCCATGAGGGTGGTTTCCTGGTCAAGAAAATCGAGACCCAGTTCGTTGCAGGTATGTGTGCGCCGGAGCGCTCCCATTGATTCCATAGTTATTCTCCAAAGATGAGCGGTTCCGTCGTTAGACCGAACCGGAAAATGCGACGCCGGCAGCCTGTTTGTTCGTTTAGGGGAAAGGCCGGAAAGTGCGGTCAGTGTCTTAATACCTGCAAATGTTCCGCCAACCGTCGGCTGAGTTCGTCCGTGGTGCCGACCAGGGCAACAGGTTGCTGTTCCTGGGTCGTCATGTTTCTGAGGATGCCTTGCTGGCTCGCCCATTCGTCATCACCGACGATCAAGGTAAAGCGGGCATTGATCCGTGCCGCTTGTTTGAGCAATGCTTTGAGGCCGCGCCCGCTGTAATCGATCCCCACCCTGATTCCCTGCTTGCGCAGCCCGTGCGCCAATTGGCTGCAGGGTGCAAGGGTGGCTTGGCCGAGGGCGGCGATGAAAATATCCGTGGTGTCGGTCGGCTGTTCACCCTCCGGCCGCTGTTCGAGCAGCAGGGCGATGCGTTCCAGCCCCATGGCGAAACCGATGCCAGACAGCGGAGGGCCGCCCAGTTCTTCAATCAGGCCATCGTAACGACCGCCTGCGCCCACCGCCGCCTGCGCCCCCAGGTCGGTGGTGAGAAATTCGAAGGTGGTGCGGGTGTAGTAGTCAAGTCCTCGAACCATGAACGGGTTGAGCCTAAAGGGGATCTCCAGCCCCTGCAACGCTCCTTGGACTTCCTGGAAGTGGCGGTCGCAGTCGGGACAGAGGGCATCGAGCAGGGACGGCGCATCCTTGACCAAGGCACGGCAGGTTGGTTTCTTGCAGTCCAGTACGCGCAGGGGGTTGGTCTGGGTGCGGCGCTTGCAGTCCTCGCACAACCCCTCGCTGGTTTGTTCAAGAAAGGCGACCAGTCGTTGCTTGAAGGGGGGGCGACATATAGGGCAACCCAAGGAATTGAGTTCCAGGCTGACCGAAAGGCCGAGTTCGTCGAGCAGCATCTGGCCCATGGCAATCAATTCGGCGTCCACCCGTGGCTCCACCGCGCCAATGATTTCGGCGTCCAGCTGATGGAATTGGCGCAACCGCCCCTTTTGCGGCCGTTCATGGCGAAACATGGGGCCGATGGCATAGAGCCGCTGGATCGGCTGCTGGACATGGAGGCCGTGTTCGATGAAGGCACGCATGATCGACGCCGTGGCCTCGGGCCGCATGGTGATGCCCTTGTCGATAAAGGTGTACATTTCCTTTTCGACCACGTCGGTGGCTTCACCGATGGAGCGCACGAAGAGTTCGGTCTTTTCCATGATCGGCGTGCGGATTTCACGCATGCCGAAGCGCTCGAAGATATCGCGGGCGCGCTGCTCGATGTGGCGCCATCGCACCGCCGTATCCGGCAGGATATCCTTGAAACCGTTAATTGCTTGAATCTTCAATTAAAACTCCAATGTATCTCGAAGGGTGCGCTGTGCGCAACCCGATGCGACTGAGAAGGTCGACAAAAAATAATAAATGTACTCGTAAAAGAGGTGAAAAGTCAAGCCGATGTGGTCATATTATGGTAGAATAACTTTTCATATTCATTTTTTCCGTCAAGCCCCCAGGGCTTGACAAACACCAGGGATCTCGGCATTCTTTTTTTGTTGTAAAAGCATGGCTTTTTTGCGCCAACGGGCGCATTTTCCATATAATTCCGAAAGCAACACTTGATCAAGAGGCTTGAATGAAACTGCCAGAACTAAAAATAGGTTCGCTCATCGCGAAAATTCCCATTATCCAGGGCGGCATGTCCATCCGGGTTTCCACGTCCGCTCTGGCGGTGCCGGTGGCCGAATGTGGCGGGATCGGTACCATCGGTGGTTCCGGAATCCCGGTTCCTGAACTGCAGGAGGATATCCGCAAGGCCAAAAAGGCCACCAAAGGGGTGATTGCGGTCAATATCATGTATGCCATGAAGGATTTCTATGATCTGGTCATGGGATCCATCGAGGCCGGGGCCGACATGATCATCACGGGAGCAGGTTTTTCCCGCGATATTTTCAAAATCGGCGCCAAATTCAACATACCGATCGTGTCAATCGTTTCCTCGCCGGGCTTGGCCAAATTGGCCGAGAAACTGGGGGCGGCTGCCATCATCGTCGAGGCCACGGAGGCCGGCGGTCACCTCGGGACCGAAACCCCGTTGCGCGAACTCTTCCCCTCTATCCGTAAGGTGGTGTCCAAGATCCCGCTGATTGCCGCCGGTGGAATCACCAACGGTTTTGAGATGGCTGAAATGATGGATAAATACGGTGCCGATGGCGTTCAGATCGCTTCCCGCTTTGTCCTCAGCAAGGAATGCTCGGTTTCCGAGAAGTTCAAGGAGGCCTTTCTCAAGGCCAAGCAAGAGGATATTGTTCTTGTTTCCTCGCCGGTCGGCATGCCGGGAAGAGCGGTCAAAACCCCCTTCGTGGAAAAGATGCTCAATGGCGACGATATTTCCGCCAAGTCGTGCCTGTTCAAGTGCCTGAAAAAGTGCAGCTACAAATACTGCATCAGCGAGCGGCTGCGGGCTGCCCACGACGGCGATGTGGAGAACGGGTTGGTTTTTTCCGGGGCCAACACCTTTAAAATGAAGGAGATTCTCTCGGTGCAAGAGATCTTCAACCAGTTTGTCCAGGCAGCGGAATCGGTCTACAAGGAAAAGGCCGTTCAGTATTGATGCGGAACGCGCTGTTTTGGCCCTCTATCATTGTTCCCCTGTCGCTTGGATTGCATGACAGCTGAAACCCAGGAGCAACACGCCGCTCCGGAAAAGGGAGCGGCGGTATCCGCCATCATCATTCCCGAATCGGAACACCCCATCCGCGAACATCTGCTGGATCGCGAGGCGCTGAAGGTTCTGTACCGTCTTCGGGATGCCGGGTTCAAGGGATATCTGGTGGGCGGCGGTGTCCGTGATTTGTACCTTGGGCGAACGCCCAAGGATTTCGACATCTCCACTGATGCCCGACCGGGGCAGCTGCGGCAGCTGTTTCGCAACAGCCGGACCATCGGCCGCCGGTTTCGCTTGGTGCAAGTCTTTTTTCGTGGCAACAAGATCATCGAGGTTTCCACGCTGCGCTCCAGCAGCGAGTTCGATATCGATGGCGACGATGCGGTGCTGCCGTCCAACAACACCTTCGGCACCCTGGAAGAAGATGCCTTTCGCCGCGATCTGACCATCAATGCCCTGTTCTACGAGATCGAAAACCACACCATCATCGACTACACCGGCGGGGTCCGTGATCTGGATGACGGAATCATCCGCGTCGTCGGCGATCCGGATCGACGGTTCACCCGCGATCCCGTGCGGATGATGCGGGTGGTGCGGCATGCGGCCCGCACCGGGTTTTCCATTGAGGATGATACCTTTGCCGCTCTGCGGCGGCACCGGGAAAAATTGCTCCTCTGTCCGCCTTCGCGAATCCGCGACGAGGTCCTGAAGGATCTCCAGTCCGGCGCAAGCCGCCCCTGGGCCGAACTGTGCATGACCTCTTCGCTGTGGGCCGCCCTGTTCCCGCTGTATGCCGATGCCCTGCAGGGGGGGGATGGGGAGAGGATCCGCCAGGAGCTGCTCAATATCTTCACCGTGCTTGATCGTCTCCACGCCCGCGGGGGCGAGGATGAACCAGTAAAGATTCCGGAATCCCTCCTGCTGGCCACCCTGCTGCTGCCGTGGGCCTGCCAGCGCTTCAATTTGCCCGAAACAAACGTGCGTGGCCAGGCGTTCCATCGTCTGTCGCGGATGATCAAGGAGGATGTCGACCGTTATTTTGGCGAGCCGTTCAATGTGCAGCGGATGGCCAAGGAGGCGATAACGACCCTGTTGATCAATCTGTCGACTTTTCATCATGCCCGTGTTCAGGGGGGCGATCCCAAGTGGCTGAAGCGAAAAAGCTACTACCGCGACTGCTCCCGCTTTTACGATATCTATCTCGAATCACAGGGTATTGCCGCGCTCAAGCCGGAACGGTTTGTTGTCGATAAGCCGCCCGAGGAGGCGGTCGAGGTGCTGAGTCCGGTGCACGAGGGCAACGGCGAATCACGGACGCGGGGCCGGGGTGGATTGAACCCGGCCTTCAGCAGCGCAGCGCAGGGGGTGTTTGGACTCCGGCGGCCGCGTGAGTAGGGAACGGAGGCTGCGGATTGCGCTTTTTACTCTATAACATTCGCTATGCCGCGGGGCATGGGAGCCGGTTTCACTTTCCGTTTCCCTACGCGGGCTACCTGCGACATTCGCATGATAATTTCAGCAAGATCAGGGAATTCATCCGATCGGTTCAGCCGGACGTGATGGGGCTGGTCGAGGTGGATGGCGGTTCCTTCCGCACCGATCAGCTGTGCCAGGCAGAGATGCTCGCCGATCAACTCGGGTATTACCATGTGATCGAGACCAAATATGGATCGGCTTCCATGGCCAAACGCCTGCCGTTGCTCAAAACCCAGGGCAATGCCGTGCTGACCCGGATGCCGATCATCAGCCACCGCTTTCACTATTTCGACGAAGGGGTGAAACGGTTGGTGATCCAGGTATGCACCGAGCGGCTGACCATTTTCCTGGTTCACCTCTCCCTGACCTACCGCAACCGCCAGTATCAGCTGGAACGCCTCTACAAATTGATCCGCCAGGTTGACCGGCCGATGATACTGGCGGGAGATTTCAATGTGCTCTGGGGGATGCGCGAACTTGAACTCTTTCTCGGCGCCACCGGTTTGATCAGCGCCAATCCCGAGAAAAAACCCTCCTATCCCAGTCGGGCTCCAAAACGGGAGCTGGATTTCATTCTCCACAGTCCGGAGCTCAAGGTGGTGCATTTCCACATCCCCAGCGTGACCTACTCGGATCACGCTCCCTTGATCTGCGATTTCACCTTTTGAGCGGCGTCCCTCGTTTGAGGGCCAGGCGACAGAACGGCGGTTGACGCTGGAAGACCGATGATTGAACCGTTGCGACCGGTGATGCCCTGGGCTGATTTTGTTGCCCGACGGTAGGAGAAGAATCGCTGGTCGCAACAGGTGCACATGTTGGCCGTCTCGATATGATCCGGCTGCACACCCACGCTGATCAATTGATGCCGGCTGATGGCCCAGAAATCGAAAAAAAACGGCCGAATCTGGTAGGCATGCATCCAGGTGGGCAGTTCCGTTCGGTAGTTGATGAATTCCGCGCAACATGGCCCCAATGAAGGGCTGATCACCGCTCGCAGACTCTCGGCAGGCACGTCGTACTGTTCGCTCAGGCACCGCACGGTCTTGCCGATGATATTGAGGACGCTGCCCCGCCAGCCGCAGTGGATGGCGGCGACAACATGGTGCTGCGGGGCCCAAAGCAGCACCGCCTGGCAGTCGGCTTGTTGAATCAGCACCCCTGTGCCCGGGAGGGTGGAGATAATGGCGTCATATCCCTCCTGCTCGGTGCCGATATGGGCCGGCTCGGCCTGGAGTATTTGATCGGCGTGGATCTGCTTGACGGCAATGAGGTGCCGCAGGCCAAGGGCGTCATTGGCCCGCTCGCGGTTGATGCGCACGCGATCGGGATGATCGCCCACAGAGTGGCTGAGGTTGAGCGAGGCAAAGGGGGCGTCACTGGTGCCGCCCGCACAACAGAACAGCCCATGGGGAACGGACAGCAGATTGCTTGTGTAAAAAGGAAAGGGTGTATCTTCAGCTCGCATGATGCTTCCGGTGGTGAGAATAAAAAAGGGAAAGCCGAGCGGCTTTCCCTTGATGATGCAGGCGCAAGGAAGGGATCAGAAGTAGGCCTCAAAGGTGAGATAGACCTGATTGGCGCTCTCAACCGGATCCAGGCCCATCATCTGCATTTGCATTTTTTCGTCATCCAAATCGTACGGCTTGAGGTTCCAATCAAATCCGCCGGAATAGTTGTAATCATAGTACTGCCACCCCAGACGGATGAAGGTCTGCGCATATTTCGAGATCGCCTCACCGGTGGGTAAATCGTAAATCATATACAGTTCGTAGGCGCTGCCCCGGGTGGCCAGTTTCGACATATAGAGATCGTCGTGGCCGGGCGAGAAAGCGATCCAGTACTGGGAGCCGTAGTTGTATTCCGCGCCGAGTTTGAGGCCAAGATTGTCCAGGTCGTAGCGTACGCCGGCATAGACGGAATAGCCGTCTTCCGCATCGGTATTTTTTGGGGTCGCGCTGGTGTAGTCATTGAACATGCCGTTCTCGTTCGGATCGGTACGGCTCCAGCCACCAGCGATGAAATAGTTCAGGTTGTTGATCTTGTCCATATAGACCGCGCTGGTGTGGTAAACATTGCCGAGATTGATCTGGGCGCCGTACTCGCTTGGCGCGCCGTAGTTCACAAGATCGCTGCTGAAGGTTGGGTAGTTGAAGAGATTAAAGGCGCCAAACGATTGGAGGTTGAGAAAACGCGGTCCCTGTTTCAAGATATCCCAATCAATGCCGGCAAAATCGGTATCGTCGATGCTGGCCCCTGTATCGTCTTCCAGCCCATTTTCAAAGCCACGGCCATAACAGAAGCGAATGCGGCCTTCGCCGAGGGCGTCGGTCCCCCAGTCATAGGCATACCCGAGCGAAATGCCGTCAAAGGGATAGTCCATGTAGGCCACGGGTGTGGCCATGCGTTCCTCGTTCCCCATGCGCAGTTGCGCGGGCGGGCCGTCGGTGGTAGGACGACGGCCGATCGAAAACCAAACCGGAGCGCCGCCGATGTTGTTCCAGTTGACAAAGGCGCGGTCGACATAGAGGGCACTGTCATCGGGGGTACGGGTGGTATTGCCGTCAAAAACTGGAAAGCCGCCGCCAAGGCCATCGGGCGTGGATTGCATGCCCCACGCCTTGTACATGGCCAACCGGCCTTTGAACTCCAGGTTTTCGGTGGCCTTGACCCGCATATTCAGGCGGAGACGGTTGGTCATGATGGTGTCGTTTTCCTGACCACCACCCGCTGGCCTGAACTGTGGATTACCGAGACTGTCGTATCCGTCAAACAAGGGTGTTCCAGCTGCAAACACCGTGCTCGCATTGTAATAATCGCCCCGGGCGCGGAAATCGCCGTCGAACTGGAAGCGCGATGCAAGATCCCATTGCTCGGATTTTTCCTCGAGCATGGTGTCCATGTCGTCGACCTTGCCGCTGGTTTCGGTGATGGTTTCGTTCTGCTTGGCCATCTGGGCTTTCAGCTCATCGAGCTGCCGCGACAATTCCTCAATTTTTTGCTCCAGATCAGCATTGCTTTTGCCGCCACCGGCGGACGCGAGTGTGGGTAGCGCGATCAACCCTGCCACGACCAGCATGGAAAATTTTTTGACCATTCCTCTCCCTCCTGTTCGTTGATGCCCTGGAATATACCCCGGCGGTTGTTCCCCCCGAGCTGAATCAATCGGAAGAAAAAAACACCTGGCGGCAATGAATAACACTCTTAATTGCGAAGAACCTTAACGTGTCGTTTTTTGAATGTCAATTCAACAGACAAAGAGTGGTTAAAAAAATTGTACTCAGTGTCGAGGGAAAAAGGGGGAGGAAAGAGAAGGGAACAGCCGGGCGACTTTCGCCGCCCGGCTGCAAGGAGCATCAGAGATAGGTGAAGGTGGTGGTGTCGTTCTTGCGACCAATTTTGACCCTGCCGCCCTTGGCCAAGCGGCCGAAGAGGATTTCCTCGGTAAGCACGTCGCCAATCTCCTTCATGATCAACCGACGCAAGGGACGGGCGCCGAAGGCCGGTTCGTAGCCTTCCTTGGCCAACCAGGAGCGGGCTGCGGAGCTGAGGGAGATTTCGACCTTTTTGTCGGCCAATTGCTGTTGCAACTCGTGCACCATCTTGTCGACCACCTTTTCCACTGTGGCCAGCTCAAGCGGCGCAAAACTAATGGTGGCGTCAAGCCGGTTACGGAACTCCGGCGAAAAGAGGTTCTTGATCGCCTTCTGTTCCTTGCCCTTGGAATCGCCTAGAAAACCGATGGTCCGCTCGCTCATCTCACGGGCGCCGGCATTGGTGGTCATGATGAGGATGACATTACGGAAATCAGCCCGCCGACCGGCATTGTCGGTCAGGGTCGAATGGTCCATGACCTGCAACAGGATCGAGAACACATCCGGATGGGCTTTTTCAATCTCGTCAAGGAGGAGGACGGTATAAGGGTACTTGCGAATCGCATCGGTCAACAGTCCGCCCTGGTCAAAGCCGATGTAGCCGGGAGGCGCGCCTATCAGCCGGGCAACCGCATGTTTTTCCATGTACTCGCTCATATCGAACCGTTCGAAATGGACGGCGAGAGACGCCGCGAGCTGCCGGGCCACCTCGGTCTTGCCGACGCCGGTGGGGCCGGCGAAGAGAAAAGAGCCTGTCGGTGACTGCGGATTTCCCAAGCCCGCCCGCGAACGCTTGACCGCCTTGACCAACGCCTCGATGGCCTCGTCCTGACCGAAAATGACGGATTTGAGTTTTTCGTCGAGATGGCGCAGTTCGCTGACATCGCTGCCGGTCTTGCTGGTGACCGGAACCCGGGCGATTTTGGCGACGATCTGCTCCACATCGCGAACTCCGACGGTCCGTCCGGTTTTACCGCTCAGACGGAAAAAGGCACCGACCTCATCCATCACGTCGATGGCCTTGTCCGGAAGAAAGCGGTCGTTGATGTACCGGTGCGCCAATTCTGCCGTGGCCTCGATGGCGGTTTTGGCGTAGCGAATCTGGTGATGCTGCTCATACCGGGACTGGAGACCGCGCAGGATACGGCAGGTGTCCTCCACCGACGGTTCAGCGATGTCGATTTTCTGGAAGCGGCGGGACAAGGCCCGATCCTTTTCGATATGATTCTTGTATTCCTCGTAGGTCGTCGAGCCAATGCAGCGGATGGTCCCTGCCTGCAGCGCCGGCTTCAGCAGGTTGGACGCATCCATCGATCCGCCGCTGGTGGCGCCGGCTCCGATGATGGTATGCATCTCATCGATGAATAAAATGGCTTTTTCCTTCTTCTCAATGGCCGCCACCACTTCCTTGAGCCGCTTCTCGAAATCGCCCCGGTATTTGGTGCCCGCCACCAGGGTGCCCAGATCCAGCATGTAAATTTCCGCGTCCTGCAACAGGTCGGGAACCAGTTTCTTGGGATCCGGGTTGGCGTCCAGCCGGGCAACGCTGTCTTCATGAATCCGCAGGGCCAATCCCTCGGCCATGGCCGTTTTGCCCACTCCCGGTTCGCCAACGAGCAACGGATTGTTCTTTTTCCGGCGGCAAAGCACCTGCATCATCCGGTACAATTCCTGATCACGGCCGATCAGCGGATCAATGCCGCCCTCGGCCGCACGTTTGGCGAAATTGACCGTGAATTCATCCAGGGCATCCGTTTGTTTGTCCTGCCGTTTTTTCGTTGGCTGCTGGCCCGGAGGCGGCTGGCGAAACGGCTCGCTCTGCAGATATTCGGGTAGACTGTGGGAGATGTATTCGACCACCTCCAGACGTCCCACCCCTTCGCTGCCGAGAAAATAGACGGCATGCGAGTCGGGTTCGGTGAAGATCGACACCAGCACGTCACCGGTGTCCACCTGTTTTTTGCCGCAACTCTGCACGTGACTGACCGCACGTTGCAACACCCGGTTGAAAGCCACGGTCTGGGCCGGTTCGCTGTCGCCTTCCTTCATCACCGGCATGCCGGTTTCAAAGAAACGCTCCAGGCGTTCCTTGATGTTTTCATTGTTGCCACCGCATTTATCAATGATGTGTCGGGCCAGGTCGTCATGGAGCAACCCATACAGCATGTGCTCGACGGTGACGTATTCGTGGCGGTGATTCTTTGCTTCCTTGATCGCTTTGATCAGGGCCAATTCCAACTCTTTACTCAACATAGTAGTGGTCCTCGAGGAGCGCCCTCCCGCCCCTGTTCTCCGGGTTCAACGGCACATTCGCCGCCTGCCGACATGTATCAACAATCCTTTTCCAGCGAGCATCGCAGCGGAAATTGGTTCCTTTTTGCCAGCCGATGCACAATCGCCACCTTGGTTTCTCCGATTTCACGGGTATAAACACCCGCGATGCCCACGCCCTGGTGATGGACGTTGAGCATGATTCTGGTGGCCTCGTCCGTATTCTTATGAAAAACTGTCTGCAGAATCATCACCACGAAATCCATGGTGGTGTAGTCGTCGTTATGCAACAGCACCTTGTACAGCGGTGGTTCTTGCAGCTGTTCCTTGTCACGGGTTTGAATTTTGTCTTGAACGATGGAATCTTCTTTTGCCATTTCGTAAACTCGACGGGTTGCGCAGGTTCCGATGGTCGTGAAGCCGAGCAGAATCCCTCAACGGTCATTCCTGGAGAGCGGAAACCTTTTTGGAAACGGAAGAACCGTTGCAACATGCTCTCCTGGCAACGATTATTCATGTCAGTATTGTAATGCCCGCTTTTGATTTTGCAAGACCGGGCCGGACAGCCTGTTATTCTTTTGCGGTCTCCATGGACAGCATGGAGAGGAGCAGATGCTGGAGCACGATCGGGGCCGCGATCGAGGAACCCTTGAGACGGAGTTCCGCCCGGAGGAGCAGCTGCATCCAGCCGGTGAGGACCGGAAGAGGGAAGAGGGCGGCTGTTTTGAATTGCATGTACAGGGCAAAGGGATGACCGCCCAATTCTTTTTTCCACTGCGGTCGGTCCTTGAGACGTGGCAGGCAGGTGTTCTGAAAAGCGGCGGCGGACATGGTCGGCTGAAAGCGAATGTCGGGTTGTTCCAACAGGGCCCGGCAGAGCAACAGGTTGCGGACAAAGTTGCGGAGCGTCGCCACCACGGCCAGGGGATGAATGCCGTTTTCCTGAAGGCGATCGCCAATCACGAGGGTTTGCTCACGATTCCCGGCGGCAAGAGCGGTGGTCAGTTCAAACAGCGCCTCTTGCCGGGTGCGGCCGACCAGGAGATCGATATCGGCGTGATCGATCTGGCGGCGCTCGCCGACATAGGCCATCACCTTGCGCAGTTCCATGACCAGCGCCACGGGATGAAAGCCCACCCGCTCAACGAGCAGGTCGATGAGCCCGGGAGCCAGGGTCTTGCCCTGCTCGGCCAGGGTCTTCCGGACCAGTTCGTGGAGAACGGCTTTTTGTTCCTTCTGCGCTTTGGCTCCGGCCCCGGATTCGACGCTCAGGTCGACAACCGTCTGCCCGTCTTTCAGCTGCTTGAACAGCTTTTTGCGCTTGTCCACCTCCTCGGCAAGGAGGATGAGGAAGTTGCTTGCCGGCAGACCAGCGGCCAATGCGTTGCCGAGTTGTTCAGCCGGGTCGGTCACGGTCGCGGGTCGGCCGGTGTGATTCGGTTGAGCGGTCAGCAAGGCACTGGTCCAGCTGAGGTCGCCGGAGGGACGGGCAAAGCCGAAACAATGCTGCCATTCGGCCGCCGGCATGGTGTCGAGCAGATTGTTCGGGGACCGTGGATCCAGACCGCCGCTTTCCAGCAAGGCCCGCAAGGCGCGGCCCGCCTGTTCCGGTTTATTGTCCGCATGGGCAGCAACAACCCGATCCCAGATGCGTTTGGCCACCTGTTTGGACACAAAGAGCCGGGTGTCAGTTACCCTGTAGAGCTGACGCCCCGGCAACAGGCTGTAACCGCGAAGTTTAGCCAAAGTGGCGGTACTGTCTTCCTGGTCGCCGTCGATGGCGTGTACCGTCCCGCCCGTTTTTTGCAGCAGCACCTGTTCCAACTGCTCGGCCGCGTTGCGGCAGAGGTAACGCTCACCAAACAGTAGATACACCTGCGAAGGGGCGGCCGCCGCCCGGACAAGCAGCTCGGTCAGGGTTTCGCGGGTGTACAGGGGCATGGTTGCCTTGTTTAGCCGCGGGAACGCTCGAAGCGGTTCCGCGGCGTCGATCCGGTGGCTTGTTCGGTCTCGTCCAGGATCTTGTGGAGGATGGCGGTCAGCGAGCCGGGCAGGAGGTAGTCCTGGCCCCGGTCGCTCTGGAAGATGGAGGCCGATTGCTGGGCCATGGTCTTCCAGGAGATGTTGGTGTTGTTGGTGGCGATGATCTCAAAAAACATCTTGTTGTAGGGGTCATTGATCATCGCCAAGCCGGTCCCGATGGAGGCAAGGATGTCCACCGACGAGGCAAACAGCCGGGTCAGAGTGGTGTAGGCCTTGACGCCGCCGCACGAGCCAAGGCTGAGGAAGCGTTGTTTGCCCCGGAGCTCGGATTCGCTCACCCTGTTTTCCTCGATCAGTTTGGTCAGCGGCTCGATGATTTGCTCGGAGCGCCAGTAGCTGTGACCGCGCTGCGCTAGCATTTCGTCTCCAGAGCGGACGAACCGGTCGAGCATCTCCATCTGGTTGTCCATGTCCGAATAGACAAACTGGGTGTGGACGATGGTGATGCCGTTTACCTGTTTGGTGAAGGCCACGGCAAAATGGCGATTGCGCATGGCCTGGAACAGCGACACCAGGCCGGAGCCGATATACCGCTGGATCTCGGCGGCGAGCGCCGGGGTCATCTGCGGGATGGTGTACTGCTGCGAGGCGGTCAGTTTGTAGCCGTTGCTCAGCAGCAGGTTGGCGTTGGAGACAAAGGATTGCCGGCCGTCGTCATCCGGGTGAAACATGGACACCGAAGCCAAACGGCCGTCCTGTTTCCATTCGGCAAAGGGGGTTACCTGATAGCGGTCGAGGTTGACCGCGCCGTGGCGGACGATGAGCCGGCTGATGAGGGTGCGGTCAGCCGGGCCGAGCAACTCGGGGTAGGTCTGCAGGTAGTACTGGAGGATGACGGTGACCAGTTTGGAAAAGGCGGCGTTTTCCGCCTCGCTGTTCTCGGCCATCAGGCCAATCAGGTACGACCGGGCATCGGGAGTGAGCACCTTGAGCAGGTGGCTCAGGGTCGCGGAAAAAAGCAGGATGGAGTCCTCGTTCTGGAAGGCCGAGGAGGCCACCAGGCTGAGAATCTCCTTCTGTTTGCCGGCGTCGGTGGGGAAAAAGACGGTCAGCTTGCCTTTCTGGGCACAACTGGAAATGAAGTCGGAAACCAAGCGGTTGCCCGGATCGATGGAACGTAGAAAGGCCAGCAGGTCGCCCTGAAAACGGCTGTCGATCCGGGACTGGAGGACCGGCACCATGATATCGCGGAAGGATGAATCATACAGCTCGCTGCCCTGGGCCATGACCGCATAGGCATTGGCGATGGTCAGATCACGGGCGGTCTGCACCCGGGCGGCGGAGGTGGCCTGTTTGAGGATGGCCACGGCCTGGCCCCTGCCGGCGCTGGCAAAGCCGCTGTAGCGGGCCCGAACCGAGGGAACCAGCTCGTTGAACTTGGCCTGCAGCTGCTGCATGGACCAACTGTTCAGCGCCGCCTCGGAGATTTCATAGCCATATTGGTCGGTAACTGCGTGAAGATTATTGATCTTCCAGAGAATTTCCGTGCCGCCTTCGTACAGGGCCTGAAGGAGGATTGATTTTTGCTGGCTGTCGAGCTTGTCGTACTGAGCCTCCTGGACGTTGGTCGGCAGGGCAAAGTAACTCACCAGCCAGTTCCAGGCGTCCCGCGCGGTCACCGATTTGTTGGTGAACAGGCAGCGGGCATTCCAGGCATCGTCCTGGTACAGCTTGGCGATCAGTTCCAGGCCGTCGAGCATGGTCTCGGTGTCCATGGTCGGGATCTTGGCGTAAGCCTCGGCGGCCTTGGCCTGGTTGTTTCTCAGGCGCATCAGGGTCGGCAGTCCTTTCTGGGCGATATCGACCCGCATGCCCTTGATGCTGAAAAAGGCCTGGGCGGCGCGGTTGTTGGCGTCATCCAGTTCGTTGAGTTGCGAGATCATGCTCAGGGCCTGGTTGGCGGTCACTCCCTGCATGCCGGCAAAGGCGCGGAACGAACGGCCCCCCTCGAAGCTCATCGCCTTGACCGTGTCCAGCCCGGCGATACCGTTCTTGATGTCCATGGTGTTCAGGCTGCTGAGCGCTTCGTAGGTCAGGACCTGTTCATAGGTGAATCGTTCGCGGCCGAGGAGCTCGATCACCTGCTTGGCGTAGTCGAAGTTCACCCCCGGCAATGCGCAGATCTTGCGGAGGATCCGCTGGGCGTTATAGTGCAGCTTGGGGATAGCCGCCTTGCCGTATTCCATTTGTTGGCTGGTCAGGCCCGGAATATTCTGGTATAGGCCGACGGTCTGTTGCGCGCTGACCTGGTTTGGTTGATAGGCCGCGCCGTGCGATGCGGGAACGGGACCGGCGAGCAGAGCCAGGGCGGGCAAAAGAAGCAGGGTGCGGCTACAGAACCGGCGTATCCGGCGAAGGGGGGTGTGCATGTGCATGGCGTGAACAATAATTTCCCTTGGGTAAACCCCCGGCTTTGCCGGGGGACAACAACAGTTTGACAGTTCCTGCAAAATAAAGAAGCCTCCCGCCTCGTGAACCGGTCAAAGTCACGAAAAAGGAGGCTTCATGAACGACATACAATGTTTAAGCCACACAAGATGGGATTGCAAGTTCCATGTAGTGTGGATACCGAAATGCCGAAGAAAAATACTCTATGGCCAACTTCGGAAAAATCTGGGTGATGTGTTCCATGATCTTGCACGGCAAAAAGAAAGTCGGATTGTCGAGGGGCATTTGCAGCCCGATCATGTGCACATGCTACTGTCGATCCCGCCGAAGTATTCGGTGGCCCAGGTTGTGGGCTACATGAAAGGGAAAAGTGCGATTTACATCGCACGCAATTACCTTGGGCAAAAGAAGAACTACAATGGGATGCACTTTTGGGCACGGGGCTATTTTGTGTCAACCGTTGGTGCCGACGAGGCAATGGTTCGCGCATATATCCGTAACCAGGAGCAAGAGGATCAGCGAGTCGAACAACTGAACTTGTTTAAATAGGCGACCACCATATGGTGGTCAGATAATATTTTAAAGAGACCGCTTTGAGCGGTTCACAGTCTTTCAAGCCACCGGCTTTGCCGGTGGTTCTGACGGGTTGATGATGACGGATGGCGTTCAAAGAATGCTGCCTATCATGGCGCTGCTATCTGCCATGGTACTGTGGGGCAGTTCTTTTGTGGCGTTGAAATACAGCTTTCAGGAGATGCATCCCCTGGCGGTTATTCTGGGACGGATGGTGGTTGCCTCGCTCTGTTTCCTTCCATTTTACCGATCGTTTGCCAGGGCGGGCCTGCGGCGCCACCACATGGTGCCGCTGGCATGCATGTGCTTGTGCGAGCCCTGTTGCTATTTTTTGTTTGAATCGTTGGCGCTGGTCTACACCAGCGCCTCGCAGGCCTCGATGATCACCACCATGCTGCCGCTCATGGTCGCCCTGGCCGCAGGTCTGATGCTTGGTGAACGGATCACCCGGCGCACCATCGGCGGATTTTTCCTTGCCGCCGCTGGGGCATTGTGGCTCAGCCTGGGCGGCGAAGGAACCGACCAGGCCCCGCATCCGGCGCTGGGCAACTTTCTTGAATTCATGGCCATGGTGTGCGCGACGGGCTATACTATTCTAATGAAACGGTTAAGTAAAGAGCTCCATCCATTTTTTTTGACCGGTATCCAGGCCTTTACCGGGGCGGTGTTTTTTGCTCCGGTCCTGCTGCTGCCGTCGGTGCAGGCGTCGGCGCTATCGATCGGCGGCATTGGCGCGGTGCTCTATCTCGGCATCGTGGTCAGTGTCGGCGCCTACGGTCTCTATAATTTTGGCGTCAGCCGCATTCCGGCCAGTCAGGCGTCGGCCTTTGTCAATCTGATTCCAGTCTTTTCCATTCTGTTTGGCTTTCTCCTGTTGGGCGAGCGCCTGAATTTCTGGCAATGGATGGCCTGTACCCTGGTGTTCACCGGGGTGCTGGTGAGTCAGGACACAACCAGCGGGCAGAGGCGGGAGGCAGTTTGATGAACAGAACGCTCATCCTCATTGGCGTGGTCTGCGTGGTGCTCGGTGTGGCATGGCCGTGGTTGCGCCAGCTGCCCCTTGGCCGCCTGCCCGGGGATATCGTCATCGTCCGGGAGCATTTCCGCTTCTTTCTTCCCCTCACCAGCTGCATTCTGGTCAGTGTGGTGATTTCCCTCCTGCTGTGGCTGTTTCGCAAATAGAGGTTGCGCGGGCCGACGACGAGGCCGCGATGTCGCTGCGTTCGACCGCAGGGGAGGGCGATGGTCCGCTCCTCGATTCCGACAGCGGCGGATGGTGCTGCCGGTGCGGTGTCGTCCATTCGCTGCCTGTTCGGCCTGCCATCAAGGACGGCCTCCACCTGATGGGGCAATTATGTCGTCATCAACGGATCGACTGGCTGGTTCCCGAACGGTTCCGGGATCCCCGTTGCGATACTCGGTGCTTGTTTGACAAGGCCGGTGGGAAGATGTTCGGGGTGCTGTCATGTCGGGATACCGGGGGCAAGCGAATCGTTCTCCGCGCCTTTTCCGGACAATATAATGGATTGTGGCAGGTGGAGGGCTGGGTGGGGCCGGTGTTTGATGTGGCGGCCTTTGGCGCCCTCGTGGGTGAACCCGAGCGGGAAATCAAGCGGTTGGGCCGGGAACTGACAGCTTTGCCCCATGGATCGAGCGCTCGCCAGCTGCTTCGCGCGCAACGCAGAACCCTCTCGCGCCAACTGATGGAGCGAGTTCATTGCCTCTATCAACTGGTCAACTTTCGTGGTGCAACCCAGCCCCTGCCTCGTGTCTTCATCGGCAACGGCGCGCCGCCTTCCGGAACCGGGGATTGTTGTGGGCCAAAACTGCTCCACCACGCCGCGCGCCATGGCCTGCGTCCGGAGGCCATGGCCGAGTTCTATTGGGGGGCGAGCAACGCTTCGGGCACGAAGGTGCAGGGACGATTTTATCCGGCCTGCGCCGCCAAGTGTCAGCCCATCCTCGGTTTTCTTCTGTGCGGCTTGCCATGACCACGCAATCGTTGTCCGTGCTTTATCTTGACAAGGAATTGGCGGTTGTCGACAAACCGGGTGGCCTGCTGGCCGTTCCCGGTCGGGGGCCAGACAAGCAGGATTGTGTTGTCAGCAGATTGCGGCAGATGGTGCCGTGGTGCATCGAGCAGCCAGCGGTTCATCGGCTGGACATGGACACTGCGGGGGTGATGGTCCTTGGCCTCACCGGCGCTGCCCACCGCCATCTCTCACGTCAATTTGCCGAGCGCCGGGTGGAAAAACAGTATCTTGCCCTGTTGGAAGGAGTGGTGAGCGGGGAAAAAGGAGAAATCTGCCTGGCTTTTCGTCTGGATCCGGACAATCGCCCTCATCAGGTGTACGACGCGGTCCGAGGAAAGATGGGCGTGAGTCACTGGCGCAGGATCGAAATACGTGGGCAGCGCACCCTGGTGGAATTTATTCCCCAGACCGGTCGCACGCACCAACTCCGTCTCCATGCCAGCCATCCCCTGGGATTGGGCTGCCCCATTGTCGGCGATCGTCTCTACGGCGCGGGAAGGGACGGAGATTCGCTTAAACTGCATGCAACCCGGTTGCATTTTCTCCATCCAGCAACGTATCGGCCGATGGAGTTTGTTTCCCGAGCCCCCTTCGACTGGCGACAAGCCAACTAGCGCGGCGGTTCTGACGGGGCGGTCTTCAACACATCCGGGCAGCGGCTTTTCATGCCTGCCAGGCTTAATTCCATGCCTGGACGTAATTTTTTTGGGTCGGAGACGAGGTGTTTGTTGAGGCGGTAGAGGGTCTTCCATGCGCCTTGGTCGCAAAACTGCCGTGTTGCAATCGAGCTCAACGAATCACCGGGTTGAACGATGTATCGATCTTGGGCTATCGGTTCGGAAGGCTCGGGTGGCTGCTCGGTCAGTTCGGGGCTGGGCGGAGGCTGTGTTGCCGGATCGGAAGCGGTGGCCGGTTCGTTGACCACTGGCGGCGGCGGTGCGGAGGGCTGTACCGTGACCTCCTCTGGTGCAGGGGGGGGGACGGGTACCGTGGCGATGGGCGCCGGTTCGAGAGTGCCGGTCGATACCGGCGGCTCCTGGGTGACCGGCAGCGAATGCGCTGGCGGGGAGTGCTGCGGTGCGGGGCGGAAGAAGAGCAGGAAGAGGAACGCCGCAGCACCTGCCAGGCCCGTTCCCAGAAGTGCGGGAAGCAGTCGTCTGCGAGCCGACCTGGCATCGTCAGTGGATTCGCGCCGGCGTTGGCTGCGGCGCTGGACAGCCCTGGTCAGGGCAAGGGCCTCGTCCATCCGCTTGATATGCTCCTGGATGCCTGGATAATCAGTGAGTTGGGATAATACGGATTCGTAGAGGGACTTGGCCTCTTCCGTCCTCCCCTGGGCCTCCATGGTTTCGGCTTGGGTCACCAGCTCCTTGGCCGCCTGCCATTGCCGATCCAATTCCTGTTCCAATGCCCTGTATTCCTCCTGGTCCAGGAGCGTTTGCTCCATGGTGAGCAGGGTTCTGGCCTCAACAATGCGGCCGGTCGAGATCAGTTCTCTGAGAGGTGCGGCTGAAAGAGTGGACACCGATTCGCTCCTGGTAAAAGACGATATTGCTTGAGCGTAGCGGTCATCGAGCGATTTTGTCAAGACAGGCGAACAGATAAAAAAAGGGGGTGCTCATCGAGCACCCCCTTCGGGAATCGCGGAATAAAAAAGATCGCCTTACTTGATGTGGTCAGCCACGGCGGCTCTTTCGCTCTGCAGTTCGGCTTCGGTCTTTTTGATCATTTCGCGGCTGTAGTCGCTGATCTCCAGACCTTCGACGATTTTCCACTCGCCGTTTTCGCAGGTGATCGGGAACGCGAAGATCAGATCCTGATCAACACCGTAGGGATTCCCCTTGCTGTACACGCCCATGCTGACCCACTGACCGTTGCTGCCCAAGGCCCAGTTGCGCATGTGATCAACAGCGGCGGAAGCGGCGGAAGCGGCGGAGGAAGCGCCACGGGCCTTGATGATGGCTGCACCGCGCTGCTGAACGGTGGGGATGAACTCGTTCTTGTTCCACTCGTCAGTGACCAGCGATTTGACTGCTTTGCCGTCGGCGGTGGCGTAGCTGATGTCCGGATACTGGGTGGAGGAATGGTTACCCCAGACAACGACTTTCTCGACCTTGGTGGAGTGGGTGCCGGTTTTTTCAGCGATCTGCGACATGGCCCGGTTGTGGTCCAAACGCATCATGGCGGTGACGTTGCGCGGGTTGAGTTTCGGCGCATTTTTCAGGCAGATCAATGCGTTGGTGTTGGCGGGGTTACCGACAACCAGAACTCTGACGTTGGGTTTGGCGTTGTCGCTCAGTGCCTTGCCCTGAACGGTGAAGATGGCGCCGTTGGCGTTGAGCAGATCGGAGCGTTCCATGCCCGGACCACGGGGACGGGAACCGACCAGCAGGGCGAAGTCGATGTCCTTGAAGGCCACGTTGGGGTCGTCGGTGGCGATGACGCCCGCAACCAGCGGGAAGGCGCAGTCGTTGAGTTCCATCAACACGCCCTGAAGGGCGCCCATTGCCGGGGGGATCTCCAGAAGCTGCAGGATAACAGGCTGATCAGGTCCGAGCATGCTGCCGCTGGCGATGCGGAAGATGAGGGAATAGCTGATTTGGCCGGCAGCTCCGGTTACTGCTACACGTACTGGTGCTTTCATTTGTTTCTCCTTGTGGTTGAACCGAACAATTAGTAGACCAAAAAATTTGGCAATCTACCGTAACGTTGTCATGCGTTTTCCCGTACGGGAAAGTCGATCAAGAAGCTGTGTACCTTTTGTGAAGCATGTCTGTCGATGGAATTGAAGCGCGGGAGTGTTGCGGAAATGGTCTGCGCGAAACCGGGCGGGAAGCGTGTCGCGGGACAAACACGACTCCGGGAGACGGAAGAAAAACGAAGAATTCTTAGGTCCTCCCACCAAAGAGACAAGTCCCCTTTCAAATCCGCCGTTATTGATACAAGTCAGCGGCTGAAAAGTCAAGCGCTCTTTGACCGTTACCTTAACTGTGTGCAATAGAGATATTTTTCAGGAAATGTGGGCGTAACGGTCGGCGATCACCACCATCAGCATCTCGTAGGTGAATCCCCAGACAAAACCCTCGCTGGCAGGGATGCAGGGAAAGAGCACATCCGGACAGCGCGGGCTCATGGGTCGCTTGATGATGTTTGATTCATCGGCGACATAGTCGAGGTCAAGCCATTCATGACAGCTGATTTCCGATCGTTGCAGCCGGATAACCGGCGGTTCAGGCAGCTCGAACAGATAGGTGGTCACGGGGATTGGCTGATTGAGGTGGTTGCCCGCCTGGCGGACGGGGTACTTCTTGATCAGGTGCTCGGTGGAGAGCTGGATGCCGCATTCCTCATAGGTCTCACGGATGCAGGTGGCCAACAGAGAGGGGTCGGCCTCGTCCCTGCGCCCGCCCGGAAAGGCGTAATGTCCCGACCAAGGATCCCTGGGGTTGGCCCGGCGTTTGAGGACCAGGACCTCCGGGGACGCGTCACGGGTGATGATGGTGGCCACGGCGGCTTCGTGTCGAATGAAAGGTTCCATAGCTTTTTCTATAGCAGATTCCCCTCCGGTCCGCCAAGGGCCGATTGCGCAAAATCGGGCGGCCTCCCGGCCGGTGGTGCGCGGTGCGGTATTTTCCTGCGCATACGGGCAAGCACTGTACAAATATTCCGATTGTGAGTATTTTTCAGCCGGTCGAGTATTGTGTTCCGCGCCCGGGGTATGCCCAAGCATGGCCACGGGACGGTTTGCCAACGGGTGCTGGCGCGGTGGCGCCGAAAACGCTGTCGGCGGCAGGGCGCCACCACAGCAACGGGCGAATCCGTTTTCGTTGCCTTGTTACGAGGGACTGCATGAACATCCTTATCTACGGCGCGACCGAAACCGGTTACATGGTCGCTTCTCAGCTGTACCGTAAGCACAATATCGTCATTGTCGACGATCTGGATCGGCTGCCGGAAAAATTCAGCAACCTGGACATCAGTTTCGTGGCCGGCAACGGCGCCGATGTTCTGGTCCTGGAACGGGCCAACGCCGCCAAGGCCGAACTGTTCATCGCCTGCTCCCTGATCGATGAAGCCAATATCGTCGCCTGCTGGACCGCCAAGAAGATCACCGAGGCGGAAACCATCTGTTTCATTCGCCGGATGGAGCTCTATCGCAACCTGGCCTCGCTCTCCCAGAACCGCTATCAGAGCCGGTACGACATCGACACCATCATCTGGCCCGAACAGCTGCTGACCCAGGACATCTTCCGCATCATCATGGTCCCCGATGCCATCGATGTCGAGTATTTTGTCCGCGGCAAGGCCAAGCTGTTTGAATACCGCATCAAGGAACAGTCCATTATCCGCGGTTCACGGATCATGGACTGCTCCTTCCCGCAGAATGTGCTGATCGTCGGTATCACCAGGAACAACAGCCTGTTTATTCCCAATGGCTCGACCACCATCCAAACCGACGACAAGGTGGTCTTCATGGGCACTGGGCCGGCCCTGGACACGCTCGCGGCCCAGTTCTTCCAGAATGTCAGCAAGATCAAGACGGCTTCCGTGATTGGCGGCGGCAGCGTTGGCTTCATGCTGGCACAGAAGCTCGAACAGGCCGGGATCCGGGTCAAGCTGATCGAGCACGATCGGGCCCGTTGCATCTTTTTGGCCGATAACCTCAAGGACAGCCTGATCCTCCAGGGTGACGGGACCGACCTGGAACTGCTGGAAGGCGAATCGATCGGCGACAGCGACGTGACGGTCTGCGTCACCAACAACGACGAGAAGAACCTGCTCTGTTCCCTGTTGGTGAAACAATTGGGCTGCGAGCGCATCATCACCCGGGTGAGTAATGTGCGCAACTCGACCCTGTTCGAGCGAGTGGGCATCGACGTCGTGGTTTCGCCTCGGGATTCGGCCCTCAAGGAGCTGCTCAACCGCCTGCAGGCCAAGGACGTCAATATTCTTGCCCTGGTGGAGGGAGGGCAGGGCGAGGTGCTGCGGCTGACCCTGCCGGAAACCTTTCCCGAAACCCTGGTGCGGGATTTTAAACTGCCGGCGCGGGCAATCATCGGCGTGGTCAAGCGGGGACGCAACGTCATCTTTCCCCACGGCGACACCCCGTTGCAGCCGGATGATCAGCTGATCATCTTCACCATGGCCAAGGACGCAGAGGCCATCAAGGCGGTCTTCACCCGATGAAACTGGCGTCGATTTTCAATCCCCTGGGCATCATCCTCGTGGCCCTGGGCATCATCATGCTGACCCCGATCAGCGTGGCCCTGCTGGCGAGGGAATACGGTTCCATCCTTCCCTTTGTCGTGGCCTGCGGGGTCAGCGTGGCCTTGGGGCTGATTTTGCAATGGCGGGGGGGTTTTCCCGCGATTTCGATGAACTGAGACGCAGCGAGGGAATGCTGATCGTGTCCCTGGCCTGGGTGGTCACCGGAGCCATTGGCGGCATTCCCTATCTGTTCTATGACCTGGGGCCGATCGACGCCTACTTCGAATCGATCTCCGGCTTCACCACCACCGGGGCCACGATCCTCAAGGATTTCGCGCCCTATCCCAAAACTTTCTTTTTCTGGCGCAGCCTCAGTCAGTGGCTGGGCGGCATGGGGATCATCGTGCTTTTTGTCGCCGTCCTGCCCCAGTTCGCTGTGGCCGGGCGACAGATGTTCTTTGCCGAGGCCCCCGGTCCCACCGAGGAGAAAGTCACTCCGCGCATCACCCATACGGCCAAGGCCCTGTGGCTGGTCTATATCCTCCTGACCGTGCTTGAGGTCATCCTGCTCCGCGTTGCCGGCATGCCCCTGTTCGACGCGGTCTGCAACGCTTTCTCCACCCTGGCGGCCGGCGGTTTTTCTCCCCATCCCCAGTCGATCATGGGCTACCAGAGCGCCAGCGCCACCTGGATCATCACCCTGTTCATGTTTCTTGCAGGCGGCAACTTCGCCCTCCAGTACCGGGTACTGTTTCAGGGAAAAATCCGCGCATTGCTGCACAACGAGGAGTTTCGCCTGTACGCGACCATCGTGGTGCTGATGTCGCTGCTGCTCTGTGCGGCCCTGGTGGTCAGCGGCACGGCCACCTTCAACGACGGGCTGCGCGACGGTTTTTTCCAGATTGCCTCGATCATCACCACCACCGGCTTTGCCTCGGTGGATTTCGGACTTTGGGCCGTCCCGGCACAGACCATTCTCTTTACCGTGATGCTGATCGGCGGCTGCGCCGGTTCGGCGGGCGGCGGCGTCAAGGTGGTGCGGGTCCTGTTCGGGCTCAAATACCTCAAACGGGAGATCGCCCAGGTCGTGCACCCCAAGGCGGTGCTGCCGATCAAGATCGACCGGGTGACCGTGCCTGACGATATCCAGCGCCAAATCCTCGGCTTTCTCCTCTTTTATATCTTCTTGATGACCCTCTCCTCGCTGCTGGTGAGCATCATCGAGGGCGATGCGGCCGTCGGTATCGTCGGCACGGCGGCGACCATCGGCAATATCGGCCCAGGGTATGGCGCCATTGGCCCGATGGGCACCTTCGGGAACCTCACCGATCTGACCAAGCTTATCTTTATCGTCGACATGGTGGTGGGCCGGCTTGAGCTGATTCCCTTTCTCGCCATGCTCCACCCCGATTTCTGGGTGTTCAGGCGGTGAGTGCCTGTGACCATGGACCATTGCGGGAACTGCACCATGCAGATCCTGAACCGTACCTCGGCTTTGAACAGGGGCCTATCCGGCCGCCCAGCGAGAGTGGGAGTCTGCTCCTTCGGGTGACGCGCAACTGTCCCTGGAACCGCTGCACCTTCTGCGGTCTGTACAAGGGGGAGCCGTTCAGCCAGCGGCCGGTGGACCATGTGCTGCGCGATATCGACACGGTGCGCCGTTTCGTCGAGTTGCTGCGAACAGGGCAAGCGCTGCCTTCCTTGGATAGGGGGGCGGACTGGCGCGAGCAGATGGCCCTGCACGCGGCCCGCCACTGGATGAGGGCCGGCAGCCGGTCGGTCTTTCTCCAGGACTCCAACAGCCTGATCATCAAGCCCGATCATCTGGTCGCCATACTGGCGCATCTGAACGAGGCCTTTCCCGCCATCGAGCGGATCACCTCCTACGCCCGTTCGCAGACCATTGCCCGTATGCGTGATGCCGACCTGGCACGCATCGCAGACGCCGGGCTCAACCGCATCCACATCGGCCTGGAATCCGGCTGCGATGCGGTCCTGGCCAGGGTCCGCAAGGGCGCGAACCGTGAGACCCATGTGCGTGCGGGCCGCAAGGTCAAAGGGGCCGGCATCGAGCTTTCGGAATACTATATGCCCGGTCTCGGCGGGCGGGCGCTCTCTCGCCCGCATGCCCTGGAGAGCGCTGAGGCCCTGAACCGGATCAACCCGGACTTCATCCGCCTGCGTACCCTGGCCCTGCCCGAGGGCCTGGAACTGGCCCACGAGCAGGCAACCGGCACGTTCGCCAAGATGGGCGACCGGGAGACTGCCGAGGAGTTGCTCCTCTTTCTGCAGTCACTCTCCGGCATCACCAGCCGGATCAGGAGCGACCACATCCTCAACCTGTTCGAGGAGATCGACGGCGTCCTGCCGGATGACCAGCAGCGGATGCTGGCGGTGATCCACCGCTTCCTCGCCCTGGACCCGGAGGAACAGGTGCTGTACCAGATCGGCCGCCGCACCGGTCTGTTCCGGCGGTTGGATGACCGCCTCGATCCCGCCCTGCGTGACCAGGCTCAACGGTATGTCGAGCAGTGGATGGTCACGCCGGAAAACGTTGACCCGATCTGCGATGCCCTGATGCAGCGGTTCATCTGAGCGACCACAGAGGCCATTTCTGGTGGTGACTTTCCTTTTTCCGTGACCGCGTTGAAAAAAATCTACATCGAAATCACCAACCGCTGCAATCTGGCCTGCCCGTTTTGCGCCCGCAGCGATCGTGCCAAGGGGACCATGGCGGTGACCGCCTTTGCCGAAGTCCTGCACCGGCTTGCAGGGGCCACCCGTTATCTCTATCTCCACGTACTCGGCGAACCGTTGCTCCATCCTCATTTTGACCGCCTGCTCGCCCTCTGCCAGGAACAGGGGTTTCGTGTCAACCTGACCACCAACGGCACCTTGCTGGCCCGTCATCGGCAGACCCTGCTCGCCAGCCCTGCCCTGCGCCAGATCAATATTTCCCTCCACGGCTTGGCGCATCTGGAACGGAGGAGCGCGGAGGCCCATCTTGCCGGGGTCCTCGATTTTGCCCAGGAGGCGAGCCGGACCACCGGCCTCTATCTCAGTCTGCGGCTGTGGAATCTGGGGACAGGGGAGGCGCAGGCGAAGAAGGTTAACCCGTGGCTGCTACAGCGGCTGACCTCTGCTTTCGGTCATCCTCCCCTCCGCGCCGATGCACTTCGGAGCGAACGCGGCATTCCACTGGCACCCCGGGTCTTTCTCAATCCCGAAGAACCGTTCACCTGGCCCCGTCCCGATGACCCCGACCTCGGTCGCCTGGGGCACTGTCGCGGCCTGCGCGATCATCTCGCCATCCTGGTCGACGGCACGGTGGTGCCCTGCTGTCTCGACGCCGAGGGCGTGCTTGCCCTGGGCAACATCTTCGCGCAGTCCCTGGACGAGGTCCTGGCCAGCCCCCGGGCCGTGCGGATGCGCGAAGGGTTGGGCCATCAATGGCTGGTCGAACCGCTGTGCCGCCGCTGTTCGTACCGGCTGCGCTTTTCCGTTCCTGCCGGGTCTTGACGCTGGAAACGGAAGACGCGGCCCTTGCGCCCGCCTTCGATCCCGACTATGGTGCGGCCCTTTTTTGCGTTCACCAGTCCCTGGCCCTCTGAGCCCTCGGCCCGCATTGTATCCTTTTCTGTGAGTTTCCATGATCCATCTGACCAACATCACCAAGCAGCACGGCGCCCGCGTTCTGTTTCACGACGCCGCCTTGCAGATTCTGCCCGCCACCCGCACCGGCCTGGTCGGTCCCAACGGCGCCGGCAAGACCACGCTCTTTCGCCTGATCACCGGCCAGGAAGAGCCGGACAAGGGGGATATCTCCTGCGCCAAACGGACGGTGATCGGCTATTTTTCCCAGGAGGTGGGCGAGATGTCCGGCCGTTCGGCCCTGGCCGAGGTCATGGCCGCCGCCGGCGCGATCACCGCTCTCGGGGAACAGATCCGCGAGATGGAGGCCGCCATGGCCACGCCGATGGCCGAGGACGCACTGGCGGCTCTGTTGGAGCGCTACGGCACCGCCACCGAGGAGTTCGAGCACCGGGGCGGCTATGACCTGGAGAACCGGGCCCAGGCGGTGCTCACCGGGCTGGGCATCGGTCCCGATCGCTACCATTTTCCAGTGGAGTCGTTCAGTGGCGGCTGGAAGATGCGCATTGCCCTGGCCGGTATTCTCACCATCAACCCGGATGTCCTGCTTCTGGACGAGCCGACCAACCACCTCGACGTCGAATCGATCATCTGGCTGGAGGAGTGGCTGGTGAACGAGTTTACGGGCGCGCTGTTGATGACCTGCCACGATCGCGACTTCATGAACCGGGTGGTCGGCCGCATCATCGAAGTGGCCCACCAGAGCGTGACCACCTACAGCGGCAACTATGATTTTTACCTGCGTGAACGGGAGATCCGGCGCCAACAGCTGCTGGCCAGCTACCGGCGCCAGCAGGAGATGCTGGCCAAGGAGGAGGACTTCATCGCCCGCTTCGGCGCCCGGGTCTCCCATGCGGCCCAGGTGCAGTCGCGGATCAAGAAGCTGGAGAAGATCGAGCGCATCCAACTGCCGCCGGAGCAGCGGACCATCAGCTTCGAGTTCAGCGAACCGCCCCGCAGCGGCGACGACGTGGTCCGGCTGGACAACCTGGGCAAGGTTTGGCGACAGCCCGACGGCACTACCCGCCCGGTGTTCAGCGGCATTTCCGGCATGATCCGGCGGCGGGAGAAAATCGCCCTCACCGGCCGCAACGGTGCCGGCAAGTCAACCCTGCTCAAGGTCCTGGCCGGGCAGGTGGAACCGACCACCGGCGCCGCCACCCTCGGAGCCAATGTGTCGGTGGGCTATTTCAGCCAGCATTCCATGGATCTGCTCGACGGCGACCGGACGGTGGCCGAAACCGTGCAGGCGGCTATGCCCCAGGCCAACATCGGCGTGGTGCGCAATCTCTGCGCCGCCTTCCTCTTCCAGGGCGACGACGTCGACAAACGGATCAAACTCCTCTCCGGCGGTGAAAAGAGCCGGGTGGTGCTGGCCATGCTGCTGGCCCGGCCGCTCAACTTTCTCATCCTTGACGAGCCGACCAACCACCTTGACATCCAGTCGCGCGAGGTGCTGCTTGAGGCCCTGCTGCAGTTCACCGGCACCCTGATCATGGTCAGCCACGACCGCCACTTCCTCCGCGCCCTGGTCAACCGGGTCTTTGAGATCGACCACGGCCAGATGCGCGTTTTCGAGGGCGATTACGGGTATTATCTCGGGCAGATCGCGTCTGACGAGAATGCTCATCGGGGATGAGGGTGAGGGGCGAAGCGTGATGGAGCATGGAACCTTCGGCTGTTCGGAGCAAAATGTGCGGGTGGTTCGCTTCTTGATGATCGTTGCTGCACATTACGGGCGAAAATTTTATACTCTAGGCTCCTGGTGAGCCCTGGCCGGTTCTGACCCGACTGCTGCGGACATTGCTGAGGGAACACAGGTTGCTGCACGCCAATGGCCTGACCTGAGCCAACCTCCATCACAGGGGAGTACACGCCTATGCTGCGCATCGACAACTATCTCCGCGCTTCCAGTCTTGCCGAGGCGTATGACACTCTGACCTCGGTGCCTGGCAGTGTGGTGCTCGGCGGCTGCGGCTATCTGCGTCTGGGAAGGCGCAGGATCCGCACGGCCATCGATCTGTCGCAACTCCCTCTTGAGGGCATTGCCGAGTCCGCCGGCACGGTCGAGATCGGGGCCATGACCACGCTGCGGACCATCGAGACCCATCCGCTCACCGGCAGCCTGTGGGGCGGAGTGCTGCCCCGGGCACTGAGGGCGATCGTCGGGGTGCAGCTGCGTGGTTGCGTCACCATTGGCGGCACCGTGGCCGGTCGCTATCCCTTCTCCGACCCGCTCACCGCCCTGGTGGCCCTGGATGCCACGGTGCAGTTGCATCATCAGGGGCCGGTCGCCTTGTCCGAGTATCTTGCCGCCAGGGGCGCGCCGGACATCGTCGAGAAAATCATGCTCCCCCGGGACGGCCGGCTGGCTGCCTTTGCCAGTGTGCGTCGATCGGCCACCGATTTTGCCGTGCTCAATGTTGCCGTGGCCCGATGCGCGGACGGCTTTCGCCTGGTGGTCGGCAGTCGCCCGGGGCGGGCCATGCGCGCAGTCCTGGCCGAGGCCTCTCTCAACCAGCATGGCCTGGATCGCAGGACGGCGATCGAGGCCGGGCGGCTGGTTGCCGAAGAGCTCGCCTTTGGCGACAACGCCCGGGCCAGCGGTGCCTATCGGCGGGCCATCTGTCCGGTGCTTGTCGAACGGGCGTTGACGGAGGTGCTGCATGCAGCTTGAAACATGGATCAACGGTCGTGTGGTGACCCTTGATTTTCCCCCTGGCGAGTTTTTGGCGGAGACTCTGCGCCGCTACGGCTATCTCAGCGTCAAGCAAGGCTGCGACACCGGCTCCTGCGGCCTGTGCACCGTCTGGATCG
Organism: Desulfobulbus propionicus DSM 2032; assembly: GCF_000186885.1. GTDB lineage: Bacteria > Desulfobacterota > Desulfobulbia > Desulfobulbales > Desulfobulbaceae > Desulfobulbus > Desulfobulbus propionicus. The sequence goes on along the minus strand of NC_014972.1, from coordinate 3,179,177 downwards.
ACGGCCGGCCGGTGCTCGCCTGCTGCACCCTGACCGCGCGCACCGGCAACCGGGAGATCACCACCCTCGAAGGGGTCCAAGACGAGGCGGAACAGTTTGCCCGTTGCCTGGTGGCTCAAGGGGCGGAGCAGTGTGGCTTCTGCGCTCCCGGCCTGACCATGACCGTGCTCGCCATGAAGCGCGAGCTAATCCACCCGACCGAGGAGGCCATCAACCACTACCTGGCCGGCAACCTCTGCCGCTGCTCCGGCTACCAGGGACAGCTGCGGGCCATCAAGCATTTTTTGGAGGGGGAATGATGCGCATCATCGGCACAGCGGTTCCCAAACTCGACGGCATGGCGATGGTCACCGGCAAGCCGGTCTACACCAGCGACCTCGATGGCAACAACCAGGCACTGATCGTCAAGATTCTGCACAGCCCGCACGCCTCGGCCCGCATCCTGGCCATCGACGCCGCTGCAGCCCTGACCCTGCCCGGGGTGGCCTGCGTGCTCACCCACAAGGACGTACCCGAAACCCGCTTCACCCTGGCCGGCCAATCCTTTCCCGAACCCTCGCCCTATGACCGCCGCATCCTCGATGAGTGGGTGCGGTATGTGGGCGATGCCGTGGCCATTGTTGCTGCTGTGAACGAGGCGACTGCGCTCCGGGCCCTGGAGCAAATCCAGGTGGACTACGAAGTACTGGAGCCGGTGCTCGATCCAGAAACGGCGATCGATAACGAGCACCGGGTGCACGACCATCAGCCCTTCACCCATGGGCATATCGGTACCGATGCTGCCCGCAACATCGCCGCCAGCTATGCCACCGGCCTGGGCGATGTCGAGGCCGAACTGGCCGGGAGCGAGGTGGTGATCGAGCGGACCTACACCACCCAGGCCCAGGCGCACGCCATGATGGAGACCCACCGGGCCACCACCTGCCTGGATGTCCACGGCCGGCTGCAGGTGATGAGTTCCACCCAGATCCCCTTTCATGTCCGGCGCCATCTTGCCCGTGCGCTCGGCCTGCCGGCCAGCCGGATCAAGGTGCTCAAGCCCCGGGTGGGCGGCGGATTCGGCGGCAAGCAGACCGCCTCGGTGGAGATGTATCCGGCCCTGGTCACCCTCAAGACCGGCCAGCCGGCCCGGATCGTCTACAGCCGCGAGGAGACTTTCGGTTGCACCACCAGTCGCCATGCCATGCGTCTGACCGTGCGCCTGGGCGCCGACCGGCAAGGCAACCTCCGAGCCGTGGACATCCACTGCCTCTCCGATACCGGCGCCTACGGCGAGCATGCCTTCACCGTGTTTGCGGCCGTCGCCCAGAAGACCCTGCCGCTGTACAGCAAGGCCCGGGCCTGCCGCTACCATGGTCACGTCGTCTACACCAACAAGATGCCGGCCGGAGCCCTGCGCGGCTATGGCGCGCCTCAGGGCACCTTCGCCCTGGAATCGGCCATCAATGAGTTGGCCGACACCCTGGCCATGGACCCGGCCGAGCTGCGGCTGAAAAACCTCATTGCCGAGAGCCAGTCCCATCCGCAACTCTCGGGCTCAACACCCGGCGCGCCCGCGGTGCTGCGCAGCAGTCGACTGCACCAGTGTATTGAGCGCGGCAGGGAACTGATCGGCTGGGCCGGCAAGTATCCCCGGGTGCGGATCGACGGCAGCCGGGTGCGCGGCTATGGCATGGCCGTGACCATGCAGGGTTCGGGCATTGCCGGAGTCGACACCGGTTCGGTCATCCTGAAACTCAACGAAGACGGCTTCTTCACCCTCAGCCACGCCGCCGCGGATATTGGCCAGGGCTCGGACACCGTGCTCTGTCAGATCGCTGCCGAACGGCTGGAGGTGGGCATGGAACAGATCGTGGTCTGCAGCTTTGATCTCGACACCCTGCCGTACGATTGCGGGGCCTATGCCTCCAGCTGCACGCATGTCACCGGCAGAGCGACCCTGATCGCGGCAGACGATATGCGCCGCCAGATGCGGGCTGCTGTCGCCCGCCTGTTCGGGGTTGACGCAGAGGCGGTCGGCTATGCGGCCGGCATCTTTTCCATGGCCGCCGGCCAGACCCTCACCTTGGCCGAGCTGGCGCGCACCCTGGCCTCGTTCTCCGGCCAGGACCAGCTGGTGGCCAAGGGAACCTACGGCGGCCAGACCTCGCCGCCGCCCTTTGTTGCCGGGTTTGCCGAGGTGGAGGTGGATCTGCAGACCGGCGAGGTCCAACTGCTGGACTATGTGGCTGTGGCGGACTGCGGCACGGTGCTCAACCGTAACCTGGCTCGCATCCAGGTGGAGGGCGGGGCGGCCATGGGGATTGGCCTGGCGCTGTTCGAGGAGGTGCGCCATACTGCCCAAGGGCGGCTGGCAACTGACTCGTTTTTGGACTACAAGATTCCCAGCCGGCTGGATATCCAGGGCCTGCGGGTCGAATGCATCGAGAGTTTCGAGCCCACCGGTCCTTTCGGCGCCAAGTCCATCGGCGAGATCGGCTGCAACCCGCCGGCGCCGGCCATCGCTCACGCCATCGCCAATGCCACCGGTGTCCGCTGCCGGCATCTGCCGATCACCGCCGAGAAGGTGCTGCTGGGCATGCGGCCACGGTAACCAGGGCTCACGGCCTCTTCAGTCCGCTTCTTTCCTCAATCAGGACGGCGATCGCCTCGGAAAGCAGGGAAACCTGCCCCCCGCCCCCGCCAGGTGCGTTCGAATCGTCCCTGCGTCTTCCTTCCTAACGCAACCATTCCGGCCGAAAGGCCATCACGCACCCCAACACGATCAGCACCGCCCCGCCGACAATCCGGCAATGACCGGCGTAGCGTTGGCCGATGCTGGTATCCAGGGCCAGGACCGCCAGGCTGAAAATGAGCAGGTCATCAAGCATGAAGAAGAAATCATAGAGCAGAATATAGCCGTAGTATTCAATGGTTGGTAGATGGCGCAGGGCCAGGGTATGGGTGAAAATGGCCGGCAGGGCCGCCGAACAGGCAAACTCGATCGAGTTGACGATGAAGGCCAGGACGATGATGCTGAAGACGGTGAAAAAAGTCAGCGGCGCATCGACGATCCGATCGATCCGGTGCATGGTCCGTTTCCGGGCGGCGGTATCGCCGACGGCACAGGTGAGCTGCCCCCTGGTGTGCACATATTCGCGGATATTGAGGATGCCCGCCCCCAGGGCGCCGAGGCCGATGATCAGCGTCAGAATGCGCAGGTAGCCGAGAAAGAGGAAGACATTGAGCCAGGCGGTCATGAAGAGAAAGTAGAGGATCCCCGAACTGGCCACAAAGGTGCCGACCAGGAGCCAGATCTTGCGGCGGTCGCCGAGACTGACGATCAGGGTGATCAGATAGACCAAAACCCACATGGCGCAGGGGTTGAACCCATCGACGAGGCCGAGGAGCATCGCCAGGGCGGGCAGCGAATACTCGGCCAGGCGGATTGTGCCCAAGAGCGGCAGGGTGACGGTCTTCCGACTGTCGCCGCGATCATTCTGTTCCACAAACAGAGTGGGATCGTTGTGCAGCACCGCCCGGATGGCCTGCTCAAGCCGCACGCCGGTGGTCTCCGGGGCATCGAATCCTTCGATCGCATAGGGGCCGATGAAGGTCATGGGGACGCCGCTGCCCCTGGCCGGTGGGTCGCTGCGGGCCATGAACTCGGCCAGCAGGCGGACGTTTTCCGGCTTGGAGGTGTCATACGATGTCCAGGAGAGTTCGGGGTATTTGGCCTGGAGATAGGGGATAAAAGCCTTCTGCGCGCGGCAATGGGGGCATTGGGGATGGAAAAAGAAGGCGATTTGCCGCTCCTGGGGCGCAAGGTGTCGTTGCCCCGTACTCTCGGACCAGGCAAGCCAGAGTCCGAGCAGGATCAGGCCGAGGAAGAGGGTTCTGCGGAAGGGGTCGTGGAGAATGTCCCGCAGCCAGTTCGGCAGCTGGAGAAAAGCCGTATCGTTCATATCGCCCCGCAGAAGAAAGAGTTGGGACTGGGCTGCTGGAAAGCGGTTCGCCGTTTTTTTCAGGGTCACAACGACCTGGCGTGTTCAGCGAAAACTATACGCCCTCCATCCGTTATGCAACAACCTCTTGCCCCGGCAAAAGAGAATTTTGCCCAGCGCTGTCGATGATTGCCCCGTTGTCACCTCCTGGTGGGCGATGTGGCAGGAACGCATGCCGAACACAGCATTGGGCGGATTGGGTACCCGGCCGGAGGTGGCACTTTGTGGGACAAATTGTCCCGGGCAATCCTTTCGGAGACGATGTGACACTTGGTTTGCTCTTTCTTGAATCTGTTTGATTTTATTGTGATTTTGATGCGCATGCGCATTCTTTCGCTTTCTTTTTGCCATTGAGCCGGGTCAAAATGACCCGGCTCGATAATTTTCATTCTTGTAACACGTTGATTGGACAACGTAAAATTAGGCATGTGAATTGCTAAATGGTCATTGCCGCCCCATGCCAGGCAAAGGGTGGGGCACTCGTCCATAAGGTCAAGGGTGCTGCTCCGGGAATATTGGCGCCGGCGCAATAACTTGGACGTGATACGGCTGTACGTTTTTGGACCGTGCAATCACCAGATATACACAATAAGGGGGGAGAGAATGAACATTACATCTGTACGCACGAAAATAGCTGGCATTGCCGGAGTCTGCCTGATTGTTTCCTCGGCGGTGCTCGTAGGCTACAGTCTTTACACGGCCCGCTCGAATCAGCAACTGGTCAATACCCGGGTGTCCAAGCTGATCGAAACCAGGTCCCTGGATGGCTTGAAAAATTTGGCGCGCGACTATGGCGGCAAGATTCAGGCCGAATTTTACGTGGCCCTGGATGCGGCCCGCACCATGGCCGATGTGTTCATGCTGGCCAAATCCAAGGACAACGGCGGGTTGGAACTCGGCCGGGAGCAGATCAACGGCATTTTGCTCAAGGTATTAAAGAATAATCCCAATTTCAACGGCACCTACTCCTGTTGGGAGCCCAATGCGCTGGATGGCAGGGATGCCGAGTTTGCCACCGGTAAAGACGGCAACAACCAGCAGACCGGCCGTTTCACCCCCTATTGGAACCGGGACGAAAAGGGGAATATCGCCGTGCAGCCCCTGGTGGAATACGATACCAGGGATCGACATCCCAACGGTGTGCTCAAGGGCGGCTGGTACATCAATCCCAGCGAAAATCATACCGAGAGCGTGCTCGACCCTTTTCCGTACATTGTCCAGGGCAAGCAGGTGTGGCTGACCACCCTGTCGGTGCCGATTCTGGTGGACAAGAAATTCTATGGCGTGGCCGGAACCGATTATAACCTCAATTTCGTTCAGGAATTGGCCAAGAATGTCGACCGGGAACTGTTTGATGGTCAAGGGGAGATCATTATTGTCAGCAACATGGGGCTGATCGTCGCCCATAGCGAAAAGCCGGATCTGATCGGCAGCCCGTTGAACAATGTCATTACCGAGGGATGGGAGCAGAATCTGCGCGACATCCAGGCAGGCAACAGCGTCGCCGCGCTCAACCAGAAAAACCAGCAATTTGAAGTGTTCGCCCCCATCACCCTGGGCCGGACCGGCAAGCCCTGGTCGGTCATGATCCGGGTCAAGCAGGAAACGGTGCTGGCCGATGCCATCGCCCTGGACAAGGAGTTGTCGGCCGCCGGCCGGACAAGCACCTCGATGCTGATCGGTGCCGGCGCGGCGACCAGCGTGCTCGCCATCGCCCTCTTGTGGTATGCTGCGGGAGGCGTTGTCCGGCCCATCCGGGGAACGGTCGACATGCTCAAGGACATCGCCGAGGGTGAAGGGGATTTGACCAAGCGTCTGGATATCAAGGCCAATGACGAGGTCGGCGAAATGGCGACCTGGTTCAACCTGTTCATGGACAAACTGCAGGAACTGATTAGACAGATCGTGGATGACGCCGGTTCGCTCAACACCGCGTCCGCCTCGCTTTCGGGCATCGCCCGGCAAATGAAGGAGGGCGCGGAGTCCATGGCCGAACGCTCCCGATCGGTGGCCACCAGCACCGAGGAAATGGATGTCACCATGAGCGGGGTCGCTTCGGCCTGTGAACAGGCCGCCACCAATGTCAACATGGTCTCCGCATCCACCGAAAACCTGACCCTGACCGTGCGGGAAATTGCCAAGAAAACCGAGGAGTCGCGAACCATATCCGAGTCCGCCGTCCTCAAGGCAGGCGAGGTGTCGGAAAAGCTGGGCAATCTCGGGCAAAGCGCCTCGGAAATCAGCAAGGTCACGGAAGTGATTTCCGATATTTCAGATCAGATCAACCTGTTGGCCTTGAACGCCACCATTGAGGCAGCCCGCGCCGGCGAGGCCGGAAAGGGCTTTGCGGTTGTTGCCTCCGAGGTCAAGGATCTGGCCAAGCAGACCGCCGAGGCCACGCAACTGGTGCAGCAACAGATTGAAAACATTCAGACCTCGACCGATGAAACGGTTTCCGAGGTGGGACAGATCCTGGATATTTTCAAGAATGTCAGCGAAAATGTGGCGTCGATCGCCGAGGATGTCGAGGGGCAGGCCGGCATGACCCAGGAGATTGCCGATAACATTTCCCAGACCTCGGCAGGCATCCAGGAGGTCAATCATAACGTCAGCCAGGGGTCGGTGGTCATTGGTTCGATCACCAGCGAGATCACCGGCGTCAATCAGTCGGTCCAGGAAGCCTCCGCCTCCATCGGCAAGATCAACGAACGTGCCGTGGAGTTGTCGGACCTTTCCAATAAACTGCAGGACCTTGTCGGCCGATTCAAGGTCTGATCGAAAAATTGCCGTGGCGCCGCCCAAACGTGCGGTGGCGCCACGGCAATGGGGCCCGGCCGACAGCGCTGGTTCCCTCCCTGCGGTACCGCTCCCCTCTTCCCGGCGCACGACAAAGAAAGGCTGCGCCGCCTTTCGCCTTGAGTTCGCGTAAGCGTGTTGCTACCATTGCTCCAGCATCTGTTTACCCATTCATGACTGGAGGTATACCGTCGTGTTTTCAGCCCTTCCAGCGGTACCGCATTCCATGGCATGGCGCCTCCAGGCATTCCGCGTGTGCTTCCGGCATGCCGCACGCCGCTTGATCGGTATGCTGCTGTTTCTTTTTCTGTCCCTCGTTGTTTCGCAGGCACCCGTCCGCGCCGGGGAACGCCCCCTGGAAAGCGTGCGCCTGCAGCTGAAGTGGACGCATCAGTTTCAATTCGCCGGCTACTACGCGGCGGTCGCCCAGGGCTATTTCCGCGAGGCGGGGCTGGAGGTCGAACTGCTGCCGGCCAAGCCCGGCCTGAAGCCCTCCGACCTGCTCCTTTCCGGTCAGGTGCAGTATGCGGTGATGTCGCCGGCTGTTCTGATCGAACGTCAGCAGGGCCGTCCCCTGGTGGTGCTTGGAGCCATCTTTCAGCATTCGGGCACGGTCATCATGACCAAAAAAGAGGCCGGCCTCACGACCCCGCAGGACCTGAAAGGAAAACGGCTGATGTTGACCGCCGATTCCGATCCGGAAAATCAGGCCATGCTGATCAACAGCGGCGTGCCGCTGGAAACACTGACCATCGTGACTCACAGTTGGGACCTGGATGATCTGATTTCGGGCAGGGTGGACGCGCAGACCGGCTATCTGACCAACGAACCCTATCTGCTGCGACAACGGGGCGTAGAACCCGCGCTCCTCAAACCCATGCAATACGGGATCGATTTTTACGGCGATTGCCTGGTGACCACCGAGGCTGAACTGAGGGCGCATCCCAAGCGAACCGAGGCCTTTTTCCGGGCGGTGCAGCGGGGGTGGCAGTATGCGATGGCCCATCCGGAAGAAATGGCGCAACTGATCGTCGATCGGTATTCACGGGAAAAGACCGTGGAGCACCTGCTGTTCGAGGCCAACATGATCCGGTCCTTGATTCAGCCCGAACTCTTTGGGATCGGCTATATGAATCCGGAACGGTGGCGGCTTATCGCCGATACCTACGCGCAATTGGGCATGATGCCGCCCGGCTACAGCCTTGATGGCTTTCTCTATCCCCAAATCCAGGAACAGTTGGCCTTTGGTAGACAGCGCCTGATCCGGCTGGCCCTCTATGTTTTGGCCGGGGTGCTGCTGGCGGGCATGGGGGTTGGCGTCTTGCTGTTGTTCTTCAATGCCCGGCTGGCGCACGAGGTGCAAAAACGGACCGCGGCCCTGGCCGCCAGCGAGCGCAGTTTCCGCGCCTTTTTCGAGCTGGCCAGCGTCGGCGTGGCCCAGGTCGACGCTCGGACAGGCCGTTTCCTCAGGATCAATCGCAAATACTGCGACATTGTTGGCTACAGCGAGCAAGAGATGCTGGAGCGATCTTTCCGCGACATTACCTATCCGGAGGATATTCTGCTCGATCGGCAGCAGCGGCGGGACTTGGTGGCCGGCAGGATTCCCGAGTTCACCGTGGAAAAACGCTACATCCACAAGAACGGCTCCATCGTGTGGGTGTTGATATCGGTTTCTCCGCTCTGGAGCGGCGACCAGGAGCGCCGTCACAACCTTGCCGTGATCCGGGACATCACCAAACGCAAACAGGCCGAGGAGGAACTGGTCTTCGCGGCCAAGGTGTTTGACAACTCCATTGAAGGGATCGTGGTCACCGATGCCGACGCCACCATTTTGCAGGTGAACCCGGCTTTTACCGTGATCACCGGGTATGGACCGGCGGAGGCGATCGGCCAGAATCCGAGAATGCTCAAGTCGGACAAGCATTTGCCCGCATTCTACCAGGCCATGTGGAACCAGTTGGCCAGGGAGGGGCAATGGGCCGGCGAGCTCTGGAACCGGCGCAAGAACGGCGAGGTCTATCCGGAATGGCTGACCATCAGCGCCATCCGCAATCCGCTGGGCAGGGTCACCCACTACATTGGCCTGTTTCACGACATCACCGAATTAAAGCGGCAGCAGGAGGCTCTGGAACATCAGGCCCAGCACGACGCCCTCACCAATCTGCCCAACCGGGTGCTGCTCAATGACCGGTTGGCGATGGCGTTGGCTCGAATGAAGCGCAAGAGCGTCAAGGCGGCCCTGCTGTTTCTCGACCTCGACCATTTTAAAAACATCAATGACGGGTTTGGCCATGTGGCCGGCGACAACCTGCTGGTGGAACTGTCCAGGCGGCTCAAGGAGCAGCTGCGGATCGGCGATACCCTGGCGCGCCAGGGAGGCGACGAATTCCTCATTCTGTTGCCGGAGGTCGACAGCGTCGATGACGTCGGTCTTGTTGCCCTGCGCCTGCTGAACAGTCTGCGGCAACCGTTTCACCATCAGGATATTGAATATTTCATCGGCGCGAGTATCGGAGTGACCATCGCGCCCGACGACGGCACCGACGCCGACACGCTGATCAAGAATGCCGACATGGCGATGTACCGGGCCAAACAGCTCGGCCGGAACAATTACCAGTTTTTCACCCCCGAATTGGATGCCCAGGCCCATCGCCGCATTTCCCTGGAATCGAAGCTGCGCCGGGGCATTGAACAAGGGGAGCTGGAACTGCATTTTCAGCCGGTGGTGAGCAGCGGGTCCGGCAAGATCCACGGCGCCGAGGCCTTGGTACGCTGGCGGCACGAAGGCGAGCTGATCGCGCCGGGCGAATTCATCCCCCTGGCCGAGGAATCGGGACTGATCCTTCCCTTGGGCGAATGGGTGCTGCGCACCGCCGCCGGCCGGGCCAGAGCGTGGCAGGATGCGGGGTATCGGTTGGGCTTGTCGATCAACCTGTCGTCCCGCCAGTTCACCGACCAGGAGCTGGTCAAACTCTACCTGGCGGTGCTGGCGGACACCGGGCTGGAACCGGGCCGGCTCTATTTTGAAATCACCGAGTCGTTGCTGATGAAGGAGATCGACCGGGCCCAGCATATCCTCGGGGCGTTGCGGGACATTGGCGGCAAGTTCTACCTGGACGATTTTGGCACCGGCTATTCCTCGCTGGCCTATTTGAAGCGCCTGCCTCTGGACGGGCTCAAGATCGACCGTTCGTTCATCCGCGACATTGAAAGCGACGCCGACAGCCGGGCCATTGTCGAGGCCATCGTTTCCCTGGCCCAAACCCTGCATCTGGCCATTGTCGCCGAAGGGGTGGAAACCACGGAGCAGTTGGGTTTCCTGCAGGGCATGGGTCCCATGCTGATTCAGGGCTATCTGGCCAGTCCGCCGGTCCCGGCCGAGCGCTTTGATGCCCTGCTGCGGCAGGGCGACAGTCTGCTTCCCCCGTCAACCACGGCAAACGCAAACGGCCCCGCGCCTCGATACCCGTGAGGGGCGAGAGGCGCGGGGCCGTTTCGTGTGGGCCGTCAACCAACCCAAACAGGAGCGGCGCTGTTACATCTTGCGGAACAGTTCGAGCACCCGCTCCTTGGTCATGACGTTCTTCCAGTCCTTACCGAAGCAGTTCTCCCACAAGGGCGCCAGGCCCAGGGCCACATTGGCCATGGTGTCGAGGGCCTTGTCGTCGAGATTTTTGGTCAGGTTGCGCGGCAGGTGGATGTCGTGCTTTTCCATCATCCGGCGGAATTCCTTGACCCCCTCCGGATAGACATCCTCCAGGTAGTCGAAGGTGATGCAGCAGCCGATGCCGTGATGGGTACCGAGCACGAACGACAGCCCGTAGGACAGGGCATGGCAGGCGCCCACCTGTGAATAGGCGATGCTCATGCCGCCGAAATAGGAGGCCATCATCAGCTTGTCGTCCTTGTCCGGATGCTCCTCAAGGAAGACCTGGCGGCACAGATCGATCGACTTCTCGCCGTAGGCGCGGCTGAACTCGTTGAGGTAGGTGCCGTTGAGGGACTCGACATCGTGGATGTAGCAGTCCATGCCGGTGTAGAACCACTGGTCCTTGGGCACTCCGGCCAGCAGCTCCGGATCGAGCACGATCTGGTCGTAGAGGGTGTAGTCGGAGTTGATGCCCAGCTTTTTCTCCGGCCCGGTGAGCACGGTGGTGCGCGAGATCTCGGCGCCGGTGCCGGCCAGGGTGGGCACGGCCACATGGTAGACCGCCGGATGCTTGATCAGATCCCAGCCCTGGTAGTCGGCGGCCGAGCCTGGGTTGTTGAGCATCAGCGAGACCGCCTTGGCGATGTCCATGGTGGCGCCGCCGCCCAGGCCAATGATGCCGTCGGGCTTGCGCGGACTGTAGGCCCGCACTTGGTCGACCAGTTGGTCGATGTATTTGGTCTTGGGTTCGTCATCGACGTTGACCAAGAGCAGCAGGTCGCCCTTTTCCATCGGCAGCCGTCCTTCCAGGGCGCGGCCCTTGAACACGTCGTCGAGGACGAACACCATGTAGGCATCGGCATCCGTCCGTTTGGGTTTGAGGATGTCGCCAAGCTGGTTGAAGCAGCCGCGGCCAAAAATGATATTGGGGACTATTTTGAAATTTCTATACATCGGATATGGTACCAGGGTGAAGGAAACAGGAAGCCGTGGCGCTCTTCAGGGTGTCACAGCGATACGAACAACGTCGAAATAGCCGCCACAGGCGCGCCGTCCGGTCGGCAGGGAGAAAGACGGGCCGACGGTTGGATGGAAAGGCGCACCTGAGTGATCGGAAGGCCTTTTTGTACCAGAAAAGGGCGTAAACCTCAACAATGATCTGGATTTTCGGCAGGGACGGAAGCCTCGGCCACGACAGAAGAAGAACGGCAAATGAAGGAAATCGAAGCCTTAACCCGAGAACTGTATGCCGACATTCCCCTCGGCACCCTGTACCATTACACCACCTTCAGCGGTCTGCTCGGCATTGTCCGCAGCCGTGCCCTGTGGGCCAGCGATATCCGCTACATGAACGACTCCGCCGAACTGCGGCACACCGCGGATCTGATCAACGCCGAGGTGCGCGAACGGATCGACAGCGGCCAGGCCAACACGACCCTGCTGTCGCAGTTCGCCGATTGGGTCTCCTATCGGATCACCAACGGCCACATGCTGTTTGGCGCCTCGTTCCGTTCCCACGGCAACCTGCTCAGCCAGTGGCGGGGCTATAGTTCGCCCGGCAAGGGGGTGAGCCTGGGGTTCTGCCCGGACTACATCCTCCAATGCGCCCGGCGGCAGGGGTTCATGATCGGCAAGTGCATCTATGAACCGGCACGGCAGCGGATGCTCATCCGCCAGGTGGTCGACGCGGTGGAAACCCTGGCCGCCGATCAGGCCAGTGGCGAGCGCTCGGCGGTTGAACGATCGGCGCTCTACCGCGAGGCCTTTGCCTCCATGGAAACCGATCTGCTGCGCATCGCCGCCATTCTCAAGCACCCGTCCTTCCGGGAGGAAAAGGAGTGGCGGATCGTCTCGCCGGTGGTCGCCAACACCGCCGAGGCCCCGATCCTCTTTCGCGAGGGCCATGCCATGCTGGTGCCGTACATCGAGTTCGACATCGGCCTGGACGACAGGCCGCTGGCCATGGACCATCTGTTTCTCGGGCCAACGGCCAACATCAATATTTCCATGAATTCGCTCAAGATGTTCCTCGAGCAGCATGGCATCATCCCCAAGCGCGGCATCGATTATTGCCAGATCCCCTTTCGTCTGCGCTAGGAGGGGGAGGCCGGCCGCTACTAGACGAATTTTTCCTGCTCGATCCAGGCCCGGGTGCCCAGCGAGGTGCAGGAAAAACTGGCCACCTCGCCGGCCCGCTCCAGGCTGAGGAGAAAATCGTTTTCCAGGATGTAATGGCAGAAGGCGCCGTGGAAGATGTCGCCCGCTCCCAGGGTATCCATGGGGTGGATCGGCATCACCGGTACCTCGCTGGTCGCGCCCTGGGTGTGGGCGAGGATCGGGTCGCCGTCACGGGTGATGGCAATGTGGCGAATGCCGAGCTCGCCCAGCCGGCGGATGACCCCTGCGGCATCGCTCACGCCCGGTGGGAAAAAATTGTTGGAGCACACCGCATAATCAACCAGGGGCAACAGCTTGTCCAGCCCCTCCTTCCAACTGCCGCCGTCGAGCACCACCGGGATGCGCAACGGCTTGGCCCATGTGGCCAGTTGAATCGCCTGGGGCAGATAGTAGCCGTCGAGCATGAGAATATCGGCATATTCGAGCAGCGTTTCGTTGACCGCTTCGTGCCGCAGTTTGCGCAGATCGGTGTTGGAGTAGACCACGCTGCGGTCGCCGTTGGACAGATCCACCATGATCGAGGCCAGGATCGGCGGCCGTTTGGGCTGGTCGGTACAATCGATCAGGTGCACCTTGTGTTCGAGGATATCGTAGCGGGCCGTGTAGGCCAGGGGGTGCTGGCCCAGGCCGGTCACCAGCGAAGCCTCGTTGCCGAAGGCGGCAAAGGCGACGGCGGCATTGGCGGCCGGCCCGCCGGCAAAGGAGAACTGCCGCTCGGCTCTCAGTTTCTGATTTCTGTGCAGGTGATGGGGAACGTAATAAACTATATCGGCCGTTGTCAGGCCGAGAAAGATGCCTTTATGCATGATTGGAACGGTTCTGTTGGAAAAGAGTCGGGATAGAAGGATTCATGGGGCATCATAGCCGCAATACGGGAAAAACAATAGCTTTTCCCGGAAAAAGTTCCAGGAGGAACGGATGGGCGGCAACCCGCTGTCAGTTGCTCATGTCGAGCGCCGAGCGTACCGCCGCGCTCAATCCGCGCAGATCGACCGGCTTCATCAGCAGATCGCAGGCGCCGGCCTCGCGGGCGATGTCATAATTGAGCCGATCGGAATACCCGGTGCAGAGGATGACCGGTATCTCCGGATGGAGTCGCCGTATTTCCTCGGTCAGGTCCAGGCCGGTCATTTTCGGCATGGTCTGGTCGGTGATCACCAGATCCACCGGCGGTTGGGCTCGATCGAGCAGGGCCAGCACCTCCAGCGGCGAACCGGAGGTGGTCACCGCATACCCCAGGTGGCCGAGCATCATCCGACAGGTTTCGCGGATCTCCTTTTCATCATCCACCACCAGGACATGTTCCGTGCCGGTGAGCAGCGGGCCCTCGCCGCTCAGCAGCTCCCCGTGGGGCTCCTGATCCACCAGGGGCAGCAGGACGGTAAATACGGTCCCTTCTTCCGGCTGCGACCGGACCGTGATCTCGCCGCCGAGATCGCGGACAATGCCATGGACCACGCTCAGGCCCATGCCCGTGCCCTCGCCGGGTTTCTTGGTGGTGAAGAACGGCGTGAAAATCCGTTGCAGGGTTTCGTTCTCCATGCCCTGGCCGGTATCCTCCACCACCAGGGCGAGCCAGTCGCCGGCCTCGTGGTCGCCCGTCTTGCCCAGTTCGGCCGCGCGTTTTCGTCTGAGACGAAGAGTCAGGCGGCCGCCTTTCTCCTTCATCGAGTAAAAGGCGTTGGCGCAGAGATTCATGACGATCTGCTGGATCTGCACCGGCGCGGCCATGACCTTGGCCGTGTTCTCCCACAGTTCCTGCTTGATGTCGATGGTGGCCGGCAGGGTGGCCCGCATCAGCTTGAGGCTTTCCTGGATCAGGGCCGCCACCACCACCGGGGACTTCTCCTCGGCGGACTGGCGGCTGAAGGTCAGGATCTGCTGAACCAGGTCGGCGGCGCGCTTGCCGCCCTGACGGATGTGGAGGAGATTGCTGTGCAGTTCCGTTCCCGGCGCGCACTGCAACAGGGCCATGTCGGTGAAGCCGATGATGCCGCCGAGGATATTGTTGAAATCGTGGGCAATGCCGCCGGCCAGGGTGCCGATGGCCTCCATCTTCTGGGCCTGGCGCATGCGGGCATCGATCTCCACTTCATGGGTGATGTCGCGCTGCACCAGGACATAGTGGGTGATGGCGCCCATGGTATCCCGCACCGGCGAGACAGTGGCGGCCGCAACAAAGAGGCTGCCGTCCTTGCGCTGATTGACGATCCGGCCGCGCCACACCTCGCCCAGCTTGACCACATCTTCAAATTTTTGATCAAAATGGGCATCCTGCTCCCTGGCCCACAGCATTCGCGCCGGTTGGCCGCCGCATTCGCCCCGGCTGTAGCCGGTCATCTCGCCCAAGGCGACGTTGGCATATTCGATGATGCCCTGATCATCGACAATCAGCACCGCCTCCTTGACCTGGTCGACGGCCGCGGCCAGGCGGCGCTGCCAAGCCGCCGATTTCCGTTCCGCGCTCACATCGCGGACAATGAGGATGCACTGCTGCAGGCTGCCTATCTGATAGGGGGTCGCGGTGATGACCACATCCCGCAGCGAACCGGATGCGGTGAGCAGCTGCGCCGCCTCGACCTGAACCGCCTGGCCGGCTATGGAATCCTTGATCTGGGCCGCAACCGCTGGCCGGCAGCTCCGATGGAGAAAATCGATCAAGGGGCGGCCGGCGACCACCGCCTCGGTCGTGTCCGTCACCAGCCGTTTCGCTTCCTGGTTGGCGTAGACGACCACGCCCCGGGGATCGAGGAGAAAAACGCCCATGGGGGCCAGGTCGAGCAGGCCGGCCAACTGCTCCTTCATGGCTTGCAGCCGCTGTTCCTCGCGTCGCTTGGCCAGGTTGCCGCTCAGAAAAAAACTGAGCAAGCCGACGCTGACCACGGCGAGCCCGGTCACCACGAGCCACTGCGAGCGAAAGGCGGCCATGGCGCCCAGGACCTTCTGGGCCGGAGTCACCAAAACGATCGACCAGCTGTTGTCCCCCGGCAGGGACACCGGGTAGACGACCGCGAAGACGGCGCCGTCGGCTCGCGGGCCGCCGCCGATCGGATCGGTGCGGAGCCGGACCAGGGTTTGTTCCTGGGCGGCGATGCGCGACCGCAACAAGGCGATGTCTTCCTGCGGACCATGCAAATGGCTGCCTTCCCTGCCGATAAACGAGGTGTCGGGGGCGTGGAGGATGGTGCCCGAGCGGCTGAACAGCAATACATAGCCCTCGTCATGCATGGGGATCTGGTTGAGATAGCGGTTGGCGATGCGCGCATAGGGCAGGGAAAGGGAAAGGCAGCCGTCGAACCGCTCTTCCCGGAGAACGGGGATGGAGAAGAAAATGCGCTCTTTTGCGCCGCGATGGGCGATGACGTCGCTCACCAGGGGGGTTTGCGCATCGAGGGTGCGCAGGCAATGGGCCGATTCTCCTTGGACCGTCGTGTCCTCGGGGAAGGTGAAAAGTGACGCGCCGTTGGCATCGATCCGTTGAATATTGCTGATGTCTTCGGTATGGATGGAAAAAAAATCGAGCAACAAGGCCTTGCCGCTGTCCTCCATGGTCTTGATGGCACCCTGCTCGCTCAGATAGGTCAAGGCTTTGGTGTAGGTGGCGAAATAAGATTGCAGCCCGGAACCGGCCTGCTGGGCAAGGAGCATCTGCTGGGTGTAAAAGGCATCGATGGTCTTGGTGCGCACCGACAGATAGGGCAGATAGAACAGTCCGGCGAGGACCAGGGTGGCCAGCAGGGCAAGGACAATGGGCTGATAACTGAACCGTGGCGTCATGGGCGGCGGGGGAAAATGGCCAGCAGAAGTTCGGTTTGCGATTTAACTATAGCAAATTATTTGCATCTCCATACAATAAAAATCCATTTTTCTCGGCGCTCTCTTGAGGCAAGGATGCTCCCGCCGGCTCGGGCCTGCCTCCGGGAGCTCCCATGAGGCGCCCACCCGCAAGGAGCTCAGGTGTTCCATCTCCATCAATCCAACCGACTGGAAACATTATTCGCGCAACTTTGCACCCTCATGCGTGAACCGCCCGCCGACCCGCTGACACCCGAGATCATCGCGGTCCACAACCAGGGCATGGCCCAGTGGGTGCATCGGCAACTGGCCCTGGCCACCGGCATCGCCGCCAACCTCCGCTTTCCCTTGCCGGGCCGATTGGTGTGGGAGCTGTTGCACCGGCTGACCGACGAGAAACCGGAAGAGGACCTGTTCCGGCCCTCGGTGCTGCGCTGGCGGGTGGCCGCGCTCCTGCCCTCGCTGGACACCCGACCACCTTTCCATGAACTGGCGGCGTATCTGCGGGATGACGCGGATGGCATCAAGGCCTATCAGCTGGCCGGGCGGATCAGCGAGGTGCTGGACCAGTATCTGGTCTTTCGTCCCGATCTGCTGGCCCGCTGGGAGCGGGGCGAGGACGGGCACTGGCAGGCCGTGTTGTGGCGGGCGCTGGTCAAGGAGGGCGTGCCCCATCGCGCCCGTTTGGGCGAACGGTTTCAGGCGTTGCTGCGCGGCGGTGCCGTGGCCGAGGGCATTCTGCCCGAACGGCTCCACCTTTTTGGCCTCAACGCCCTGGCGCCGGTCTATCTCGACATTCTTGCCGGGATCAGCAACCACAGCGAGGTCCACCTCTTTCACCTCAGTCCCTGCCGCCATTTCTGGGGCGACCTGGTTTCGGCCCGCCAACTGGCGGGGATGCGGGCCAGCGGACGGGAGGAGGTCGGCAGCGCGACCTACCACGAACAGGGGCATCCGCTGCTGGTTTCGCTCGGCGGCACGGGCCAGGATTTCTTCTGCCAGCTGCTCGACCGCGAGACGCAGGAGAACGACCTGTACCAGGAAAACGGCGCGCGGCATCTGCTTGCCGCCCTGCAGGACGATCTGCTTGATCTCCACGACCGTTCAGCCGTTGGCGCTGAGCGGTACGTCCTTGGCCTGGAGGATCGGTCGCTCCAGTTTCACCGTTGCTTTTCGCCCCTGCGCGAGATCCAGGTGCTGCATGACCGGTTGCTCGATCTCTTCCAGACGATACCGGATCTCGCTCCGGACGACATCCTGGTCAGCGCCCCGGACATCCAGCGCTACGCCGACGCGGTGGCCGGGGTGTTCGGCGCCGCCGGGCAGGAACGGCATATTCCCTGGTCCATCGCCGACCGGTCCTTGGCCGAGGAACAACCCCTAATCCGCTGTTGGCTCGACCTGCTGGAGCTCCTCGGCGGGCGGTTCACCGCGCCCGAGGTGTTGGCCCTGTGCGAAAGTCCGGCGGTGCTTCGCCGTTTCGGGCTTGATCCAGCCCTGCTTCCAAGGCTGCATGTCTGGGTGGGCGAGGCGGGCATCCGCTGGGGACTGGATGCCGACCACCGCCGGGAGCTGGGCGTGCCCACCGGAGAACCGCACAGTTGGCGGTTCGGTCTCGATCGGCTGCTGCTCGGCTATCTGATGGGCGAGAGCCCTGTGCCCTTTGCCGGCCGTCAGCCCTACGGCCCCCTGGCCGGAGGCGAGGTGAACGAGCTGGGCGGCTTCGCCTCGCTGATCGACACCTTGGACCATTGGCGGCGAACCCTGCGGGCCGAGCGTCCGGTGGCAGCCTGGTGCGACGAGCTGCTGGCCCTGCTGGCGGACGTTTTTGCCGCCGAGGAGGACGATCCGGGCCTGTTACACCTCTCTCAGGCGATCAACGACTGCCGGACCGACTGCCGCCTTGCCCGTCACGACGCGCCGATCCCCCTGGCGGTGATCAAGGCGTATCTCCAGGAGACCCTGTCCCGGTCCGACGGCGGTCAGGCCTTTCTCAGTGGCCGGGTCACCTTTTGCAACATGGTGCCGATGCGTTCGGTGCCCTTCCGGGTGATCTGTCTTCTGGGGATGAACGATCAGGACTTCCCCCGCGGCCAGCACCCGGTCAGCTTCGACCTCATGGCCGCCGAGCCTCGTTTGGGCGACCGCAACCGCCGCAACGACGACCGTTACCTGTTCCTCGAGGCGCTGCTGTCGGCCCGCGATGTCTTCTTTCTTTCCTGGGTGGGCCGCAACCAGCGCGATGACAGCCTTGCGCCGCCGTCGGTGGTGGTGAGCGAGCTGCGCGACTACCTCGAACAGAGCTGCCGCTGTGCGGAGGGTGCAACGGGATCCGTTCTCGACCAGCTGACCACCGACCATCCGATGCAGCCCTTCAGCCGCCGCTGCTACGGCGGGGACAGCGCCGTTGCCAGCTACAATCCCTGCTGGCTGCCGGCCGGGCACGAGGCCGAGCCTTCGCCTTTTCTCGCCGTTCCCCTGGAGCCCCCGGGCGAAGAGTGGCGCACCGTCGACATCGGCCAGCTGGTCCGCTTCTGGCGCCATCCGGTGCGTTTCTTTCTCGAACGGATCATCGGCCTTCGCCTGCGTGAGGAAATTCCGGTCATCGAGGAGAGCGAACCCTTTGCCCTCGACCCGTTGCAGCAGTATCACCTGCGGCGGCAGACCATCGGCGAACTGCTTGCCGGCCTGTCTCCGGAGCAGGTGCGGTCGAGCCTGGAAGGCAGCGGCCGGTTGCCGCAGGGAGGTTTCGGCAGCTGTGCGTTCAAGGCCGTCGCCGCGGAGAGCGAACCCTTTGCCGCGCAGCTGCGACCGTTGTTGGCCGAGGCTGTGGCGCCGATGGAACTCGACCATGCCATCGGCTCGTTCCGCCTGACCGGCTGGCTCGGTCAGGTGCACCGGGGCGGGCGGATCAACTGGCGGACCGGTGCGCTCAGGGGGGCGGATCTGGTCGAACTGTGGGTCCACCACCTGTGCCTCAACCTGCTGGCCCCCGCCGGGGTCACCTTGTGTTCATTGCATCTGGCCCGGGACAGCCAGGCCGACGTCCCGCTGCGGTCCATTAGTCTTGGGCCGGTGGCGGAGGCGGAAAAGCATCTGCACCAGCTGCTTGCCTTCTATTGGCAGGGGTTGACGCGGCCGCTGCCCTTTTTCCCCGAAACCAGCTGGGCCTGGGCCCGGGCGGAAGCGGACAGGGCAGAGGAAGAGGCGCGCAAAACCTGGGAAGGCGGCTTTCTGCGGGAAGGCGAGGGCCGCGATCCGGCCTACGGGTATTTTTTTTCGGGCAGCGAACTCGACCTGAGCGAGGATTTTTTCCGTTTGGCCGCGCTGTATCATCCCATCCTCGATCATGTGGAGGACAGCCGTGCGGCCGCTTGATCCCCTGACCCTGCCCCTGGACGGCCGCCGCCTGCTTGAGGCCAGCGCCGGCACCGGCAAGACCTACACCCTGGCCCTGCTCTTTGTCCGTCTGTTGCTGGAACGGGGCCTCGCCATCGATCAAATCCTGGTGGTGACTTTTACCCGCGCGGCCACCGCCGAGCTGCGCGACCGCATTCGCACCCGGCTGCGCGAGGCCCTTGATGTCTTGCACGGCCGGAGGGACGCCGACCCGCTGTTGCTCCGGCTGCTCACCGCTTTGCCTGCCGCACGGAGCAGGCAGCGGCTGGAAGATGCCCTGGTGCGGATGGACGAGGCAGCCATCCACACCATCCACGGGTTCTGCCAGCGCATCCTCCGTGATCACGCCTTCGAGTCGAGCCTGCCCTTTGACCTCGAGTTGCGGGAAAGCGAGGCGGCGCTTGTTCAGGAGGTGCTCGAGGATTTCTGGCGCACCCATCTCTATCCGGCCTCCGAGGAAGAGGCCGCCTGGGCGTTGGCCACCTGGGGCGGTCCGGCCGGGCTGCTCAAGGGATTGGGCAAGGCGCTCACCGCCCTCCGCTGCGACCTGATCCCCCAGGTCGAGGATGCCGAGGTGGCGTCCCTGGCGGCACGGGCCCGGGACGTGTTCGCCCAGGTGCGCGAAGCCTGGGAACGGCAGCGCGCCCAGGTGGCTTGCCTGCTGGAGCAGGATTCGAGTCTGCTGCGCAATCAAAACGCCTACCGTCACGATCAGGTGACGGGGCTGCTGGCTGCCATGGACGGTTTGGCTGCCGGTCCGGTCATGCCCTATCTGCTGCCCAGGATCGTCGCCCGGATGGCTGCCTCGGTCATGGCCACGCTGGTGAAGAAGAAAAGCGCCGGGCCTCCGGAGCATCCTTTCTTTGCGCTGTTCGACACCTTTGTGCAGGATCACGGTCGCTTCCTCCGCTGCCGGACCATCCAGGTGCTGACTACGGCGCGGACCTTTGTGCATCAGGAACGGTCCCGTCGCAAGCGCGCCCAGGGGTGGCTGGCCTTTGACGACCTGCTCACCCGGCTGGCTGAGGCGCTGGAGCAGCCGGGGAGCGGTGGTCAATTGGCCGACCGCGTTGCCGCCCGTTATCCGGCCGCCCTGGTGGACGAGTTCCAGGACACCGATCCGGTGCAGTACCAGGTGTTCTCGCGCATCTACCGCCAGGAGCGGCCGGCTGGCACCGCTCTGTTTTTGATCGGCGATCCCAAGCAGGCGATCTACTCGTTTCGCGGCGCCGACATTTTCACCTATATCCGTGCCCGCCGGGAGACGGTTCCGGAGAATCGCTACACCATGGGCACCAACTACCGCTCGACCCCGGCCATGGTCGGGGCGGTCAATGCCCTGTTCGGCTGCCGGCGGGATGCCTTTGTCTTCACCGAAGATATCGATTTCCAGCCTGTTCAGGCCGCTACCGAGGCCAGGGCCGAGCCGCTGCTGCTCGATGGTGAGCCGGCTCCTCCCCTGATCGGGCTGCTCCTGGACAGCGAGCGGCTCAAGAGCACCCGGTCAACCACCATCAGCAAGGACAAGGCCCTGCGAGCCGCAGTCACCGTGTGCAGCAACACCATCGTCGGTCTGCTGGACCAGGCCCGGCTGGGGCAGGCGACCATTGGCGGCCAGGCGCTGCAGACCTCGGATATCGCCATCCTGGTGCGCAGTCACCGCGAGGCCGAGGCCATGCAGGCCGGTTTGCGGCGGCGGGGGGTGAACAGCCTCGCTTCCAGCCAGGCCTCGGTCTTTGCCAGCGAGGAGGCACGGCAGCTGGCCCTGGTGCTGGCCGCCCTGGTCGATCCCGGCGATCCGGCCCGTATCCGCACCAGCCTGGCCACGGACCTGTTTGGCTGTAACGCTGGGCAGCTGCATGCCCTGAACAGCGACGAACGGGCGTGGGAGATCCGTCTTGCCGATGTGCACCGCTACCGTCAGCTGTGGCAGGAACAGGGGATCATGCCCATGTTGCAGCAGTTGCTTGCCCAGGAAGCCGTTACCCGCCGCCTGTCGGCCCGGGTGGGCGGCGAGCGCAGCCTGACCAATTTTCTCCACCTGGCCGAACTGCTCCAACAGAGCCCGGCCGGCCGCCACGGCATGGCCGCCTTGCTGCGTTGGTTCCGGCAGCAGATCGACCACCCGGACAACACCGCCGCCGACCAGCTGATTCGATTGGAAAACGATGAGCAGCTGATCCGCATCGTTACCATCCATCGAGCCAAGGGGCTGGAGTTTCCAGTGGTCTTTCTTCCTTTCCCGTGGGCGGGCCGCGGTCTTGACGCCGATCAGCCGCTCAGTTTTCATGAACGCGACAGCCTGGGGCTGACCCTGGATCTCGGCACGGGCCAGGAAGAGCATCAACGCTGGGCCGAGCAAGAGCAGTTGGCCGAGGAGCTCCGCTTGCTCTACGTGGCGGTGACCCGGGCCAAATCCTGCTGCCTGTTCTGCTGGGGCCGGGTGAACGGCTTGGAGCGGAGCGGATTGGCCTACCTGCTGCATCGGGCGCGCTGCCCGGAAAGCGATGCGCAGTTGTGCCAGGAATTGGAACAGCTGGGCGGAGCGCAACCCCTCGTTGGCCTGCGGCCTTTTCCCGAGAGGTTCGGCCATCACCGCTTCCAGAGCGACATCGACCTGCCCATGCCGCAGCCGCGCCTTTTTCGTGGTCGCGTCGTTCCCGGCTGGACCATCACCAGCTATTCGCGCCTGGCATCCGGCAGCGACGCCGCGTTGGAAACCGATCGGGACGAGCCGGCGATGGCACCCAGCGAAGAGGCGGCCAGTGGTTGTTCGCCGTTCACCTTTCCCCGGGGCGCGGCCAGCGGCACCTGCCTGCATACCCTGCTGCAGCGGCTGGAATGCAACCACCCGGTCGAGGGGCAGCAACAGCTTGTGGCCGAAGTGCTGGAACAGGGAGGGATCGAGGCGCGTTGGCAGGCGACGGCCGTCCGCTGGCTGGATGCGGTGCTGGCGGTGGAGCTGCCCGGTGCCTGCAGCCTCAACCAAGTGCCGGTCCGGGACCGGATCAATGAACTCGGCTTTCTCTTTCCCCTGGAAAAGGTGGATCTCCGCCGGTTCAACCGCCTGCTCGACGGGGCCGGCCTGCGGCCGCTGACCACCCCCGTGACCAGCCTGCAGGGGTTGATGAAGGGATTCATCGATCTGGTTTTCCGTTTTCAGGGACGATATTGGATCGTCGATTACAAGTCCAACCATCTGGGGCCCAGTCTGGCCCATTACACCCCCGAGGCCCTGGCCGAGTGCATGGACAGTCATCAGTACCACCTGCAGGCCCTGGTCTACACCCTGGCCCTGCACCGTTTCCTGGACGCGCGTATCGCCGATTACCGGTATGAGCAACATGTGGGCGGGGTCTACTACCTCTTTCTCCGGGCCATGGATCCCGCCCACCCGCCGGGCAGCGGCGTTCATGCCTTCCGGCCTGACGCGGCCCTGATCGAGGCCCTGGACGACTGCTGTCGGGGAGGGGCGGGACGATGAACCCAGCGCATCTCCTTGACTTCCTGCTCGCCGGCCATTGGTTGCGGCCCATTGATGTCCAGGCGGCCCAGTTGTTGGAACGGATCGATCAGGGTTGCTGCCCGCAACTACTCCTGGCCGCCGCCTTTGCCAGCTGGGCAACCGGACAGGGCCACACCTGTCTGCCCCTGTCCGTCCTGCCGGAGCTTCTGGCGGCGGCAGGCGTGGACAACGCCGCCTATCGGGACAGCGGACAGCTGCGCGTGCAGTTGCTGCGCTCCACCGTGGTTGGCGCGCCCGGCGATCTTCGGCCCCTGATTCTGGATGCGGACAATCATCTCTTTCTTCACCGTTTGTACCGGGACGAGACGGTCATCGCCCGCGCCCTGAGCCGGCGGGCCGCCGGCATCGAGGCCGTGGACCAGAGGGCGGCCCTGCCCCTGGTCGAGGCCCTCTTTCCCGAAAGCAAGGGGGCGGTCGAGGTGGACTGGCAGCGGGCAGCGGCGGTTCTGGCGCTCCATAAACGGCTGGTGATCATTTCCGGGGGACCGGGAACCGGCAAGACCTACACCGTGGCCCGGATGCTCGCCCTGCTGATTGCCCTGACGCCAACCAAGCCGCGTATCGCCCTGGCCGCTCCCACCGGCAAGGCGGCGCTCAGGCTCAGGGAATCCATTCGCCGCGCCAAGGACGCCTTGCCCCCCTTGCTGGCGACGCCGATTCCCGAACAGGCCCAGACCCTGCACCGGCTGCTCGGCGTGCATCACGACCGTCCCGGTTTCCGCCACCATGGGGCCAATCCGCTCCACCTTGATCTGTTGATCCTGGATGAGGCCTCGATGATCGACGTGCCGCTGATGGCCGCCCTGCTCGCCGCCCTGCCGGCCGCCTGCCGGGTGATTCTCCTCGGCGACCGTGATCAGCTGGCCTCGGTGGAGGCGGGTAACCTGTTTGGCGATTTGTGCGGGGAAGGGGCTGCGGGCTGGTCGGCAAGGCTGATTCGGCACATGCGGGGGCTGCTCGGACCGAGGCAGATGCCTGCCTCCGTCCCCTTGGCCTCGTCCCTGGGCGATTGCCTGGTGTTGCTGCACACCAGCCGTCGCTTTCATGAAGGCTCCGGCATCGGTACCCTGGCGCGGGCAGTCAACAGCGGCGCGCCCGAGGCCGTGGCCGCGATTCTGGATGCCGCCCCGCCGGATCTCCACATCGAGGAAACCCATGGGGCGGCCCAGACCCCCTGGCTGCGCGACCAGATCGCGCAATGCTTCCTGCCGCTGTTTGCCGCCGACACACCGCTGAACGCCTTGCGGGCGCTTGGACAACGCCGCATCCTCTGTGCCCTGCGCGAGGGGCCGGGCGGGGTGGAAGGCATCAACCGGCTGGCGGAGACGATCTTTCGCCGCCTGGGGCGTATCGCAACGATGGAACGGTTCTATCGCGGCATGCCGATCCTCATCCAGCGCAACGATTATGGGTTAGGGCTGTTCAACGGCGACACCGGCATCCTCTGGCCCGACGACCAGGGCAGGTTGCAGGCCTGGTTCGCCGAGGAAAACGGCGAGGTCCGGCCGGTCAGCCTGGCCCGTCTGCCAAGTTGGCAGGTTTCCTACGCCATCACCGTGCACAAGGCGCAGGGATCGGAGTTCGACGAGGTGCTGCTGCTCCTTCCCCAGGAGGATGCACCGGTCCTCAGCCGGGAACTGCTGTACACCGGCATCACCCGAGCGCGGCGACGGTTCTCCCTGTTTGGCCCGCGCGCCTTGCTGCTGCGCGCGGTCCGGCGGCGGCTGGTGCGCTATTCCGGTCTGGCGGGGATCGTGGCCCGCATCGGAGGGCACCCACCGGGCGAGGAGGCGACACGAGCCGGAGCAGGCGACTGAGGGGGGCGACCAGACCACCAGGGATACGGCAGGGGGCGGTTCGTCTTAGCCGTGCCGCACGGCGGCGGTATCGCCGCCACTCGCCGCGAGGACAGGCCGGTCGGCGGGTCCGGGGCGAAGCTCGAATCGGCGTTCAAGCTGGGTCTGCCACTCACCGCGCGCCTGCAGCCAGTTGAACAGCAGATCGTGCCGTTCCTCTTTCCGGACCATGGTCCCGCGCAGCCGCTGGCCGGTGAGCATCATCTGCAATCGCATCCGCTGGATGCCGATAATGTCCCGCAGCGCCCGCAGGGCGGTGTCGAACCGGGATTCGGTCGGGGATGGAACAGCGGATCCGGCGTTTTCGGGGATCGCGGGCGACGCCAGGTCCACCTCGTGCATGGGGCGCACCTGGCCATCCTCGGTGAGGAAGAGACTGCTGGCCTTGATCGTGCCCAATACCGTGCCGTCGGTCTGTTGCAACTCAAAACCGCTGCCGGCGTGGGTGACGGCAATCGCGCCCACGCCCGCCTCCTTCAGGGTGCGCAGTGATCTTCCTCCCTGGCCGTCCTGGGTCCAGATTCGCAGTTGGGCAAAAAGCGGATCGCTTTCATCAATCCACAAATTGGCGTCGTCATCGAGTTCCGCCAATTCGCCGAAGCCGGAGCCGCTGCTCGGGCCGAACAGTTCCAGTCCGTTGTTGATCACGCCGTCACCGTTGCGGTCAAAGGCGAGAAAGCCGCAGCCGCTGCCCGGGCAGGCAAGCTCCTCCTCGATGCCGTCACTGTCGAGATCAAAGCGGAAGACAGTGTCGCCGAGCAGAGGGGCATCCAGGTCGAACTGCAGGATCAGGGGATCGATGAAGAGCGGCGTAACGCCGAGCAAGGCGGTTTGGGCGGCCACGGTGGTCCGCTCCATGGATAGCCCGAGATCAAAGCTGATGCGCCGGCCATCGGTGGTTTCGACACATCCCTGGGCGGCAAAGAGCAGCGATTGCCGTTCGCTGGAGAGGGTGCCGCGCATCAGCTGCGCCGTGCCGAGGCTGAACAGCGGCGAGGCGGTCTGGCCAGGGGGAAGGGCAGTCAGCTCTTGTTCCAACGCGGTGATCGTCACCTGCTGGCCGATGACCTGCTCGGCCAGCTGCGCCAGGACCGTTTTGCTGGTGTCCGTTTGGGCAGGGGCACCGGCATCGAGGGGCGCCACACCGCCACGGACCGGACTGATCACGGAGCGGCAACTGCAGAGACTGTGGGTTGAGCTGGCCAGCAGGGAGGCGAGGCGGATGCCGAAGGCATCGGTCTGGCCTGTTGCCGAGCTGGTGCTCAGGTGATTGATTCGTTGTTCCGTTTCCTTGGAAGTAAGCGCTGCATCCATGCCGATGGTGGTCGCAGCTATGCGCATCGGTTCTCCTTGTCGGTGATGGAATGGATGGAAAGAAGATGCTGTTGTATCGACCGTTCGCGTGTCGGAGTTTATGACAAACTGTGCCGGTGCCCCAGACATGCGCCGCCGGACCATTTGACAAATCCGCCAACCGGGCCTATTGGTGTGCAAATACGGGGAACAGCGTTCCTGCTGTTTTCGAGCCGCTGAACAATCTCAAGGAGGATCGTCATGACAACCCAGGCAACGGCCATGGTACTGGCCTCGTTTGCAGCCGACAGTCTGGCCCTCGGCGCGCATTGGATCTACGACACGGCCGAAATCGACCGGCGTATCGGCCGGGTGGAACGATTGTTGGCTCCCCTGCCCGATTCCTACCACGCCGGCAAGGGGGCGGGGGAGTTTACCCATTACGGCGATCAGGCCCTGGTGCTGTTGGAATCGCTGGCCCGGAGCGGGACATTTTCCCTGGTCGATTTCGCCGCGGCATGGCAGGAGCTGTTCGTCGGCTACCGGGGGTATGTCGACAAGGCCACCGCCACCACCCTGGAGAACTTGGGACGGGGGCTGCCGCTCGATCAGTGCGGCTCCCGCTCCTCGGATCTGGGAGGGGCCGCCCGGATCGCACCCCTGGTCTACTGGTACCGAAACGACCGAGACGCCTTGCTGGCGGCGGTGCGCCAGCAGACCGCCCTGACCCACAACAATCCGGCCACCCTGGCCGGTGCCGAATTCATCGCCAAAACCGCCTGGGCTGTCCTGCACGGCGCCGATCCGGCCGAAGCCATGGAAGGGGCATTGGAAGAAGGGGTGGACGACATTGACCTGGACATCCGTATCCGCGGCGGCCTCGATTCCGGCGGCAAGGACACCCGCACGGTGATCAACAAATTCGGTCAGATGTGCGGCATTGCCGCAGCCCTGCCCGGGGCCATCCATCTTGTCCTCACCTACGCGGACGATCTCCGGACCGGGCTGATCGAGAACGTCATGGCCGGCGGCGATTCGGCGGCGCGGGGACTGGTGGCGGGCATGATCCTCGGCGCCCACCTGGGCCGGCAGGCCATTCCCGACGAGTGGGCGGCGGGTATGGTCCATGCCAACCGGATCGGCGAGCTGCTGGCCACCACCGAGCAGGCGGCGTGAGGGCAGCGAACGCACAAGCCGCGACCGAAGGAGCGACGCCGCTTCGCCTACCACAATGAGGGAGAATGCAGAATCTCGTTGACGGCGGTATGAATACCTTTTACTACAGATCAGTAACGAATATTTAGTAAAAATTATCAGTTTTATGCGCATGGAAACGATACACATTCAGCGGCAAATTCAACATTTTGAGCAGAGATGCAAGGGAGCGGGTCTCAAGGTGACCCACCAGCGGCTGGAGGTGTACCGGGAACTGCTCGGGGCCCGCGACCATCCATCGGCGGAAACGTTGTACAAGCGATTGGAAAGGCGTCTGCCAACCCTGTCGTTGGATACCGTCTACCGCACCCTGGCAACTTTCGAAAAGCTGGGGCTGGTCCACCGATTGGAAACAGCGGCGAGCCAAGCCCGCTACGAGGTGCTTCACACCCGCCATCACCACTTCCTGTGCGATGTCTGCGGTCAGGTCTTTGATTTTTTCTGGCCCTCCTTCGATACGGCCGAACTGCCGTCCAATGTTGGCGAGATCGGCACGGTCGATCACGCCAGCGTGGTGGTGCACGGCACCTGCACCGCTTGCGCCCAGGCCCAACAGGAGTACGATGCACGGCAAGCCGAGTCCTTGCAGTGATGGAGCCGGGCATCCCCGGGCCGACCGTCCAACGCGTTCTTCCGGAGGGCAGGAAAAAAATCTATCCGCTTCTTTTTGCTTTACAAAAAAATGATAATGATTATTTTCTGCATCAATGTATCATTCTTTGCTGGTGCACAGCGCATGGGATCTATCCCATGCGCTTTCGGGACAGACATTTGACGCAAGTTGACAACTCATTTGAACAAAAAGGAGACTCACCATGGCCAAAATCACGTTGAAAGGCAATGCAATCGAGACCATCGGCGAACTGCCGGCCAAGGGTTCAGCCGCCCCCAACTTCACCTTGGTCAAGACGGACCTGTCCGAGGTCAGCCTGGCGGATTACAAAGGAAAAAAAATCGTGCTCAATATCTTTCCGAGCATCGATACCCCGGTGTGCGCGGCCTCGGTGCGCCGCTTCAACAAGATGGCCGGTGAGACCGACAACACGGTTGTGCTCTGCATCTCCGCGGACCTGCCCTTTGCCCATACCCGTTTCTGCGAGACCGATGGCCTCAAAAATGTCGAGTCGCTTTCCGTGTTCCGTTCTCCGGCCTTTGGCAAGGACTATGGGGTGACCATCACCACTGGCCCCATTGCCGGCCTGCTGTCCCGTGCCATTGTCATTGTCGGCGCTGACGGCAAGGTGGTCCACACCGAGCAGGTTCCTGAAATCGCTCAAGAACCGGACTACGATGCCGCCCTGGCCGCCTTGAAATAATTGGTTGCCCCCGGTTTCACCCCTCCAGCTCCGGTCTTCGTTGACCGGAGCTTTTTTTTTGCCCGACAGGCGCACTTCTCTTTCCCGGCCGTTCAGGCGCACCTCGGTCGCGTTTTTTTTGTGTTTTGACGTATTCGGCAAAAAAAAAGATCAATGTTGACAGGATCGATATTTTTCTTTAGCGTTTGATCAATATTTCATCAAATCGCCGCCGCCCATGCATCTTGACGCCACCAGTCTCGCTATCATCAACCGCCTCAAGGATGGCCGGGCCTCCTTCAAGAAAATCGCCGACGATCTCCATCTGGCCGAAGGCACAGTGCGCTCGCGGGTCAAGAAGCTGATCGACGAGGGCGTACTTTCCATCAGCGGCCTGGTCAACCCCGAGGCCTTGCCCGATCAGCAGATCGTCATGGTGGGCGTGCGGGTCAAGGACATGGATCTGGTCAAGAAAGGCGAGGAGTTCAGCCGGCTGCGCGGCGTCATTTCAGTGTGCGTGGTCACCGGCCAGTTCGACCTCATCGTCACCGCCATGCTGAGTAAGGACTTTGGCCTGCTTGAGTTCTTCACCCAGGAGGTGGCGACCATCGACAATGTGCGCTCGGTCGAGACCTTTGTGGTCTACAAGAGTTTCAACCTCAAGGTTCCCCTGACCGGTCAACCGGTTCCAGGGTTCAGTGAGGGCAACGAGTAATGGGAGGAGAGCCGCGAATGGAAACAGCGTTGAAAACCACCCCGCTGCATGCCTGGCATGTCAGCCATGGGGCCAACATGGCGGCCTTCGGCGGCTATGAGATGCCGCTCTGGTATCCGGCGGGCGCCAAGGCCGAGCATCTGACGGCCATCACCGCTGCCGGGCTGTTCGACACCAGCCACATGGCGGTGCTCACCCTGCACGGCCCGGCGGTGCGCGAATTGCTGCAACGCTGCTTTTCCAAGGACCTGGAGCAATGCATCGGGCCGGGGAAAGGGCCGCTCGTTCCCGGCCGCTGCGTCTACGGGGTGTTTCTCGACGACAACGGCTGGGTGATCGACGACGCCATTGTCTATCAGTGCGGCGAGACGGACTACATGCTCGTGGTCAACGCCGCCATGGGCGGACCGGTGAGTGCCCATCTGCACCAACGTAACCCGAACGGCGATGCGGCGCGGATCACCGACCACACCGACCGGGTGGGCAAGATGGACATCCAAGGGCCGCTGGCCGGCAAGATTTTGACCCGGGTGCTGCGCGATCCTGACCAGGTTTTTGCCAAGATGGTCTACTTCTCGTTCAAGGGGAGTTTCGCTCCACAAACCCTGCCCGCCGCCGTGTCAGTGACGCTCATTGACGGCACGCCGGTGCTGGTCTCGCGCACCGGCTACACCGGCGAGTTCGGCTTTGAACTCTTTATTGCGCCGGCGCATGTCGAGCGGTTGTGGAGCCTGCTGCTCTCGGCAGGCGAGTCCGAGGGGATTATCGCCTGCGGTTTGGCGGCCCGCGACTCGTTGCGCGCCGGCGCCGGCCTGCCGCTCTCCCACCAGGATATCGGCCCCTGGCTCTTTGCCGCCAACCCCTGGCTGTTTGTGCTGCCCTGGGACGAGGCCGCCACCGGATTCACCAAGGAGTTCATCGGCAGCGCCGCCCTGCGGGCGGTGTCCGGTGCGCCCTGCACCCAGGCCTTTGCCGGCTTCGATCCACGCAAGATCCCTCTCGGCGACAGGAGCCTGGTGACCGATGTGGACGGCAATCCACTGGGCACCATCCTCACCTGCACCACCGACATGGCCATGGACCGGGTGAACGGCACCATTGTCAGCATTGCCACCCCGGTCGAGAATGGTCGCCCTGCCTCTTTCTCACCGCGCGGCCTCTGCTGCGGCTTTGTCCGTCTCCAGACCCAACTGCCCGTGGGCACGGAAATTGTGCTCACCGACGGCAAACGGAGGCTGAAGGCGGAGATCCGTGACGACATCCGGCCGGACCGCACCGCCCGCAAACCCATCCAGAATATGCTGTAACCTTTGAGGAGAACCATCCATGAAAGAACTCGACGAACTGCATCTGCCCGGCGACCTCGGCTACACCGATGACCACGAATGGGCGCAAATCACCGGTGACACCGCACGCATCGGTGTCAGCGACTATGCCCAGGACCAGCTGGGCGACATTGTCTTTGTCGAGCTGCCGGCCATCGGCGACAGCTTCGCCAAGGGCGATGAATTCGGCACCCTGGAGTCGGTCAAGGCGGTGTCCGAGCTGTACATGCCCCTGTCCGGCACGGTGATCGCGGTCAACACCGCCCTGACCGATGCGCCGGAACTGATCAATCAGGATCCGTACGGCGCCTGGATCATCGAGATCAAGCCGTCTGATCCGGGCGAATTCCAGCAGCTGCACACCGCGGCCAGCTACCTCGAGATGCTCAAAGGATAAGCCGATGCGCTACCTGCCTCATACCTCCGAAGAGATCGGTGCCATGCTCGCGGCCATCGGTGTCGACAGTCTGGACCGACTGTTTGACAGCGTGCCTGCCGAGTGCCGGATGACCAACCCCTGGAACCTGCCCGCCGCCCAGAGCGAATGGGAGCTGAACGACCACCTGCGCCAGTTGGCCGGTGCCATGCGGGTGGACGACACCTCCCAGTTGCTGGTCGGTGCCGGCAGCTATCGCCATCACATCCCGGAAACCGTGCGCAGTCTGGCCGGCCGCTCGGAATTCCTCACCGCCTACACCCCCTATCAGCCGGAGATGGCCCAGGGCACCCTGCAGGGCATCTTCGAGTATCAGACCTTGACCGCCCGGTTGCTGGGCGTGGATGTGGTCAACGCCTCGATGTACGACGGTGGTTCCGCCCTGGCCGAGGCCCTGCTCATGGGCTTGCGCATCGCCAAGAAGAAACGGCGGGTGGCCATGTCCAAGACGATTCATCCCCACTATCGCGCCGTGGTCCGGGCCTATCTCCAGCCCGCCGGCTTCGAGATCGTGGAGCTGGACTATCAGGCAGATGGCCGCACCGATCTGAGCGGGCTGGCCGGTGTCGACGACCTGGCTGCCGTGGCCCTGCAGTCGCCCAACTTCTTTGGCGTCATCGAGGATCTGGATGCGGCCGGATCGACCATTCATTCGGCAGGCGGACTGTTCATCACCTGTTTCACCGAGCCGCTCGCCTATGGCCTATTGAAAAATCCCGGTGCCTGCGGGGCGGACATCGTCTGCGGCGAGGGCCAGAGCTTCGGCATCGCCCCCTCTTTCGGCGGGCCGGGATTGGGCATGTTCGGCTGCAAGGAACCCTTTGTCCGCAATCTGCCCGGACGGCTGGTCGGCGAGACCAAGGATGTCGAAGGGAGGCGCGGCTATGTGCTGACGCTCGCCACCCGCGAGCAGCATATCCGCCGCGAAAAGGCCACCTCCAACATCTGCTCCAACCAGGGGATCTGCGCCCTGACCGCTGCCATCTACATGGCCTCGCTGGGCGGCACCGGCCTGCGTCAGTTGGCCCGACTCAACTACGACAAGAGTCAGTATTTGCACAAGGCGTTGCAGCAGGCCGGGGCGCGGATCGTCTTTGCTGCCCCGAGCTTCAACGAGTTCGTGGTCGAATTTCCGACCGACTTCCGGCCGGTGCGCGAGCGGCTGCTGGCGAGGAACATCGTCGCCGGTCTGGAACTGGGCGCACTCTATCCGGAGCGTGCGGGCCAGTACCTCTTCTGCGTGACCGAGACGATCAGCAAACAGACCATGGACGCCATTGCGGCGGAGGTGCGGGCATGAGCACAATCGAGAAGACCGGCGAATCCCTGGGGACCGGCGGGCTGATCCTCAACGAGCCGCTGTTGTGGCACAAGGGCAAGAAGGGGCGGATCGGGATGTCGATTCCCGAGAGCGATGTCCCGGCTGCCGCCATCGACGAGGCGCTGCTCGGTGCACCGGTGGATTTTCCGGATCTGAGCGAGGTCGATGTGGTCCGCCACTACACCCGGCTGTCGCAATGGAATTTCGGCGTGGACACGGGCATGTACCCGCTCGGCTCCTGCACCATGAAGTACAACCCCAAGACCAATGAGCGCCAGGCGGCCACGCCGGCCATCGCCAGCGCTCACCCAATGCTGGCCGACGAACTCTGCCAGGGCACCCTGCGGCTGCTCCATGAGTTGCAGCAGTTCCTGGCGATCATCACCGGCCTGGATGCGGTCTCCTTGCAACCGGCGGCCGGGGCACACGGCGAACTGACCGGCATGCTGATCTTCCATGCCTATCATCGCAGTCGCGGCGGTCAGCGCCACAAGATCCTCATCCCGGATACGGCCCACGGCACCAATCCGGCCTCGGCGGCCCTGTGCGGCTACAAGGCCGTGCCGGTCAAGTCGGACGACCAGGGCATGCTCGATCCGGCCCTGGTGGCCTCGCTGATGGACGAGGATACCGCCGGCATCATGCTCACCAACCCCAACACCCTGGGGCTGTTTGAGGAGCGCATCCGCGAGATCGCCGAGATCGTCCACGCCAAGGGCGGCCTGGTCTACGGCGATGGCGCCAACATGAACGCGGTGCTGGGGGTGATCGACGCGGGGCGCTGCGGCATCGACGTCCTCCACCTCAACCTGCACAAGACCTTCTCCACCCCGCACGGCGGTGGTGGGCCGGGGGCTGGGCCGGTTTGCGTCACCCGCGAACTGGAGCCCTTCCTGCCCGTGCCCCGGGTGGTCAAGGAGGGAGAACACTACCGGCTGGACAGCGACCGGCCGCTGTCGGTGGGCCGGGTGCATGCCTTTCACGGCAACTACGGGGTGCTGGTGCGGGCCTACAGCTACATCCTCACCATGGGCGAGGCCGGGTTGAAGCGGGCCAGCCAACTGGCGGTGCTCAATGCCAACTACATCAAGGAGCAGCTGAAGGATGTCCTTCATCTGCCCTATGACCGGCCCTGCATGCACGAGTGCGTCTTCTCCGACCGCAACCAGCAGGAGCGCAAGATCACCACCCTGGACATGGCCAAGCGGCTGATCGACTACGGCTATCATCCGCCGACCATCTACTTTCCGCTGGTGGTGCACGGGGCGCTGATGATCGAGCCCACCGAAACCGAGTGCAAGGATGACATCGACCAGTTCATCGCCACCCTCCGGACCATCGTTCGTGAGGCGGCCGAACAGCCCGATCTGCTCCGTCAGGCCCCGCAGCGGACCAAGGTGCGGCGGCTTGACGAGGTGCAGGCGGCCCGTTGCCCCTGTTTGGTCGGGCCGTCAGACAACTGATCTTCGCTGTTGTTTTATGTCGATGTCCGCCGCCTTCTGCGATCTGGGCCTGATGGCCTATGCGGCCGTGCATGGCCTCCAGGTCGAGCTGGCGGCGCGGCGGCATCGGGGTGAGCTGGCGCGGGACTGCTTTCTCTGTGTCGAACATCCGCCGGTGTTCACCCTCGGCCGCCACGGCGACCGGACGCATCTGGGGGTGAGCGAACCGTTTCTGCGGCAGCGAGGGATTGACGTGGTCCCGATTGAACGGGGCGGCGAGATCACCTTTCACGGGCCCGGGCAACTGGTGCTCTACCCGATCATCAGCCTGCGGCAGCGACGCCTCGGCGTCAGCGACTACGTCCAGCTGCTGGAAGAGCTGATGCTGCGCATCGCCGCCGACTGCGGTATTGGGGCCGGACGCGACTGCCGCAACCACGGCATTTGGGTGAGCGACCGCAAGCTGGGCAGCATCGGCATCGCCGTCCGCCATGGGGTGGCCTTCCATGGCCTGGCCCTCAATGTCGACCTTGATCTGGAACCCTTCCGTTGGATCAACCCGTGCGGTCTTACCGGCGTGACCATGACCTCGCTCGCAGCGGAAGGGGCCAGCGGCTGTAGCCTCGACCGGGTCAAGGTGTGCCTGCGTCGTCATCTGGCTGAACTGTTTGCTGTGGAAGTCCAATCGCTCGCCATTGATGATCTGATGGCCACATTCCCCTGCATCCAACCCCGTCCATGACCACCGAACCGATCCAACCGAAACCCCCCTGGCTGCGGCGCCGGCTGCCCAGCGGCCCCCAGTACGAACGCATCCGCTCCCTGATCAAGAACCAGTGCCTGAGCACGGTCTGTCAGGAGGCGATGTGTCCCAACCAGTTCGAGTGTTTCGGTCAGGGCACCGCCACCTTCATGCTGCTCGGCGACCGCTGCAGCCGCAACTGCCGCTTCTGCGCCGTCGGCCATGGGCCTCAATCGCCACCCGACCCGGACGAACCGGCCCGGGTGGCCGAGGCGGTGGAGACCATGGGGCTCAGCTACTGCGTGCTCACCTCGGTCACCCGCGATGATCTGGCCGACGGCGGCGCCGGCCATTTTGCCGCCGCCATTCGGGCCATCCGGGAACGCAACCCGCACACCCTGATCGAGGTGCTGATTCCCGATTTCCAGGGCAATCACCAGGCGCTGCAAACCGTGGTCGAAGCCCGGCCGGAGGTGCTCAACCACAACCTGGAAACCGTGGTACGCCTCTACCCAACGGTCCGGCCCCAGGCCGACTATCAGCAGAGCCTTGCCGTCCTGCAGCGGGCTAAAACCATGGCATCGAGCATGGTGACCAAGTGCGGCATCATGGTCGGGCTGGGGGAGACAGAGGTGGAGTTGGGCCAACTCTTTGCCGATCTCACCCGTGCCGGTTGCGATATCCTCACCATCGGCCAGTATCTTCAGCCCTCGCGCGCCCATCTGGAGGTGGTCCGCTATCTGCCGCCTTCGGAGTTTGCCCTCCTGGAACAGCAGGCCCTGGCCATGGGACTGAAGGCCGTGGCTTCGGCCCCCTTTGTCCGTAGTTCCTATCAGGCCGAAGCGCTGTACCGGCGTGTTCTCCACGCAGTCCCGTCCCGGTGAGCCTTCTCTGCCCGTTGCGGGAACCTGCTTCATAATTCTCCGTCGTTTCGTTCTTCTCTTCAGTGAGGTTGACACAAAGGGGAGAATGGTTCATTATAGGCGATCTTTGCACACACCATTGGCCTTGCCCGCACCTGCGGGAATCCGGCCGCATGCTGCCAGTCCAACCTCCGGTACCCCATGCTGAAGAGAAAAAACGCCGCGCTCCAACTGGGCCAGTTTTTGGCCCTTGTCGCCAGTCTGCTGATTGTCGGGCAGATCGGTTACACCCTCTATCAGGGATCGCCCCTGTGCCTCAATGGCGGCTGCAAGGTGGTGGAAAAGTTGACCCGGGTTTCGCCCTTGGTATTCAATGGGGTGGGACTGTTCTTCTTCCAGCTGGTGTATTGGGGGCTGCGTTCAGCCCGGGGAGAGATGCGGCGGCTGCCGCAGTTTATTCGCACGGTCCTGCTGGCCGGGCTCGGGGTGGAGGCGGTACTGGTCAGCTTCCAGTATCTGGTCGCTCAGGCGTTCTGTGCCTACTGTGTCGGGATTCTCGCCTTCGTGGTGCTGCTTAACCTGCTGCTTGGCTGGAAACAGATCGTGCCCGGATTTCTGGTCTTCGCCACCGCGGCGCTGGCCTTTGCCAGTCTGGACCTCGCCCGCAACCCTGTCAACGGCGAACAGGCCTTCACCGCCGGCGTGTTCGCCAGCCGTCCGGGACTGCTGAAGTACCCCCAGCACTATCTGTTCTATGCCTCCACCTGTGACCACTGTGAACGGGTGATCGCCTCGCTGAAAACCAACGGCCGGGCCACCGTGGCCTTCAACCCCATCGACCAGGTCACCTCCATCGACCTGCCGCAGGTGATCGTCAATGCCGGTTATTCGCCTTCCCTGAACAAAAACCTGCTGACCGCCCTGGGGATCGAGGAAATTCCCGTGCTGATGACCAGAACCCCGGAAGGGTGGACGATCCGCAGGGGAGAAGCCGCCATTCTGGCCTATCTCGGCACCCCGGAAAGCACGCCGGCAAGCGGTCAGTCCAGCGTTTTGCCTGGGACCGCACCCCCGTCCGGCATCCCCGGATTGGACGGCGGCGATGGCTGCCAGGTCTCGACCGACTGCACCAGTGGCGCTTCCGGGCAGTCGACCGTGCCGTGATCGTGTTCCCGCTGCCGTCTTTGGCTCAGACCAGGGCCTGATCCAGATCCCAGAACAGATCCTCCGTATCCTCCAACCCGACGCTCAGGCGGATCATGTCCGGCGTGACCCCGGCCCCGCGCAGTTCTTCATCGCTCAGTTGACTGTGGGTGGTGCTGGCCGGGTGGATGGCCAGGCTTTTCGCGTCGCCGACATTGGCCACATGGCTGAACAGCTTGAGATTGTCGATAAAACGTTCACCCGCCTCTCGTCCCCCCTTGATGCCAAAGGTGAGAATCGCCCCCGCGCCCTCGGGTAGATAACGCCGTGCCCGCTCGTAACTGGGATGATCGGCCAGCCCCGGATAGCTCACCCAGGCCACCTGCCGGTGCTGCTGGAGAAATTCGGCCACAGCCAGGGCATTGGCCACATGCCGTTGCATGCGCAGGCTCAAGGTTTCGATGCCCTGCACGGTCAGCCAGCTGTTGAAGGGCGCGGCGGACATGCCCAGATCGCGCAGCATTTGCACTCGTGCCTTGAGGATGAAGGCCGGCGGCCCGAGGCTGCTGTAGACCAGGCCGTGATAGGAAGGGTCGGGTTCGGTGAAGGTGGCGAACCGGCCGGAACGCCAGTCAAAGGTGCCGCTGTCGACCAGCAGGCCGCCCAGGCAGGTGCCGTGGCCGTTGAGGAATTTGGTGGTGGAATGGCTGACGATGTGGGCGCCCCATTCGATCGGCCGGCACAGGTAGGGCGTGGCCAGGGTGTTGTCGATCATCAGCGGCAGATTGTGCGCCCGGGCGATGGCCCCGACCTCCTCGAAGGGAAAGACGATCAGACCGGGATTGCCCAGGGTCTCGCCATAGATCAGCCGGGTGGTGGGGCGAATGGCGCGGGCAAAGGAATCCGGATCGCTTGGGTCGGCAAAGCTGACCTCGATGCCCAGACGAGGCAGGGTGTAGCGCAGCTGGTTGTAGGTGCCGCCGTAGAGGCTGCTGCTGGAGACGATATGATCGCCGGCGCCGCACAGGGTGAGAAAGGCGAGCGTTTGCGCGCCATGGCCGCTGCTGGCCGCCAGCCCGCCAATGCCGCCTTCCAGGTCGGTCACCCGTTGCTCGAGCACGTCGGTGGTCGGGTTCATGATCCGGGTGTAGATGTTGCCGAATTCCTTGAGGGCAAAGAGGTTGGCCGCGTGCTCGGCGTTCTTGAACAGGTAGGACGTGGTTTGGTAGAGCGGCACGGCCCTGCTGCCGGTAACCGGATCAACGCTCTGGCCGGCATGGAGTTGACGGGTGGTGAATCCGAAGTGGCGGTGTTGGTCTGTCATGGAACGACCTCTTTGCATGGGGGTTGGCGGGCAAGAAACGAGGGTATGGCGAACGATGGGAACGAGCGGGCAACGGTCTGTCTCTGTTTTTCGGAGGGCGTGCATTGCATCGGCCCATCCGTGGTTGCCCAGGGAGTATACAATATTTTCCGGCAAACAACGAACGTCTTGTCACGGGAGCGGGCATCGGGTTCGCCGCCGTCATTCCCCAAAACGAGCGGGAAAAACAGCGGACCGTGATGTTCTTGGTGGACTGCACGCCTGCCGCGCGGTATGGAGAGTTTTTTCTCCGTGTCCTTGACGATGCGTGCAAGAACCATCACCCTATGTCCCAATAGAGGAGCAAGGTCGTGCCGTCAATCATCCCCGACAATCTTGAAGACCTGGTGGCCGAGTATAAACGACTGTGGCCGCTGATGCCCGTGCTCCATGCCCGCGCGGCCAAACTGGCCGGCAAGGAGGCCATTCGGGCCTGCGGCAAGCGGCTGGGCATGTTCAGCAAACAGAACGGAAAATTCGTCATCGGTTTCGAGCACGAACTGGAGATGGATGTCTTTCAGGACTATCTGCTCTACATGTATCGGCCGCGTGGATTCAGCCTGGTGCGGCAGCTGCTCAACCGCAAGCTCTATCCCCAGGGGAGCGATGAGCGCATGCTCCTGGAAGGTATGATCCAGGCCCGGTTTTCGGTCTTCTGGCTCAGGGAGATCGTCCCGGCAGGCGGCGTGGTGGCGCTTGATGTGATCACCGGCGAGGAGCTGTTCATCCTCGACCAGTCCTTGCCACAACAGGGAGATGCGGTCGGCCTGCTCACCGCCTTTCGCCTCTTTCCCTTTGGCGACGCCTGGATGCACACCGGGGCCAACATGTCCTTCGGCAGGATCGAGGATGCCGGCGATTTACGACCGCTGGGCCGGTTTCTGAGTGAAAAGGAAGAACGGCAACTGAACGAGGCCAATATTCGCCGCTGGCGGGCACTGCTCGGGGAGGCCGAGTAACCGCCTTCAGCGGCCGAACTTCCAGGGGATGAACATCGGCACGTTCCGGCAATAGGCGCGGTAAGGCTCGCCGAGGAGTGCCCGCATTTTGCGTTCCTCCAGCAACGCGCCAATGACGAGATAGACAGAGAGGATGGCGCGGCTGACCAGGGTGACATCGGTCAGTTCCGGCAGGGCCCAGAGCAGGGCGAAACCGCCGCTGTACCAGGGGTGGCGGACAACGCGGAGGATGCCGCGTGCCTGGAAGGTCGGCGGCGGACTGGCCTGCCCTGCCCGGTACGCGCGCCATTGGGCGAGGCCGAGGAAGGTTTGCAGGTCGTAGACCCGCAGGCCACCGCCGAACAGGACCAAGGCATAAAGGAACAGCAGTCCTTGCACACCCCGCAGCCACAGGGGCACTGGACCGAAGGGATGCTGCGGCAGATGGGCCGTGTACCACAACAGCGGCAGCAGGGTGCCGAGGGCGGCAACCACATAGCCGATCCGGTACAGCCCTAGCCAAAGGCCGCCCCTGTGTTCAACCCACCGCCTGACCGTGGCGGTGATCAGCAGGCTGTGCACCGCGCACCATCCCACCCACAAAATGATCAGCAGCAACATCGGTGTTGATCCTCAAAGAACAGGAGCATGCCGCTCCGCCCAAATGCCTTCTTGTGGCTATTCATTGCGAAAATCACGCAGGCTGTTGGGGTGGTGCATTTCGTCCTCCATGGCCACGGTGTGGCAGACCGCGCAGTGGCGATTTGCTCCCAGGGGTAACCGGTTGCGCTGGTACTGCAACGGCTGGAGGACATCCAGCCCGGGGCCGTGGGCATTGACGGCCGGATAGACCGCATGCGGACTGGAGTGGCAGGCGGCGCAGAACAGGCGGCCGCTGTCGTCGGTGCGGTTGCGGTACAGCGCCTGTTCGTCCTTGGTCCAGGTGTTGGCCAGGGTATCGCTTGCCGGAGCCTGGTACTCGACATGGCAGTGCAAACAATCGGGCTGGTTGCTCCAGGGGACGCGCGGGGCGACCTGCTCCCTATCCGCCACGGATCGTGGCGCGAGGTGGGACATGAGGGCGACGGCCCGCGTCGTGCCTCTCTTTCGTTCCTGTTGTAGCAGCCCCAGGGCAAGATCCTCGATGGAGCCATGGCAGTTGGTGCAATCCATGCCCAGGGCGGCATGGATGTCGCGCAAACTCCTGGTGGCGCCGGTGGGCGAGGAGGGATGGCAGAGGGCGCAGGCTTCCGCGCCTTTGCCCCTGAGGTAAGGGGCGTGGAACCCGTGGATGGCGGCGGAGAGGTTGAGCCGGGCAGGATCGCCCCCGGCCTCGACCAGGGGATCGCCGTGGCAGTTCTGACAGCGGACCGCTTGGCCGTCCCTGGTGGCGGCCAGCAACTGGGTGTGGCTCAACCGGTCGTGAGCCTGGAGGATGTTGAGGGCGGTCATTCGGGTGAGGCCGGCGCGATTGCCGGGTTGGCCGCCGTGGCAGTTACTGCAGCCGATTTCGGTGGACACCGGCGCCACCATCTCAGTGGTGGCCAACAGGGTGTCGTTTTCGTCCCGCGCCTCGATGGTGACCACCGGGTAGGGGTCGAAATCCGGTCGCTCGGTGGGCAGCAGTCGAAGGTCATCGGCCACGAATACATCCTCCTCGATGACCATTTCTCCGGTCAAGTCATCTCGTTGGGCTACGCCGTCCTGTGTTTTGTCCACCCGGTAGGTGAGGGTGACGCCTTGGTTGACGATTTCCGGCGTTTCGCCGCGCCGAATCAGCTGGGCCCGCAGGCCGTTGCCTGGGGGCAGCAGTGACAGCAGGCCGCTGACTTCGCCGACATAGCGCATGCCCAAGGTGCTCCAGGCGAGCAGCACAAATGGGCTCTGCTCGGGATAGAAAGGAGGCGGCGTCACCTTTTTTTCCGGCAGGGTTGGCGAGGCGGGGTCGCTGCGGCCGTTGAGCCCATGGGCGATGAAGGCGGCGAGGGCGGCCCGTTCCTCGGCGGTGCCGGCAAAGGGCGGCATGGAAGGGGAGAATAGATCCATGCCGCTGATCATGGCCTCCAAGCCGCTCGGGGTGAACGGCGCGGCCAGCGGTTTGATGTCCCGCACCGGTCCGCCGATGCTATGGCAGGAGAGGCAGAGCAGGTTGTACAGCTCCCGGCCGGCAGCCAGTTTGTTGTCGGCGGTGATTTTTCGGTGGCGCACCCATTTGGCTGTTTGCAGCAGGCCGTCCCGCTGCAGGCGGGCGATGTCCTTGTGCTGGATGGAGGTTGAATACATGACCCCACGAATGATGTCCGGTCGGCGGCCGCCCTCACGGATGAATTCGAAGCAGCCGATGTAGAGCTGGCCGACCAGCAACAACCCCACGGCCAGTACCTTGCTCAGCCCGACGGGCAGGCGGAGGATCAGCAGTAGGCCGCCGAGCACCAGCAGCGGCGAGCCGAGGAGAAAGCCGTCGATGAAGGGGCGCATCGACGGCATGCGGGTAAACATCGTTTCCTCTAGTTCGGGCGGCAGGGCGGCCCGATACCAGAAGGCGGAGGTGGCAAAGAGCACGAAGGGAACCAGCAGCCAGCGGGCGCAGAAACGAACCATGGTGGTGCGCAGGTTGGCGTCCTTGATCCAGGTGGCGGTCAGCAGGCCGAACAGGCCGGCGATGATCAGGGCCAAAAAGGTGCGGAAGAAGAGCGAGGGCCAGAAGCTCGGGTTGAAGAATCCGGACCAGAAACTGCCGGTTTGCGGCCAGTCTCCGGGCGTGAGCATGAAGCCGATGATGCCGTTGATCAGGAACAGCGACATCCAGGCTGAGCCGAAATAGATCCAGCCGAGCACCCGATGGCGGGAGGGGTGCAGCCGTCCGAAGGTATAGGCATAGAGGAACAGGGAGACGATTTCCAGCAGGAAGAACACCCATTCCGAGGCCCAGGCAAAGACAAAGGTGTGGATGAGGATCGAGGTGGCTGCTGGGTTGAGCAGGGCGATGATGAACCAGATGCCCACCCCGGTGATCGAGCCGGCCACCATGGTGAGTACGAGAAAGAAACGCGCATGCCGGCGAACATACTCGAGGATCGCCGGGTTGTGTTCCCGCTCGGCCTTGCGCTCGGCCAGCACCAGGAACAGGCCGCCGCCCACGGCGAAGTGGGCGATGTAGACATGGAACACGGCAATGAGGATGATCCACAGGCCGCCGCCGAAAGCATCGAGCTGCCAGACCGGATAGTTCATGGCCGGTCCTCCTGGTTTGCGCACGAACGCAAGGTGAAGCGCACCATCCAGCCGATCAGCGTCACCCCGGCGAGAAGCACGAGCAGGAAGAACAGCAGGGGGGCGGAGGAGGGGTTGACCGGCAGTTGCGCCGGTGAAAACCAAGGCGCCAACAGGACGGTCCGCAGCAGACTGCGGGCGAGCACCATCAGGCCGATGGTGCCCAGGGTGCACCAGAGGGCGGGGAGGGCCCGGCCAGCCAGGCCGAGGCCAATGGCCGGCACGGAAAGGGCAATGCCGCCGACCAGGGTCGCGAGCAAGAGCAAGCCGGGTATGGTTGTCGTGAGCATTCCTTTGGGCAGGGTGGCCAGGAACCAGAAGCCGACGGCAAAATTGGCCATGGTGGCATAGCTGAACCACCGGCAGCCGGAAGCCACCCACGCACCTGCGTTGCGATCACCGCCGCGTTGCCGCCAGTGGAAAAAGAGGGCGATGGCCAGGCCGCCAACCGCCACCGAGGACACCATGAAATGGAGGTAGCGGGGCAAGAGCATGGGATCATCCAGGGCCAGGAGCAGGCCCCTTGGCTGATCGAAGTAGCGATCCCAGGCGATCGGCTTCTGCATGA
Source organism: Desulfobulbus propionicus DSM 2032 (assembly GCF_000186885.1). Classification (GTDB taxonomy): domain Bacteria; phylum Desulfobacterota; class Desulfobulbia; order Desulfobulbales; family Desulfobulbaceae; genus Desulfobulbus; species Desulfobulbus propionicus. Next base: position 3,136,060 of record NC_014972.1, on the reverse strand, counting down.
GACTGATATTGTTGGTAAAGATAAAGGCAATGGCCAACAGCAGCAGGGTGGCTAAACCGATCACCGCCAGCCGCGCGTCTCCCAGTCGGGGGTACAGGTCTTTGTAGACATAGGCCAATCCATAGGCGATGATGAGCAGTCCGACCACCGCCAGCCAGAACACCGCCATGAGGATGGAACTGGTGTAGATGAGATGCCCATAGAGCACCTGAACAAAGAGCAGTGGCGCCACGCCGAAGTTGACCGCAAAGGCGATGGTGAAGGGCAGGTTGCTGGAGATCGCTTCGGTACAGGAGGCACGATCGTTCGTACCGCGTAGATGGCTGACCAGGCCAATGAACGCTGTGCCGAGCATCGCGTTCATGGCCACAAGGTGAAGAAAAAAGGTGAGCAGCAGGAATGCCTGAAACCACCACCAGGAAACGGGAATGGCGTCGGGAATGGGAATGAGCGCGGCGGGATCCATGGTCGCCTCCTTGCTTGGGTTGGTTCACTGGCTCCGCGTACGGGAACAGGATGCACCCCGCCCAGGGGCGTCGCGGCACGAATGGTCCAGGCCGGGAATCGATGGAATCCGACTGACGACGCAGGCTGGCCCCGTTGGTCTGGTCAGGCGTCGATATCCTCCCCGCTGACGAGGATACACTTCTTCGGACAAAAGGCCGCAGCCCGACGAACGTCCTCGGTTACTTCCTGATCGGGGTTGAGCAGTTGAGCCCTGCTGGTGAGCGGGGTAAGTCCGAACACCTCGGGACACATCTCGCAGCAGCTGCCGCAGCCGTTACAACGATAACTGTCGATGGCGAGCGCAGGCATGCATCCGGCAGGGGGATCAGCAACCGCAGCCGGAAAAGGCCTCTTTGGTAAAGGTCTTGTCCGGCTCGATCGGGTATTCGCCGGTGAAACAGGCCAGGCAGAAGTGGTCGCGGCTCAGGCCGGTGGCCTCCACCAGCCCCTCGGGACTGAGGTAGTGGAGCGAGTCGAGCCCCAGGTAGTCGCGGATGCCCTCGACCGTGTTGCCAGCGGCCACCAGCTGCGAACTCGACGGGAAGTCGATGCCGTAGTAGCAGGCGTGCCGGGTGGGGGGGCAGCTGACCACCATGTGCACTTCGGCGGCGCCAGCGCGGCGCAGGGACTGCACCCGGCTGCGGCCGGTGGTGCCGCGGACGATGGAGTCCTCGACGATAATCACCCGCTTGCCGGTGAGCAGCGAACGAACCGGATTGAGTTTGACCCGGACGGAGAAGTCGCGCATCGACTGGGTCGGCTGGATAAAGGTCCGGCCGACGTAGTGGTTGCGGATCATGCCCATCTCCAGCGGGATGCCCGAGGCGTTGGAATAGCCGATGGCCGCGTAGTTCCCCGAATCGGGAAAGGGCATGACGAAGTCGGCCTCGATGCGCGCTTCCCGGGCGAGGATTTCGCCCATCCGTTTGCGGGCCGCGTAGACATTGAAGCCGAAAACGTCGCTGTCGGGCCGGGCGAAGTAGACGTGTTCGAAGATGCAGTAGCTCTTTTGCGCCGGCGCCCAGGGAAAGAGCGAGGTCAGGCCCTTGTCGTTGATGATCAGCGCTTCGCCGGGCTCGACGTCGCGGATGTACTCGGCCTCGATCAGGTCCAGGGCGCAGGTCTCGGAGGCGACCACATGGGCGCCGTTGTCGAGCACTCCCAAACAGAGCGGCCGGAAGCCGTTGGGGTCGCGGACCGCGATCATGGTGTCCGGGGTCATGAGCAGCAGCGAATAGGCGCCCTGGATGCAGGAAAAAGTGGTTTTGATCGCCTCCTGCAAGCCGCGGTCGATGTGACGGGCCATCAGGTGGATGACGATCTCGCTGTCCATGGTGGTCTGGAAGATCGATCCCTGTTGTTCCAGGTGGCGGCGGAGGGCAATGGAATTGACCAGATTGCCGTTGTGGGCGACGCTGAGCGCGAGCCCCTTGTGGGTGGCCATGAACGGCTGGGTGTTGATGATGTTCGATTCGCCGGTGGTGGAATAACGGACGTGGCCGGTGGCCAGATGACCGGAGAGGCGCTGTAGGGTGCGCTCGCTGAAGACGTCGGCCACCAGGCCCATGTCCTTGTGCAGCACGACCTTCTTGCCGTCGCCGGCAACGATGCCCGCGCTCTCCTGGCCTCGGTGCTGCAGGGCATACAGGCCGAAATAGACGAGTTTGGCGGCATCCTGGTGACCGAAAACCCCGCAGATACCGCATTCATGCCGGGGTTTTGTCGAGAGATCCTGATGTGGTCCGTTTGTGTTCATATCCACAGCCTACAAAAATGTCGGGTGGCGCCAAAAATCGAAAGGCACAAAGGACATTTTCCTTGTGCCTGTACTTGTGTCGATCCAGCGCTCTTGAAGAAGGTTATTTACAACCAGATTACACGTTTTTTTTCAACAAAATATCGGGTATTCTCACAGAATATTGCAGCAAGAACCACGGAACATTTCAACATCGATCCCTGCCATGACTACCCTACCGATCAAACTGACCGCCACCGTCAAGGCTGCGGGCTGAGCCGCCAAGCTGGGCCCGGGGGACCTGGGCCGGATACTGTGCGGACTCGACCTGCCACACGACCCCAACCTGCTGGTGGGCACGCAGACCTGCGACGACGCCGGGGTGTACCGCCTTGATGACACCACCGCCCTGATCCAGACTGTGGATTTTTTCACTCCCATTGTCGACGATCCCTACGATTTCGGCCGGATCGCCGCCGCCAACGCCCTGTCCGATGTCTACGCCATGGGCGGCCGGCCGCTGTTGTGCATGAACATTCTCGCCTGTCCGGTCAAAACCATGGAGCAGGAGGTGTTCCGCCGGGTGGTGGAAGGGGGGCTGGACAAGATCCGCGAGGCCGGCGCCCTCTTGGTGGGCGGCCACTCGATCGAGGATGCGGAGTTGAAGTACGGTCTGGCGGTGACCGGCCTGGTCCATCCGCAGCGGGTGCTGCAAAACAGCGGCGCACGCCCGGGCGACGTGTTGCTGCTCACCAAACCGCTGGGCACCGGCATCCTCTCGACCGCGATCAAGGGTGGATTGGCGGGAACTGCGCTGGAACAACAGCTGGTGGAACTGCTGGCCACCCTCAACCGGCTGCCGATGGAACTCCTCAACAGGGATGAGAACTTGCGGGCCGGGGTCCACGGTTGTACGGACATCACCGGGTTCGGCCTCTTTGGCCACCTCCACGAGATGGCCGAGGCCTCGAAGGTTTCCCTTCATGTTGACCAAGCCCAACTGCCGATCCTGGCCGAGGCGCGCGGATTTGCCGACATGGGCATTATCCCCGAAGGCGCCTACCGGAACCGGGAATTTTACCGGCAGTGGGTCCGCTCGGCGCTGCCGGCGATGGACAGCCTGGAGATGATCGGCTACGATCCGCAGACCTCGGGCGGCCTGTTGCTGTCGCTCAATCGGGCAACCGCCGAACAGTTGCTGGAGCGGCTCGGCCGGGAAGGGTATGCGCCGGCCTGCGGGATTATCGGCGAGGTTCGGGCAACCGATCCGGGGCTGGTGTCCATCCGCTGAGCATTTCCGTACCGGTTAGCAGGACGGCTCGGTCAACAGGGCGATCAGCAGCCGGGTCAGGTCGACCATGTCCTGCAGTTCCACCTGTTCGCTGGTGGAATGGACGTTGGTCATGCCGGTGGCGATGATCGCCGTGGCCAGCCCATGGCCGTTGAAGATATTGGCATCGCTGCCGCCGCCCGCCTTCTCGTAACTCAATTCCATGCCGATTGATCGCGCGGCCGCCTCCACCCGCCGTAGCACCGGATTGTCCGGGCTCAGCCCCATCACGGAAAAATCCTGGCGCACCTCGATGTTGACCGAAGGCACGCCCTTGGCCGAACCGGTCGGGTCGGACCAGGCGGCGATGGCGGCATTGAAAATCTCGCGGATTTCCTCCGTCACCCGCTCCAGCTTGTCCAGCGAATGGCTGCGCACCTCGGCCTCGATCATCACCCGTTCCGGGACGATATTGCAGGCCGTGCCGCCGCTGATGGTGCCGAAGTTGACCGTGGTTTCCTCGTCGATGCGGCCGCTGCGCACCTTGGCCAACGCTTGACCGGCGAGGATCATGGCATTGACGCCCCATTCCGGATGGAGGCCGGCATGGGCCGCCACGCCGTTGATGGTGATGTACACCCGGTTGAGGGCCGGGGCATGGGTAACAACGCGGGCAAAGCCGCTGGAGTCAAGGGCATAGCCTTCCTTGGCCCGTACCAGCGCCGGGTCGAGGGCCTTGGCGCCGATCAGGCCGATCTCCTCGCAGGTGGTGATCACCAGTTCCACCGGGCGGTGGGCAGTGCCGTTTTCCCGCATCAGTCGCAGGGCTTCGATGCAGGCCGCGATCCCGGATTTGTCGTCGCTGCCGAGAATGGTGTCGCCGGCGCTGGTGAACAGGTCGCCGCTGCGTTTGACCCGCACCCCCTCGGCGGGTTGTACCGTGTCCATGTGGCAGGAAAAGAAGATTGGCGTCAGCGGCAAGGTGCCGTCGAAGCGGATGATCAGGTTGCCGCATTCCGAACCGGTTTGGGCGCTGGAATCGTCCTCGATGATCTCTGTTGCCCCCATGTCGCGAAAAAGTTCCTGCAAACGCCGAGAGATGCGTCCTTCCCGGCGCGATGGGCTGTCGATTTCGCACAGTTCAATGAAGTTGGCGGCCAGTCGTTCTCTATTCACATCCATGCTCAGACCTCACAAGGACGACGGCATGGGCGGCAATGCCCTCGCCTCGTCCGGTGTATCCCATTTTTTCGGTAGTGGTTGCCTTGATATTGATGGCCGCGGGTGCGACCTTGCAGCAGCGGGCCAGATTGATCTGCATTCCGGCCAGGTGCGGCGCCAGCTTGGGCTGCTGGCAGACAATGGTAATGTCGGCGTTGCTCAGCGCGTATCCCCGGCTTTCCGCCAGGTGCTGCACCTGGGCGAGCAACAGCAGGCTGTCGATTCCCTTGTACCGGGGATCGGAGTCCGGAAAATGACGGCCGATGTCGCCGGCGCCCAGGGCGCCAAGCAGGGCATCGGTCAGGGCGTGGGCCACGACATCGGCGTCGGAATGGCCGTCCAGGCCCAGGGCATAGTCGATGGTCACTCCACCGAGGATCAGCTTGCGGCCAGGGACCAGGCGATGGGCATCGAAACCGTGACCTATCTTCATGCTCCGTTCCTCCTGCACCAGGGCGGCGGCCAACCGCAGGTCTTCTGGGCGGGTAATTTTGAAATTGCGTTCGCTGCCTTCCACCACCCGTACCGGGATACCGGCGGCCTCCAGCAGCGAGGCCTCGTCGGTGCCGACAAAGCCCTGCTGCTCGCCCCAGGCAAAGGCCCGTTGCAACAGCGACCTGCGCGCCGCCTGCGGCGTCTGGGCCTGCCAGAGGCCGGAGCGGTCAACGGTGTGGCGGATGACGCCCGAATCGGCCACGTTTTTGAGCGTATCCTTGACCGGCACCGCGGCGATCACCGCGCCCTGTTCGGCAGCCCCGCGCAGGCAGCGGAGAATGGTGGCCCGGTCGACCAAGGGGCGGGCCGCGTCATGGACCAGGACCAGCTCGATCTCCGGCGGCAGGGCGTTCAACCCGGCGCGTACCGAATCCTGGCGGGTGGCGCCGCCGACGGTCACCCGCAGGCGATCGGTCTGTCCGGGCGTCAAGTGGGTGTGGAGCAGCTCGATGGTTTGATCCAGGTAGGCGCTGGGAGCGGCCACCACCAGCCAGCGGATGGCGGTGACCTCAAGGAAGGCCCGGCAGGTGCGCACCAGCATCGGCGTCCCGGCCAGGTCGAGGAACTGTTTGGGATGGGAAGCGCCGAAGCGGGCGCCGATCCCCCCGGCCGGAATGATGACCCCGGCACAGGGCGGCTGCAGGGTGTTGTTGTCCACGGTGTGAGAAAAAGAGGGGTGAATTGTAAGCCGAATTCTGTTTCCGCCCGAAAGCGGACCATGATCATTTAACTGGGATGCCGGTCGCCCGGCATCTCGTGCAACCTACCCGGAGGCTTCAGGCGGGCCGCCCTCAAACGCCTCCCTATTTGGTCTTGCACCCGGTGGGGTTTGCCTTGCCCCCCATGTCGCCATGGGGGCGGTGAGCTCTTACCTCGCCATTTCAACCTTGCCTGTGGGCGCCTGCGCGCCCCATCGGCGGTGTGTTTTCTGTGGCACTTTCCCCCGGTTGCCCGGAGTTCGCGTTACGAACCACCGCGCCCTGTGGTGTTCGGACTTTCCTCCCCGGCACGAGGCCGGAGCGATCATGCATTCACCCCTCTAGCTTGGTCGGCGGCATGACGGCACATGAACATACCCTCAACCGCCGTGTTGATCAATCCCCCTGTTGGCCAACTGGTCGGCGCGGGCGTTTTGCGACCGGGGCACATGGGTGATGGACCAGGCAGCGAACCGGTCGAGCCGTTCCTGAACCTGCTGGAACAGGGGGAGCAACGCCTCGTTTTTGACCTTGTATCGCCCCTGGATCTGGCGAACGATCAGTTCCGAATCGAGAAACACCGCCACGTCGGTACAGCCATGCCGCAGGGCCTCGTCCAGTCCGATGAGCAAGGCCTTGTATTCGGCGACATTGTTCGTGCAGACGCCCAGATAGACCGATTTGGCCGCCAGCTCCTCGTTGCCGTTATCGAGCAGCACCGCCCCGGCACCAGCCTGGCCGGGGTTGCCCCGGGAAGCGCCATCGGTGAACAGCCGGCAACACCCTTGCGCACGAGCGGTCACAGCTGCGGTGGCGGGAGGCCCGGTGGCCGCTGGTGCCTGGGAAGGTTCATTCCCCGGCCCGCCGGCAATGATCCGGCGCAGAGAGGCGGGGAGCTGGCCAGGAAAGAGGCGCGTCAACTCCGCATCGTCGAGCTGATCCGCCAGCCGCCGCAGAACCGCTTCCCGGACCGCCGCGTCATTTGTCAACGGCGAATTCCTCGGGTTCCTTGTAATAGAGAATGCGCTGGCAGGTCGGGCAGAGGTTGAGTTTGTCGGCCTTGCGCACCTCGTTGACCTGCTGGGGCGGCAGGGCCATGTAGCATCCCTGGCAGACGCTATCGTTGATCGGCACCACCGCCAAGCCGTCGCGCTTGGTGAGCAGCATGGTGTAGCGTTTGAGATAGGGGCCATCCAACTCCGCGGCCTCGACCTCCCGCTGGTTGACCACGGATTTTTTTGCCTGCTCGATCCGTTTGATCTCCTTGTCGACGTTCTCAGTTTCTTCCGTCAAAAGCTGCTGTTCGCCGGCGCACAGGTTTTCCAGGGTGGCGACCTCCTGCTCCAGTTGCTCGATCTGCTCGATAAACTGCAACAGACGATCCTCGGTTTCCTTGACCAGCTTCTTGTTGTCCTCGATTTCCTTGAGCAGGGCCTGGTGCTCGCGGCTGGTCTGCACCTGCATCATCTTGTTCTGCCGGTCCTTGACCCGGGCGCCGGCATCATCATGCTCGCTTTTGGTTTCCCGCTGTTTCTGGTTGAGCAGTTCGATCTTGCCCCGGAAGGCGGCGATCGCCTCTTGTTTTTCGGCGATCGCCTGCTCGCGGCCGGCGATAATCGCCTGATGCTTGGCGATGGCGTGGTCGAACCCGGCAATTTCACTGTCGATTGCCTGCAGCTTGATGAGTTTGAATATTTCCTCTTTCAATGATGAACTCCTCGATCGGTCTGTCTGGTGGTAGAAACGGTACAAAAGGAATGCGAACAGGGCGGTGATGTTCCTGCCCCGTTTACGGTGACGTGCTCCTTGACGGCCGGGTGTGCTGATGTGCGGGTCATGCCAGTCGCAGCGGTGGCAGCTGCCGTGCCGTGTCAATTGTCAGCTCCCATCCGCAGGCTCGGGCCTCGTGCCGCAACCTGTCGCGCCAACGGGCCATGGCCGGATTTTCCGTGGCAAAGTGTCCCCCGTCCAACAGCCACAGGCCCGCATCCTCGGCCCATCGGGCCACGGCATGCTTGACTTCGGCGGTCAGCAGAACGTCGGCGCCGCTGTGGAGCGCGGTCTCGGCGAAATCCGAACAGGAACCACCGCAAACGGCGACGCACCCCACCCGCTCGGGCCGCGGACCGGCTTCCAGGATCCATGGCGGATCACAGGTTTGGCGGACGCGGGCAAGAAATGTCTTGGCGTCAAGCGGTTGGGCATAACGGCCGATGCGGCCTAAGCCGCAGGCCAGATCACATCCCCCGCGGGCGGGAACCAGCGGCTGGCAGTCGAGCAGGCCCAGCCCCTGGGCGAGAACGTCACTGACCCCGTCGCGGGTGGCATCGAGATTGGTGTGGCAGGCGATGACGCTGATCTGGCTGCGAGTGGCCGCGGCGATGAAACGGCCGGTGGGTGTGTCGGTACGGAGAGCTTTGAGGGGGCGGAAGATGATGGGGTGGTGGGTGAGCAGGAGATCGTATTGGCCGCGGCGGGCCTGCTCGATCAGCGAGCAGGTGGGATCGAGCGCGATCAGGATGCGCTGCACCGTTTGCTGCGGATCACCCACCAGGAGGCCGACATTGTCCCAGTCTTCAGCCAGGTTTTCCGGGGTTATGCGTTGCAGGGTATGAAGAATGTGTTGAACGGTAGGCACTCTGTATTACTCAGTAATGAAAAAGAGGCACATCCTCTTGGAGATGTACCTCTTTTCAGACATCTGTTTCAATGCCCCGCTGATGGTTCAGCCATGATTGCCGGTAACTGCTCAAAATATTCAAATCAGGGGTAGCCGTGATGGAGAGCTTCAGGGGAAAGCCGGTCCGCTCTTCCGGAAATGTGGTGGGCCCACCTGGACTCGAACCAGGGACCGACCGGTTATGAGCCGGTGGCTCTAGCCAACTGAGCTATAGGCCCGAACGCTACGATAAAACGCAACATAATACCAAGGAATCGTGAAAGGTCAATAAAATTTCATATTTTTCCGAAAAATCAGGGGACTGCCAAGAAAACGAGGCAAAACTGCAAACGATTCTGGCATATTGGCACAAGCATGCATAAGGTGAGCGGTACCATCCACCACCCGCGGCCCGCACGGCATCGCGCCCCATGCATGCGACCACCCAACCTACAGGCAACGGTATGCTGTACAATAACCTGCTCTTTTTTCTGGTCGTCATTTTTGTCATTTCCACCACCAACCCGACCGCACAGCCGGTGCTTGCCCCCCTGTGGACCCTGGCGGCGCTCGCGGCCGTCCTGTGGGGATATGGCCAGGTCGCCGCCCGAACTTTTGCCCGCGCGGGCGGCGGCCCGAACGCCTATTTTTCGGCGGAAAAGCGGCTGTCGGTCCTGGCGGTGCTGGTCTTCATGGGGCTGGTGTATCTGCTGGATCTCAAATATTATCTCATGCCCCTGTCCGTGGGCGGCCGTTTGCCGGTGTTGGCCGACAGCGCCGGTCTGGGCTGCTTTTTCGTTCTGTTGATGCTGATGTGGCGGGCAGGTCGGCCGCGCTATCAACAGCTCTTCCAGCGCCGCTACACCACGCCGGCCTTTCTCCGCTCCAATGTCAAGGCCAACCTGCCCATTGTCCTTCCCTGGCTGATCCTCTCCTTGGTGTTCGACGGTCTGCGGCTGCTTTCCTTTCCCCGGCTGACCAAACTGCTGAACTCGCCGTGGGGGGACCTGATCCTCTTTGCCGTGTTCCTCGTGTTCTTGATCCTGGTGTTTCCGCCCCTGGTGCGCACGCTCTGGGGATGCACCCCCCTGCCGCCCGGACCGGTGCGGGATCGGTTGGTGGCCTTCTGCCGCTCCCAGGGGTTCCATTCCGAGATCTACTCCTGGCCGCTGTTCGAGGGGCAGGTGTTGACCGCCGGCATCATGGGGATCGTCCCCCGGCTGCGTTTCCTGCTGATCACCCCGGCCCTGCTGGAAACCCTGAACGAGAAGGAAATCGACAGTGTGCTCGCCCATGAGATCGGCCATGTCAAACATCTCCATCTGATCCTCTATCTCATCCTTTTTTTGGGATTCAGCCTGCTCGCCGGGGCGGTGGCCACGCCGCTGCCCCATCTCATCCTCTCCAATGAACTGTTCTACCGTGTCCTGCCCCATCTGTCCGTGGCCCCGGAAAACCTGCTGGGCATACTGGCCACCGCCCCCCTGCTGCTGTTGATGCTGGTCTATTTCCGCTTTGTCTTTGGCTATTTTATCCGCAATTTCGAACGCCAAGCCGATGCTTACGTCTTCCGGGCCCTGGGCACGAGCTGGCCGTTGATCACCTCATTTGAAAAGATCGCCCTGCTCAGCGGCAACCGGGAAGAAAAAAACTGGCATCATTACGGCATCGGCGAACGGATCGATTTCCTCAGGCGATGCGAGCAGGACCGCCGGCTGATCCGCCGGCACAAACGCAAGCTGCACGCCAGCCTGTTGCTCTATTTCGTCTGCATCGGCTTGGTGGTGCTGGCCCTGCAGCGCGTGGACGCGGCCAAACTGTCGGAGGGCTACGAGACCAAATATGCCGAGGCGGTGCTGTTGCAGAAGGTGCGGCAGGAGCCGGAAAACAGTCTGTGGCTGATGTATCTCGGTGATTTCCTCCAAAGCCGCAAGATGGAAAAAAGAGCGGTGGAGGCTTACGACAAAGCGTTGCAGCTCACGCCGACGAACGCCGAGATCAACAACAACCTGGCCTGGCTGTTGCTGACCGCCCAGGACAAATCACTGCGCGATGCGCAACGCGCCCTGACCCTGGCGCGAACCGCGGCCTTGCTCAAGGAGCGCGGCTATATTCTCGATACCCTGGCCACCGCCTATTGGGCCAACGGTCTGATCGAGGAAGCGGTGGCCACCGAAATCCGCGCTTTTCGTCTGGACCCGCAAAACCGGGCCTATTATCAGGCGCAGCTTGAGAAGTTCAGAAGCAAGCAATGGGACGAACACTGAGGCGCAGGCGCGATTGAAAAGGTCGACCGTGGCAAAGCCGGTGGTCAGAGAATGATGTGGGGGAGTTCCATTTCCCGCCGTTCGAAGGCGGTGGCAAAGGCCTTGACCACCTCTGGCGCGAACGACGGGTCCTGCTCGGTGATGATTTTTTCCTTGGCGGCTTCGGGTGAAAGGGCAGGGGAGTCGGGACCGCCGGCGGTCAGGGTGTCGTAGGCATCGGCCACCGCCAGAATGCGCGCGCCCAAGGGAATCGTCTCGCCATCGAGGAAAAAGGAGTGCTCGAATTGTTCGTGCTGGCCAAGGAGCAGCGGCAATATGCGGCCCATGGGTCCGCTGAGCAGCTGCTCGTCGGCTGCCGGGGTAGTATCTGCGGGCAGGCGTTCGTCCCGGCCGAGTTGGACGGCCTTGTGAAGAATCGAGCGGCTGATTCGTAGCCGGCCGAGATCGTGCAGCAGGGCCGCCGAACGGATATCCTCGATCTCTTCCTTGCTCAATCCCATGCAGGAGGCGATACGGGTGGCGTAAATGGAAACGCGAAACCCGTGGTTTTCCTTTTCCTCGTCCTGGGCGATGAAATGGCGCAGGATGAGCAGCAGACCCTGATAGGTCTGTTGCAGCTCCTCTACCTTGTTTTTGTTGCGCTCGTACAGGGTGCCCATGGTGTAGGCGGTCACCAGCAGGATGCAGCCCCAAGAGACGATGTGGTACCATTGGTTGTTGCCGCCGATGCCCGCCAGATTGGCCTGGTCGAAACGGCCGGGGTTAAAATGGCTGACCAGGCCGACGAGGAGGATGCTGGCAAAGGCGGTGAGCACCGCCTGGCGGCGACCGAACAGGTAGGCGGACACCACCGCCGGCAGGGTGTACAGCCCGAGCAGCAGATACTGGGAGGCGATGGTGTCGTTGAGCAGCCAGGCGATGCCCAGCATGGAGAGGATGATCCAGACCTCCTTGTTGATCTGGCGGAAGCGCTGGAAGGCGCGCCGTTCTCTCCAGAGGGCTGTTCGGCTGTGCCGGGGCGCGGCGGGAGCATCGGGTGACGCCGCGATGGTATCGGCGTCGCCGGTCCCGAACGGTACAAAGACCGCCTGGGCCCCCAGCTCTTCCAACCGGCGGATGACAATCCGGCCGGTTTGCTCGGACACGTTACGGCTGAGGGTCACCGGCAGATTCTTGAGCAGGAAGGGGATCTTCTCCGGGGGGATGCTTTTGGCCCGCTTTTCCAGGTAGGCGGTGATCGGCGCTTCATCGGCCCCTGGGGAAAGTGCTTTGAGGATGAGCGAGCCTTTGCTATTATTCATGGTCGTTGCGCCCGTTGCCCTCGCAGGGGCCATGCTGTTTCGTGTGTGAGAGATCTTGTCGGCAGTATACGGAAAAGGGCTGGCCTGATCAAGCCTGGGTCGCCTTTTCCAGGGAGAATAACGATTGATGGCCACCAAGACCCATTGGTTATGGAAACTGCAGCTGCTGTGGCTGGCGCTCGCCCTGGGGGCGGTGTCGGCCTTCCGGCTCGATCTGCTGTCCTGGCGTCCGGCCCTGCTGGGAGTGGCGGCCGCGGCGGCCGGTCTGGTGTTGACCGGTTTTTGCAGCCTGTTGGTTCTGTTTGTCGTGCTGCGGACCGGCCGCGGCGGCGGCAGACCCTGTCTGGCGGCCGTTGCCTTGTCGCTTCCGCCCCTGATCGGCATCGTGCTCATGGGCCTTCAGGGGGCCAAGGCGCCCCCGATCCACGACATCACCACCGACCTCGACAATCCGCCGCCGTTGACCGCCGCGCGCACCCTGCGCGGACCCGGCGACAATGCCGTCGAGTACGCGGGGCCAACGGTTGCCGATCAGCAGCGGCGGGCATACGGAGATGTCACGCCGCTGCTGGTGGACCTGTCGCCGGCAGAGGCCTTTGACCGAAGTCTTGCCGTGGTCCAGCGGCTGCACTGGCGGCTTGTCGCCCAGGATCGGGACCGGGGGACGATCGAGGCCCTGGAACAGTCGTTGTTTTTTGGCTTCACCGACGACATTGTCATCCGCATCGGAGCCCGCGAGACCGGCAGCCGGATCGATCTTCGCTCGGCCTCCCGTGCCGGGATTTCCGATCTGGGGAGCAACGTCCGGCGAATTCGCGCTTTTCTTCAAGCCTTCAACGCCTCTCAGCCGAAATAAGCCATGCACAAGCCACTTATCCTGGTCACCAACGACGACGGCGTGTACGCGCCGGGCATCCGCGCCCTGCACGAGGCGGTCAGCTCGCTGGGCGAGGCGGTGATCGTCGCCCCCGAGCGGGACAACTCGGCGGTCAGCCATTCCCTGACCATGAACCGGCCGTTGCGGGTGGTGCGGCTGGACGAACACATCCACACCATCGACGGCACGCCCACCGACTGCGTAACCATCGCCATCAACAAGATCCTTCACCGCCGGCCCGACCTGCTGGTATCCGGGATCAATCCCGGCGCCAATCTGGGAGACGACATCAGTTATTCGGGCACGGTGTCGGCGGCCATCGAGGGCACGATGTACGATATTCCCTCCCTGGCCTTTTCGCTTGGCGGCTCCCCGCCCTTTGATTTCGAAGTGGCGGCGGCGGTGGCCTGGAAGCTGGCCTCCATGGCGCTGGCCATGCACCTGCCGCCCAAGTCGCTCTTGAACATCAACATTCCGCCGCTGTCCGCCGGCAAGATCGGCGGCATTCGCTTCACCCGCCAGGGCCGCCGTCTGTACCAGGATGCCATCCAGGAAACCTTTGATCCCTGGGGACGCAAGCACTATTGGATCGGCGGCGGCACGGTCCACTGGTCGGGCGGGGACGACACCGACGAACAGGCGGTGCGCAACGGCTTTATCTCGGTCACCCCGATCCAGCTCGATCTGACCAACCACGACGGACTCGCCTATCTGGAGCGGCAATGGCAGATGTGAGCCTTTGCCTCCGCCCCCTTGGAGGCCACTGATGCCCCTGCTCGGCGCCCATCAGTCGATCGCCGGCGGCTTGCATCTGGCTTTTGACCGGATCCGCCAGGTCGGCGGCGAGTCGCTGCAGATCTTCACCGCCAACCAGCGGCAGTGGCGCAGCGCCCCGCTCTCCGAGGAAGCCATCCGCCTGTTCCGGCAAGCCCGGCAGGCGCACGGCCACATGCCGGTGGCCTCCCACGCCTCCTACCTGATCAATCTGGCGGCATCGGAAGCGGACAAAGCAGCCAAATCGGTGATGGCCTTTGCCGAGGAACTGGCGCGTTGCCGCCAGCTGGGTATCGAGGCGGTGGTGATCCATCCCGGCAGTCACGGCGGCGCCGGCATCGAGGCCGGGCTGACCGCGGTGGCACGCAATCTGGACCAGGCCCTGGAACACTCGGGAGCACTCGACTCGTCCCTCGTTGTGCTGCTGGAAACCACCGCCGGTCAGGGGACTTCGCTCGGCAGCCGCTTCGAGGAGCTGGGGTGGCTGCTTGCCCATAACCGCTACCCGGCACATCTCGGCGTTTGCGTCGATACCTGCCATATTTTCGCCGCCGGCTACGACCTGCGTGACGCCGCCGGCTACGCGCGAACCATGACGGAATTGGCGCGCCATGTCGGCATCGATTCTGTCCACTTCTTCCATCTCAACGATGCTAAAAAAGATTGCGGCAGCCGGATCGACCGCCACGCGCACATCGGTCAAGGCCAGATCGGCCTGGAGGGGTTTCGCCTGCTGCTCAACGATCCCCGTTTCCGCCACCATCCCATGACCCTGGAGACCGACAAGGGCCCCGACCTGGCCGAGGATGTGGAAAACCTCCGCCGTCTGCGCGCCCTGCTGGTCTGATTCCCTCACCCTCGATCCGGGCCGCCAAGTGTCCGATCGGGTACCACATTTACCGGAAATTTACTGTACATTGCCGTTGTTCCCCGCTACCTTCAACCATCATCTTCCCGTTCCATTTTCCCTCATATCCTGCAAAGGAGGATCAAGGCATGAAAAAGTATGTTGCGGAAGTTTTCGGTACGTTTTGGCTGGTTCTTGGCGGGTGTGGCAGCGCGGTGCTGGCGGCGGCCTTTCCGGAAGTCGGCATCGGCTTGCTCGGGGTCTCGTTCGCCTTTGGCCTGACCGTGCTGACCATGGCCTATGCCATCGGCCACATCTCCGGCTGCCATCTCAATCCGGCGGTTTCGATTGGACTGTGGGCCGGCGGCCGTTTCCCGGCGAATCAGCTGTTGCCGTACATCGCCGCCCAGGTGATCGGGGGCGTGCTGGCCGGCGGGGTACTGTATTTGATCGCCAGCGGCAAGGCGGGATTTGAGGTGTCGGCCGGGTTTGCCTCCAACGGGTACGGGGCGCATTCGCCGGGCGGCTATTCGATGGTGGCCGCGCTGATCACTGAAGTGGTGATGACCATGATGTTCCTGCTGGTCATCCTCGGGTCCACCGACCAGCGGGCGCCGCAGGGCATGGCCCCAATCGCCATCGGCCTGTGCCTGACCCTGATCCACCTGATCAGCATCCCGGTGACCAACACCTCGGTCAATCCGGCCCGGAGCCTGGGCGTGGCTCTCTATGTGGGTGACTGGGCGCTGGCCCAGCTGTGGCTGTTCTGGGTGGCTCCGATCGTTGGTGCCCTGCTCGGCGCCGTGGTGTATCGCTTTATCGGTACTCCGGAGAACTAACCCCCCTCTTGCACCATTGGCGGCGGGTTTTTTCGCCTCTCTCCTTGCCCGCCGTCGGTGGTGTCTGGCCTGCGCTCGTAGGTTTTGTCTCCGTGCTCGTGTCTTGCCTTGCGCGGCCAGATTTCACACCGTTCTCTCCCGGCCCAGCACTGTTTCCAGTGGACAATGGGGCAGGCCAAAGGCCTCGGCCACGCCCTGACAGGTGATCCGGCCGGCCGCCATGTTGATGCCCCGGCCGATGCCCGCATCGTCCAGCGCCGCCCGTTGCCAGCCTTTCTTGGCCAGGGTCAGGGCGTAGGGCAGAGTGGCGTTGGTCAGGGCCAGGGTCGAGGTCAGGGGCACCGCGCCGGGCATGTTGGCCACGCAGTAGTGAAGGATGCCGTCGATCTCGAACACCGGCTGGTCATGGGTGGTGGGCCGCGATGTCTCGAAACAGCCCCCCTGGTCGATGGCCACATCGACCAGCACCGCCCCCTTTTTCATCGACGCCAGCAAGTCGCGGCTGATCAGTCGGGGAGCCTTGGCGCCGGGCACGAGAACCGCGCCGATGATCGCATCCGCCTTGGGGGCCAGTTCACGGATAGTCGCCGGCGAGGACATCAGGGGAATGCAGTTTTTCGGCATGATTTCGGCCAGGTGTCGCAAACGGGGCAGGCTGGTGTCGAGCAGGAAAACCATGGCTCCGAGCCCGCAGGCAACCCGCGCCGCTTCCGCCCCGACCGTGCCGCCACCGAGCACCAGCACCGTCGCCGGCGTCACCCCGGGCACTCCGCCCATGAGGATGCCGCGGCCGCCTTGACCGCGTTCCAAATACTTGGCCGCCTCCTGGGCCGCCATTCGTCCGGCGATCTCGCTCATCGGCGTCAAGAGCGGCAGGGCGCCCTGTTGGTCGGTGATGGTTTCGTAGGCAATGCACACCGCCCGCCGGGCCAGCATCGCCCGGGTCAGTTCCTCGGAGGCGGCGAAATGAAAGTAGGTGAACAGCACCTGTCCTTCGCGGATCAGTTCGTACTCCGGCGGCAACGGCTCCTTGACGTGCATGACCATTTCCGCCTGGGCATAGATCGCCGCCGGAATTGACACCAGCTCGGCCCCGGCGTGCGCGTACTGTGCGTCGTCAAAATCGCTGCCCACACCGGCGCCTTGTTCCACCAGCACCCGATGGCCGCTGTGCACCAGCACTTCCACTCCCGACGGCGTCATGCTGACGCGATTTTCCTCTGCCTTGATTTCCTTGAGCACCCCGATGATCATCGCCTGCCCTCCCCACGCGCCTTGGTTGTTTGCTGATTGATGCAAACGATCGTAGCAGAAAAACAGGAAAAGAGCACGGTGTCGGCGGTAGGCCGCGGCGTTGGCTTATCGCAGCAACGCGCGGATGGCTTCGCGGATGTTTTCGGTGGTGTCGAGCTTGTCGACGATGCCCACCGGCTTGACCGCGTCGGCCCGCGATAACAGGTCCGGGTCCTGGTACCCGGTGAAGAAGAGGATGGGAATGTCCCCTTCGGCCTTGATCATCCGGGCGGTCTCGATGCCATCCACGGTGCCGTCGAGACTGATGTCCATGAGAATCGCATCCGGCCGTTCATTGCGCACCGCCCGCACCGCCGCCTGACCGTTGGTCACCACCCCGATCACCCGGCAGCCCAATTCCTTGACGTTTTCAGCCAGCATCAGGCCGATCAGTTTTTCGTCCTCGACAATCAATACGTTCTTGGCCATGGGAGCGGGTTCCGGTTGAGGTGGGTTTTGAGCAGGGCCGGGAGGCGCCTTTTGCGGTGGCGCTTTTCCACAATGGCAGACTCCGCCAGTTGGGTCAAGTGTTTTCAATCGTTGATTTTTCTTTTGTTGCAACTGGTTAGCCATTCATCTCCGCTTGATCTGTCCAAGGCGTTGGCAATCAACCCTTCACGCCCCGCACTCGCGAGGTGGCCAACAGCGGCTGCCCCTTTCTTCGACGAAAGATCAGACCGCTGCCTGACAAAATCGTCCTCTCTCTTCATTTTTGTTGATCGTCCGACAAAAACCAGGACGCCCCGGTACGGTGAATGTCCTGTGTTTTCTGTGTAACATTCCAGTTTTATGCGTTTTTTAAAAAAATGCCGCCGTGGCACGTGGATTGCCTTGAAGGGGCAAGACAGTTGTCATCCAGTGAAGGGGGATTGATCATGGAAGCAGTGGCGCTCAAGGAACGGGAACAGCAGATATTCGTCAAAGGCGAGGCGCCGTTTGATATCGTCTGCAACAAGGACAGTCTGGCCGGCGCGGTCAGTCAGCGGGCCTGCGTGTTCTGCGGCTCACGGGTGGTGCTCTACCCGATTGCCGACGCGGTGCACCTGGTGCATGGCCCCATCGGCTGCGCGGTCTATACCTGGGATATCCGCGGCGCCCTGTCGTCCGGCCCAGAACTGCATCGCCTGAGCTTTTCCACTGACTTGCAGGAGAAGGACGTCATCTTCGGCGGCGAGAAAAAGCTGGCCGCCGCCCTGCGCGAGTTGATCGAGCGCCATTCACCCAAGGCGGCCTTTGTCTATTCGACCTGCATCGTCGGCATCATCGGCGATGACTTGGAAGCGGTCTGCCGCCAGGTGGCCATCGAATACGGCATCCCGGTGATCCCGGTCAAGTCCGAAGGGTTCAAGGGCAACAAGCGCGCCGGGTATCAGGCCGCCTGCGATGCGCTCTTTCGCCTGATCGGCACCGGCGACACCACCGGTATCTCCAACTATTCCCTCAACATCCTCGGCGACTTCAACCTCGCCGGCGAGATCTGGATGATCCGCGACTACTACCAGCGCATGGGCATCGAGGTGGTGGCCAACATCACCGGCGATGGCCGGGTAGCCGACATCCAGCGGGCCCATGGCGCCGCCCTCAACGTGGTCCAGTGTTCGGGTTCGACCATGCAGCTGGCCAACATGATGGAGGAAAAATACGGGATTCCGTCCATTCGCGTCTCCTACTTCGGTATCGAGGACATGGCCGAGGCCCTCTACGACATCGCCCGTTTCTTCAAGGATCCCGAGATGATGGAACGAACGAAAAAGATCGTCGAGGAGGAGGTCAAGCAGCTGGCCGTGGCGCTGGAGCCCTACCGCCAGGCCCTGGCCGGCAAGAAGGCGGCCATCTACGTCGGCGGTTCGTTCAAGGCCTTCTCCCTGGTCAAGGCCTTCCGCCTCATCGACATGCAGGTGGTGATGGTCGGCTCCCAGACCGGCACCAAGGAAGACTACATCGAACTGGCGGCGATCACCGATCCGGGCACCATCATCGTCGACGACTCCAATCCGCTCGAGCTGACCACCTTCCTCAAGGAAAAGGAGGTGGACGTGTTCGTCGGCGGGGTCAAGGAGCGGCCCATCGCCTACAAGCTGGGCATCGGTTTCTGCGACCACAACCACGAGCGCAAGGAGGCCCTGGCCGGATTCGAGGGCATGCTCAACTTTGCCCGCGAGGTCTATTCCTCGGTGATGAGCCCGGTCTGGCAGTTTGTCCCGCGCAAGAAAAGCGCCCCATCAACCCGTTGACCTCCGCTTTCAACGCGCAAGGAGACCATCATGAGCACCAATCCGCCCACCTTCAATAAACCGAAGAAACCCAACTACCTCTCCACCACCAACGCCTGCAAGCTGTGCAAACCGCTCGGCGCCTGCCTGGCCTTCAAGGGCATCGAAGGCGCGGTGCCCTACCTGCACGGCTCCCAGGGATGCGCCACCTACATGCGGCGCTACATCATCAGCCACTACAACGAGCCGATCGACATCGCCTCTTCCTCGCTCTCCGAGAAGCATGCGGTTTACGGCGGCGGGCCGAACCTCAAGTTGGGGCTGACCAATGTGGCCGCCAAATACCGGCCGGAACTGATCGGCATCGCCACCACCTGCCTGACCGAGACCATCGGCGACGACGTGGCCATGTATCTGCGCCAGTACGCCGAGGACACCAAGGGTTCGGTGGGACTGCCCACCTTTGTCAATGTCTCCACCCCCAGCTATTCGGGCACCCACATGGAGGGGTTCCAGACCGCGGTGCGCGAGGTGGTGGCCCAGTTGAGCGAGGGCGGGCCGCGCAGCGAGACGGTCAACCTCCTGCCCGGCTTTGTCAGCTCGGCCGATTATCGTCTGCTCCATGAGATTCTCGCTGATTTTGGCCTCAACGCCACCGTGCTCCCCGATCTCTCCGAGACCATGGATGGTCCGGCCCTGCTCGAATACGAGAAAATCCAGGGTGGCGGCACGCCGATTGCGGCGATCAAGGCCATGGGACGGGCCAAGGCGACCATCGAGTTCGGCACGACGCTCGGGGCCATGACAACCGCTGGCGATGTGCTCCGCGAGAAGTTCAGCGTCATGCACCACCGCATCGGCATGCCCATCGGCATCCGTGAAACCGATGTCTTCTTTAACCTGCTCGAAGAACTCAGTGGTCAGCCGACCCCCGAGAAGTACGTCAAACAGCGCGGTCGCCTGGTCGACGCCTATGTGGATGGCCACAAGTATGTCTTTGGCAAGAGGGCCGTGGTCTACGGCGAAGAGGACCTGGTCGTCGGCCTGTGCGCCTTCCTGGCCGAGATCGGCATCCAGCCGGTGCTCTGCGCCACGGGCGGCACCTCGGGTAAACTGAAAGAAGCCATTGCCGCCGTCACTGGCGACACCTTGCTTGAACAGCCCCAGGTCTTTGAAGACGTGGATTTTTACGAGATCAACGAGATGGCCGGGCAGATGAATATCGATCTGGTGGTCGGTCACTCCAAGGGTTATCCGCTGGCCAAGAAACTCGATATCCCGCTCATCCGGGTCGGCTTCCCCATCCACGACCGGATCGGCGGCCAGCGCATCCTCCATCTCGGTTACAGCGGTGCCCAGCAACTGTTCGACACCGTGACCAACGCCCTGATCGAGAAAAAACAGGACGATAGCCCAGTCGGCTATTTCTACATGTGAGCCCGTACGGCAAAGGAACCCGTTATGTTGAACGAAAAAGAGTTGAATCGTCACCCCTGCTTCAACGTCAAGGCCAAGGGCCAGTACGGCCGAGTGCATCTGCCGGTGGCGCCCAAGTGCAACATCCAGTGCAACTATTGCAACCGCAAGTTCGACTGCGTCAACGAGTCGCGGCCCGGCGTCACCTCGACCCTACTCAGTCCCGAGCAGGCCCTGGTCTATGTGGACAAGGTGGTGGAGAAGGAGCCGCGCATCTCGGTGGTGGGGATCGCCGGCCCGGGCGATCCGTTCGCCAACCCGGACGAGACGCTCGCCACCATGCGGTTGATCCGCACACACCATCCGGAGATGATCCTCTGCCTCTCCACCAACGGCATGCACCTGGCGCCGCATGTGCCGGAACTGGCCGAGATCGGCGTTTCCCACGTGACCATCACCGTCAACGCCATCGATCCGGAGATCAGCCAGCACATCTATGCCTGGGTGCGCGACGGCAAGGTGCTGTATCGCGGCCTTCAGGGGGCGGAGCTGCTCCTGGCCCGTCAGTTGCGGGCGATTGCCCTGCTCAAGCGGCACGGCATCACCGTCAAGATCAACACCATCGTCATCCCCGGCATCAACGATCACCATGTGCCGGTGCTGGCCGCCACAATGAAGGAGCTGGGCGTGGATTTGCTCAACTGCATGGCCATGTTTCCCAATGCGGACACCGCCTTTGAGCATATCCAGGAACCGGGCAAAGAGATGATGGAGCGCATCCGCGATTCGGCCGAACAGTTCCTGCCGCAGATGCGCCACTGCACCCGGTGCCGCGCCGATGCGGTCGGCCTTCTGGATCACGACAAGACCGACGAGTTCCGTGGGTGCCTCAGCGCCTGTGCCCAGCTGCCCAAACCGGAAGAGGCGGCTCGGCCCTATGTGGCGGTGGCGACCCTGGAGGGGGTGCTGGTCAATCAACACCTGGGCGAGGCCAGCCGGTTCCAGATCTGGGGCGAGGACGGCCAGGGCGGCTACCGCCACATCGAGGACCGTCAGGCACCGCCCGCCGGCGGCGGCATCCAGCGCTGGTTCAATATCAGCCGCATCCTCGCCGACTGCCGGGCCATCCTGGTCAACGATCTGGGCGACTCGCCCAGGGAGATGCTCAAGAAACGGGGCATTCAGCCGGTGGCCATGGCCGGTTTCATCGAGCGCGGACTGGAGGCGGTCTATACCGGCAAGGGCTTGACCAGCCTGAAGGGCCGGATGCGCAAATGCTCGTCAAAAGGCGCCTGTGCCGGCGGCGGGACGGGCTGCGGCTGATGACTCCCCCGCATCGGCCGCAGGGTCCGCCTTTTGGGGCACGAGGTTCACTTCCGAATGTTTCGGTAGTCGTTAGACGCTGCTCTTCATCTATGCAGTCAGACAGCTGTCGTCCCTCTTGCCATACCTTGCGAGCCGCAACGCCTCGTGGCTTTCCTTGCCATCCTCTGGGGGGGTAAAGTTAATGCAATGGTATCGGCGCATGGCCGAAAGGGTAACTGGAAAAAAGTGGGTGAGGAGACACGTCGGACGAAGAGACAGTACGGCGGTGGGTGGAGGATCCCTACCATCAAAACTTCTGCGGCGAAGAGTACTTCCGACATGAGTTGCCGATGATCCGCCGTCGTTGAGTCGCTGGCGGAATCGAATAGGCGAGCAGGGATCGGAATTGATCTTGAAGTTGACTGTGCAGGCAGGCTCGGCGAGCGGAGCGGTGGGGCCAGCCAGTTTGGAGCGGGTCGTCGTCGATACGACCGTGCAGGAAAAGGCCATTGCGTTTCCGACCGATTCGCGGTTGTACAACCGGAGCCGCGAGCGGTTGGTCAAGCTGGCAGCGACGTGGAGCATTCGTCTTCGGCAGAGTTACTCCCGCCTTCGGCGCCAGGCTCTGTTGAAGGTCGGCCGATATCTCCATGCCCGTCAGCGGCGAAGAGCCGGTCGTGAGATCAAGCGATTGAAGACCTATTTGGACACTTGCTCCGGCAAATTGAAAAAAGGACTTTTTCAAGGTCGACTAGCTATCTGGCTAGTTTGCAATTGGCAGGTTCTCAGGGAAATCAACGGTAGGGCACGCATCATATGCGTGCCCTACCATTTGCAAGGAGTTCAGGTAAGCAAAGAGTAGCTCCGTTTGCCTCGCCTGAAATACAAATTGTTAATTGTCTGTTACCTATTCACTCGCCTGCGACTCAGAGCTGTCAGTCCGGCTAAACCGGTTCCAAAAAGGAGCAGTGTAGTTGGTTCTGGTACCGGGTCAACTTGGTTTGCCGAAGTCGCACCCAGAACATGAAATGCAAAGAAATCTTGCTTATACCCATTCGCTGGTTCATACCAAGACTCAAGATTGATGGGCGTCTCATCGTCATAATCAAATCCATCGGATAAATGCGGTCCCATATTAAAGTTTGCGTAGGTCGTAATAGTGACAAAATATGTTCCAGCTGATACAGCGGCATCGTAATAGGAATCCCACTCCCCATGATCATAAGCAGACCCATTCGACACAGTCGATCCTGTGTTGTGGCCATCATCCTGAAAATAAATTAAATCCCCGTCACTATCCCACAATCCCAGCATGGGGTCGAATCCTCCGTCATCCCATGAAGAGCTGAACAATGTTACTGTGGTATCGGTATCTGTGGTAAACGAATACGTTAGCACGCTGTTGTGGTACATCATGGTCCCTGAAAAATCATAATCATCAGCGGAGGCGGACCCCGCCCAGCTTACCATGGTTGCGCATGCCATTGCCAAAAATACTTTTTTCATTATATCCTCCTGGAAAATATTGATAAAAAACAATCAAGTAATCGCCTGCAACAGGCGTTCCGTTTTTTTATTGCGAATTGGTAAATTTTCAACTTATTGAATGTACAGATTGAATTCAAGTTGTGTGTTTCTTGTGGTTGAATCTGCAAAGAAACAATTATTCCGATTTTTAGGAATAATTGGTGAGAATTATTGAGGTGCACTTGATGTATTTATTTAAAATTGAGTGTTAATCTTGCCGCCATTGAAGATTTTTGATTAATTCCGGTAATGTGGAATTGTTCTGTCGGGGAAATTGTTAAGCTTTTTAAGTGACGAATGGCGAAATTTCGAGGACATGACATATATCCTTATGCCGCATTCCCATGAAATTTACGCTGAGGATGAATCCTTCTTCTTGTTCGTTCAGCCACACCGAATACAATAAAGCCTAAGTGCGTGATTGCGTTTCCCGCTGTCAGGCCCTGGTTTCGGGGATCTGTCTTGCGGGATGATGAACAGACAAGCGAAAACACCATGAGGAGGTCGGAGAGATGAACAAGCTGATGCTGATAGTCGCGGTTGCCGTGCTCACGGGTTGCAGTGCCAAGGGCCCGGTGTTGTACCCCAACGCCCATCTCCAGTCGGTCGGGGAAGCTCGGGCTCAGCAGGATGTGGCGGAATGCGAGGAGCTGGCCGATCGCTACGTTAAATCCCCGGAGGGACTCGCGGCAGCCAAAAGCACGGCGGTTGGCGGCGCGGGGGGTGCCGTGGTCGGTGGTGCGGCGGGCGCGGTGACCGGCAACCTCGGGCGGGGAATCGGTATCGGTGCCGCCACCGGCGCGGCCGCGGGGCTGGTGCACGGCATCATTCAGGCCTCGCAGCCGACCCCTGTGTTCAAAAACTTCATGACCCGCTGCCTGCAGGAACGAGGGTACGATGTCATCGGCTGGGAATGATGCGACCGCCGGCCATCCACTCGGAAGCGTCAACGCAACAACCAACGGAGCGTTCCTCCATGAGTGACCTGCCACCGCTGCCCGCCATAGCCCTGGGGCGTTACCGTCATTACAAGGGCGGGGAATACGAGGTGCTGGGTGTGGCCCGCCACAGCGAAACCCTTGAGCCGCTGGTTGTCTATCGCCCCCTGTACAACGAATCGGGGTTGTGGGTTCGTCCCCTAACCATGTTCCATGAACAGGTCGAGGTGAAC
Source organism: Desulfobulbus propionicus DSM 2032 (assembly GCF_000186885.1). Classification (GTDB taxonomy): domain Bacteria; phylum Desulfobacterota; class Desulfobulbia; order Desulfobulbales; family Desulfobulbaceae; genus Desulfobulbus; species Desulfobulbus propionicus. The sequence continues at coordinate 3,111,645 of NC_014972.1, read as the reverse complement.
GGACAACTTCAGCCCCGTTTCGCCTTCCTTCGGGACTCCGATTCCGGGTTTCCGCCATCGTGACCCCAGCGTGCGGGCCGCGTTTCCGCTTGGCTCATCGCCCCATTTTGCGTCTGGAAATTTTCCCCTAACCGGCGTATGGTACGAAGCTTTCCGGCGAGCCTCGATAAGCTTCGCCCTGAAGAATGAACCTCAGCCAACGTTTGCGATCGGAGTACTGAACAATGCATATCAAGAAAGTGGTCGACGACATCTATCGTCTTTCCGTCAACATCGAGGACAAAAACTATCTGTTCGAGGGCATCTGGCCGATTCCCCACGGCATTTCCATCAACGGCTACCTGATCAAGGCGGAAAAGAACGTCATGATCGACCTCACCCAGGATATCTTCAACTTCCCCCAGGAAATCACCCAGCAGCTGGGCGGCGCGACTTTGGGCGTCGAGGATATCGACATCCTCATCGTCAACCACATGGAGCCGGACCATTCGGGCTGGCTGCGCGAGTTCTGCAAGCAAAACAGCAAGGCGGTCATCTACTGCACCAAGAAAGCCATTCCGCTGCTCCAGGCCTTTGCCGAGGTGCCGGCCGAGCGGGCCATCGCCATCGCCGACGGCATGGTGCTGACGGTGGGCGATTACGAGCTGCAGTTCTTCGATACCCCCAACATCCATTGGCCCGAGACCATGATGACCTACGAGCGCAAGCGGGGGATTCTCTTTTCCTGCGACGCCTTCGGCTCCTACGGCAGCATTGACGAGAACGCGATTTTCGACGATCAGATCTCCTCGGAAAAACACAAGTTCTTCGAGGAAGAGGCCCTGCGTTACTACGCCAACATCGTTGCCACCTTCTCGCCCTTTGTGCTCAAGGGGCTGGAAAAGCTGGGCGGTCTGAACGTCAAGGTGATCTGCCCTTCGCACGGCATCATCTGGCGCGACAATCCGGCGGTGATCATCGATCTCTACAAACGTTATGCCGAGTACAGCAAAGGGCCGGCCGAGCGCGAGGTGACCGTGGTGTGGAGTTCCATGTACGGCAACACCAAGCAGGTGCTGGGGCTGGTGATCGAGACCCTGCGTAAACGGAACATCCCGGTGCATGTGTTCCAGGTGCCGGGCGACGAGATTGGCTACATCCTGGCCAGTGCCTGGAAATCCGCCGGCCTGATCTTCGGCATGCCCACCTACGAGTACAAGATGTTCCCGCCCATGGCCCATGTGATCGAGGAGCTGCAGGTCAAGAAGGTGACCAACAAGAAGGTGTTCCGTTTCGGCTCGTTCGGGTGGGTCGGCGGCGCGCAGAAGGATTTCGAGGCCAAGACCGAAAAGTCCGGCTGGGACAAGCTGGGCCACTACGAGTGGCAGGGCGCCCCCACCGACGCCGACAAGGCCGCCATCCAGAAGGCGGTGGAAGAGTACTGCGACGCGGTGATCGAGTTCACCAAGTAATCCGCCTGGGCCTGCAAGAGGCGCCTTTTTTCTTGTAGAGGTGGGCTTACACCAAAAACGCGTGTCCACCCCACGGATACATGACACCTTGAAAGCGCATTGGAAAAAACGCGCGCCGCGTTGAGGCGGGGATGACAACGGGAGGCAGACATCTGCCTCCCGTTTTTTTTAGAGTTTCCGCTGCTGTTGGAACAGGTGCTGACTGACCAGGGTGAGGAGGATGGCAAAGAGCATGGCGGCGGCGCCGAGCAGCACGTTGTAGTAAACCGGCGCCACCAGGGCCAGACGGATCATCAGGGTCGACAAGGCATAGCCGGAATTACGGAAGATCATCTTGGCCGAGGGGTGGAAGCACTGCGACACCAGGACAATGAGAATGTCGGTGAGGATGAGCTGGGTGTAGAAGCCGTGGAGAAAATCCGGGTGTTCGATGCCCTGCAGGGTTTGATAAATCGAGTAGCCGCCCATGCAGACGAAGGACACCAGCAGCAGCAGGGAGATCGCCTTTTTCGAGGCGACAAAGCCGTACAGATCAATGGACCGGCCGTCCTCGCCGCTTCGTTTCTGGATCTTGTAGTACACGCCCAACAGGGCGAAAATCAGCAATGCGCCAAAGCCGCTGGCCAGGATATGCAGGATCTTTTCGATGTTGCCCTCGTAGCTGAGCGGTTCGGCGAAATAGGACAATTCCTTGAAAGCGTTGCGGATCAGGATCAGGGACAGGATCTCGAACTGCTTGCCCAGCGAGCGGGAAAACGAGCAGGGCAGGACAAAGATCAGACTGATGACCTCAAGCACCAGGATGACGGTGAAGGCGGCATGGACCGCGTAGAAATGGTTGCGCGGCAGGAGGGCGGCGAGCTCCGCAGGCAGCAAACCCTGCCGGTTCAGCTCGATGAGTCCCAGGCTGCAGAGAAAGAGAAAAACCAGGGAGATGGAGATCTTGCGGTAGACCCTCTCGTGCTCGTAAAAGGCGTGCAGCGGGTCGAAGATGTAGGTGATCCGGGAAAAAAGGGTGTCCATGGGCGTGTTGCTCGTCTTTGATTGGGATCGCCAGGCCGAAGGGGCGCTGGACGGGAGGCATCACTTACCGCGCTCGGGATGGATTCGCAAGTAGATTTGAATCTCACTTGATAATTTGTATCGATAAAGCCCGCTCGATTGCCCCGCTCCCGCGAGCCGCAGGCTCATCGCGGTCGAAAAAAACGCAGCCGGTTGGCATTGGTGACCACGGTCACCGAGGACAGGGCCATGGCGGCGCTGGCGAACATCGGCTCGAGTTGCCAGCCGGTGAGTGGATAGAACAGGCCGGCCGCCAAAGGAATGCCGATGACGTTGTAGATGAAGGCGCCGAACAGGTTCTGCCGGATGTTGCGGATGGTGGCGGTGGAGATGGCGATGGCGTCGGCCACCAGCAGGAGCGAGTCGCCGGTGAGGGTGATGTCGGCGTTCTCGATGGCCACGTCGGTGCCGCTCCCCAGGGCAAAACCGGTATCGGCCTGGGCCAGGGCCGGGGCATCGTTGACCCCGTCGCCGACCATGCCAACCTTGCACCCCTGCTGCTGCAGGGCCTGGATGACCTCCAGTTTCTGCTCCGGCAAAATTTCGCTGTGCACCTCGGTAATCCCCACTTCGCGGGCCACGGCCTCGGCGGTCGCCCGGTTGTCGCCGCTGCACATCACCACCGTGATGCCCTGCCGCTGGAGGGCGGCAACCGCCGCCGCCGAATCCGGGCGCACCGGATCCTTGAGGATCAACAGGCCCATCACCTCCGTGCCACGGGCCAGCCAGACCGGGGTGCCGCCCCGGGCCGCCTGGTGTTCGGCCTCGGTCCGGAGCCCGGCAGGCAGGGCCAACCCCTGTTCGTCGAGGAACAGGTGGTTGCCCAGCAGATATCGGACGCCGGCATGCTCCGCCTGCACTCCCCGGCCGGGGATGGCGGTGAAGTTGTCCAGGGTGCGCAGCGGTTCGCCGCGCTCCAGTTGCGCGCTCAGCACCGCCTCGGCCAGCGGATGCTCGGAGCCGCTCTCCAGGCTGGCCGCCCACAGCAGCACCTCGTCCTGGCGCATGCCGGCCACCGGCATAATGGCGGTCACCGCCGGTTTGCCTTGGGTCAGGGTGCCGGTCTTGTCGACCACCACATGGGTCAGGGTCGAGGCGGTCTGCAGGGCGTCGCTGTTGCGGATGAGGACGTTGCATTGGGCCGCCCGGCTGGTGCCGACCATGATGGCGATCGGCGTCGCCAAGCCAAGGGCGCAGGGACAGGCGATGACCAGCACCGCGATGGCCGCGGTCAATCCATGGGCAAGCGCCAACTCCTGGGCAAAACTCCACCAGGCGAAAAAGCTGACCAGGCTGATGGTGATCACCACCGGCACAAAGACCCCGGCAATGCGGTCGACCAGCCGGCCGATGGGCGGCTTGCTCATCTGCGCCGTGTGCACCATGCGGATGATCCGCGCCAGGGTGGTATCGTCGCCCAAGCGGGTGACCCGGAGGATAAAGGCGCCGGAGCGGTTGATGGTGCCGCCGGTGACCGGATCGCCGATCTCGCGGGCCACGGCCAGCGGCTCGCCGGTGAGCATCGATTCGTCGATGGTGGTTCGGCCCTCGACGATTTCGCCGTCAATGGGCACCTTCTCGCCGGGTTTGACCCGCACCCGGTCGCCCAGGCGCAACAGCGACACCGGGATCTCGACCTGGCCGCTGGCGCGGATTACCCAGGCGGTGCGCGCCCTTAAGCCCACCAGGGCGCCGATGGCCTCGCTGGTGGTCCGTTTGGCCTTGGTTTCAAGGACATGGCCCAGCTGGAGAAAGGCGAGGATCATCACCGCGGCATCGAGGTAGAGATAATCGGCCGCGCCGGGGATGAAGTGCGGATCAGCGATGACCAGCACTGACGACAGCCATGCCGCGCCGGTGCCCAGGGCCACCAGGGTATCCATGTTGGCCGCGCCGTGGCGGGCCTGCTTCCAGGCGCCAATAAAGTAGTTGCGGCCGCTGTAGAGCATGGTGCACAAACAGAGCAGGGCGGCCCCGGCCCAGAACAGCCGGCCTTCGTGAAGATGGGGAAACAGTCCGCTCATGTGGCCGGCCATGAGGCCGAACCCCATCAGGCCGGCGAGCAGGGCCCGCCGCCAGGAGCGCCTGATTTCCTGCCAGGTCTCCTCGGCCTGGCTGATGGCCGGGTCGGTGAAGGATTCCTCCAGGGTCACCTGATAGCCGATATCGGTCAGCCGCAGCAGCACATCCGCCGGGTGCTGAGAGGTGGAGACGCGCAGTCGCCCGTTGTCCACGCTCATCTCCGTGGCAGGATCCAGGGCGAGCAGAATCTCGCGAACCTGTGCCAATTCGTCGGCATCCGGCTGCGGCTGCAGGGTCAGGAAAAAGGTGTCGGCGGTTGTTTGGTGCCGCAGCGAGGCTCCATAGCCTTGATCGACAATGGCCCGCACCACCTGTTCCGGGTCGCCGCCTTGCACCTGGGCCTTTTTTTCGATCAGGTTGACCACGGCCCCGGTAACGCCGGGGAGGGCAAGGATGGCCTGTTCCACCCGCGCCACGCAGCTGGCGCAGTGCATGCCGAGGATGTCGATCTCGTACCGATCCCCGGCAGAGGTGTGTCCCTGCTCCTCAAGCAGCGAGGTCCCGTATCCCGCCTGGTTCACCGCTTCGACCACCTTGATCGGGTCGCCGCCGACCACGCTGGCGCTCCTGTCCACCAGGTTGACCGCCGCCTCGCGCACTCCCGCCACGGCAAGGATGGCCTGTTCCACCCGGGCCACGCAGCTGGCGCAGTGCATGTCGTCCACCCGCAGCAGATAGCGGTCTGCGGCGGACGGCGGCTGTGAAACGGCGGGAGACGAGACCGTTTCCGCCAGCGGGCAGCCAGGTCGCGGGGCGTCAATCTGTTCGATCGGATAGCCGGCCTCCTCCACCGCCCGGAGGATGGCTTGCGGATCGCCACCGCGCACGGTCAACATTCCGGCCGTCAGGTCAACCCGCGCCTCGCGCGCTCCCTCCACAGACCGCGCCGCCCCTTCCACCCGGGCTTGGCAGTGTTCGCAGCTCATGTCCTGGACCGTGAAGCAGTGAATGGATTGATCGGGGGGGAAAGGGCTGGGGCTGTTCATGGCAGGTGACCGGGCAGAGAAAAGAAACAGGCCAGCGCACCGGCTATTGGGGGGACGCTGGCGATCATGATTTAGGGTCTACTATAAGTCCGAGCAGGCGGGTTATAAAGGCAGAATGTGCACCTCCTCGCGCAGCGGGAAGTTGCCCTCGATCAGCAGGCCGTGGCGGCCGTCGATGGCAATCGGGGTGCCGAAGGTGATGCGCGTGCCGTTGATCTCGGCATACTCCTCGGTTTCCACCACCTGCATGTCACGGCAGCCGACCACGCAGGTCTTCTCCAGCCGGGTGGCCACCACCGAGGCGTGCGAGGTCTGCCCGCCGCGCGAGGTCACCAGCCCGTCGGCCAGGGAAATTTCGCGGATATCCTCGGGCACGGTGTCGCGGCGAATGAGGATCAGCGGCGTGCCCGGCTCCTCCCGGCGCAACTGGCTGATGTTGTCCTCGTTGAACACCGCCTTGCCGCTCATCGCCGACCCGGACACGCCGATCCCCTTGGCGAGGATCGCCTTGTGGGCCAGGTCGGAATCGACGAAGACGTTGAGATGCTCCTTCTTCTTGATGGTGATCATGTCGCGGGTCTGGAGCAGATAGAGCTGTTCCGGTTCCGGCCCCTCGAAGGTGAACTCGATTTCCTGCGGATTCCACTCCTTTTCGTAGACCAGATCGCGGCTGATTTCCAAAAGCCGCTGGTAGACCTTGGGAAAGCGACGCTCCAAACTCTTGTTCTCGTCACGGCCGTCGATCTCTGCCTGCTCCACCGATATCGGGTGACTGGTGACCAGGCCGGAAACAATGTCCTCGCCCTGGTCGCCGGTGGCGTAATCGCCCCACAGGGCCACCCGCCGCACCTTGCGATAGGGATGAGCGGTGAACAGCACCCCGCTGCCCGCCTGGGAGCTGAGATTGCCGAACACCATGGTCTGGACGATGACCGCCGTGCCCCAGTCGTCGGATACACCCATCAGGCGGCGGTATTCCTGGGCCTTGGGCGTGTGCCAGCTGTCGAACACCATGTCCACCGCGCCGATCAGCTGCAACCAGGGGTCCTCGGGCATGCCGAAGCCGCGGCCCTTGACCGCCTGCTGGTAGTTGAGGGCCAGCTGGCGCATCTGCTCGGGCGAAAAATCGCGCTTGTAATGCACCTGATGCTGACGTTTGTGCGTGTTCATCAGCTCCTGGAAGTCCTCGCGCTCCATGCCGTTGGCCATGCCCCAGGATTGAAGAAAGCGGCGGAAGTTGTCCCAGGCAAAGTATTTGGCCTCCGGATGGAGGGCCACATACTCCTCGACCATCTCCTCGTTGGCGCCGACATTGTGGATGGTGGACATGATGCCGGGCATGGAGATGGCTGCGCCGCTGCGCACCGACAGCAGCAGCGGCCGCTCCGGCGAGCCGAACACCAGGCCGGTCATCTGCTCGATGCCGGTGACCGCGGCCCGCACCCGCCGCATGTATTCGTCGCGGGCCCGCTCGAACTTGCGGATCGCCCGATAGCAGCGGAAGACCTCGGTGGTGATGATGAAGGCCGGCGGCACCGGCAGCTTGTCGCGGGTCAGCACCACCAGATTGAAGCCCTTGTTGCCCAGGTGGATCAGGTTGTGGGTGCGCAGGTTTTCGGCATGGAGGCTGCTGATCGCCTTTTCCGGGTTGTAGGTCATCAGCAGATCGAGCGTCTTCTCGTCGAGAATGTCCTTTTGCGCCTCCAGGGTGCCAATGACCTTGCCGATGAAGTTGTCCAGGTGCTGCAGGCCGAAGGTGGTGGAAATCAGGTCGCGGAAAAAGGTTTCCGAGAGGCGGAGCACGGTCTCGGGCATGTTTTTCTCGTCCCAGGACCCGTGGTACTTGGGCAGCAGGTTGTCCTTGCCGATTTGCGGCACGATGATGGAGAGGTTGTTCTGGTGGATGTTGGTGTAGTAGGCGTAGATGATGTCCTTGACCCCTTCGGACAGGCCGCGCATGATGTCGAGGTGTTGGGTATAGGAAAAGCGGCGAATGCCGATCGAGGTGGCCAGCAGGCTGATGTAGGTGTCCAGGCGGCGGCTGGAGATGCCGTCGATCTGCAGGGCGCGGGTAAAGAGCCGCAGACACTTGAGGATGCGGATGAAGGTCGCTTGGGTGATGAAACTCAGGTTGACGGTGGAAAAGAGCCGCTCCAGGTAGACGTTGGCCAGGCTCTCCAGGCGGAAGGTCAGGCCGAGGGCATCGAATTTGCGTTCGGAATAGCGGCCGTAGACCGAGGGAATGTCGACCGCGATGTGGCGCTTGTAATAAATCTCCTCCTTGGGCTCGAACTTGTCTGGACTGAGGATGATTTCCTGCAGGTGTTCGAGTTCGTCGAGCAGGGCATCGAGGCAATGGATCGGGTCGTTTTCCCTGAGCACGTCGAGCAGGCGGGCCAACTCGGGGAAGCCGGCATTGATGGCGTGGTGCAGCTGGCTCTGGATCTCGGGCAGGCTGAGATTGTACTTGAGGTGCAAGAGCTTGTACATCCGCACCAACAGGGCGAATCGCCGCCGTTCCACTTCCGAGAGATCCTGCTGGCGGTCAAGGAACTGCTGCCGTTCGTCGTCGTCCCAGGCGAGAATGTGGGCCATGCGGGTGAAACGCAGTTCCTTCTTGATCCGGGCCGCCAGTTCATGTTGGTCGTCGACAAAGGGGCCGCTGGTTTCCACTTGGCGCAGCACCTCGTCGGGCAGGTATTCGCGCAGGTAGCTCTGATCGAGGGTGATCCAGAAGGTGAAGATGGCTTCGATGAAACCGACGATCAGGTTGCTCGACTCCACATGGGCCTGCTTGCGCAGGAAGTGGACGAGGATGTCCTTGCGTTTGTGAATCTCGTCGAGTTCGGTGGACACGTCGCGCAGCTCGCCCTCGGCGCCGATCTCGTTGAAAAAGACCGGCATCAGCTTGGTGAACTGCTTGGCCAGGTTGTAGATCGGGCCGATGGGATGGTTGAGCAGTTCGGTGATGTCGCGCTGGAACAGGTCGGTGTCGCGCACGCAGGTACCCGACAGCCGCAGGTTGATGATCAGGGCCGAAAACAGGGTCGAGCACCACTTGGGCTCCTGCTCGATCAGGTTGAGCCAGACACGAATGTTGGTCAGATGGGCCGGGTTGGCGATGGGCTGCCAGTCCTCGTCCACGCCGCGCACGTTCGCGTACTGGAAGCCAAAGCGCACCGCCTCCCACAAAAAGGCCTCGACCAGGCGGGAGTTGCCGCGCTTGAATACCTCGTTGCCGATCACCTGGATGCATTGCAGCGAGGTGTGCGGGTAGCGGCGGACATTGGCCTTGAGCAGGTGGAAGGTGGTGACGAAGAACTGCTCGATCTCCTCGAAGCTCTGCTTGCGGATCAACTGCACCAGCGAGCGGTTGATCTCGCGCAGGGTCTCCTCGTGGATCAAAAACAGGCCGGCGGTTTCCATGATGCGGAACAAAAAGAGCAGCTTGCGGTTCTCGACGAAGTTGGCCGAGGATTCGCTGGCCGCCTCGACCGCCACCATCTTGGCCGGGATCTCCTTGTACAAGCGAACCAGGTCCATGTGGGCGGGCAGGGCAAGGAGTTGCTCCAGGCCGGCCTGGTAATCGGCGGCAAAATCGATGGCCTCTAATGTGCGAAGGCATTCGGCGATCCGTTGATGGGAGATGGACAACAGCAGATCCTGGCCGTGCCACTGGCGGCAGTAGTCGCCGCATTGCCGCTCGAACCACGGCAGCGGATCCTCTTCGTTCAGCCAATACTGATAGGTGCGGATGAGGAGGGTACGGAGCAAGAGGGCCAGTGCCTGGAGATCATAGGGCTGCTGCGGCTGCTGTTTGCGCAGGCCGAGCACCTGTTGCACGATCTTGCGGATGGGATGATGACCTTGGACGATGGAGAGCATCACCTGCGGTTCGGTCCGGTCCAATTCCCGCAGGCGGGTGAAAAATTCGGTGAAGACCGCTTGGTAGCGAAACAGGGCCGGGCTGTCGAGCGAGAGGATCAGCTTGTCGGCATAGGCGAGCATGGCTTCGAGAATGCGCTGCAGCAGCTGCTCGTTGCGGCCCGAATCCTTGAGCGCGTCGAAGAAAATGGCCATGAACAAGGCGAAGGCCTCGGGCCCCTGCTCATGATCGCGGTAGTGGTTGCTGTTTTTGAGCACATAGGCCCGCAGCTCGGGGATGAGCAGTTTCCAGTTGCGGAAGGGGTGGCTGATTTCGTAGAGCAGGGTGTCGAGCTTGCCCAGGATGCCCCGGAAGCGGCAGACCGCGTCACGCAGCGGCAGGTAGGCGGGATTGATCACCACCGGGGCGGCGGTTTCACGCAGATTGGCCTTGAGGGCATCGGAGGCAAGGGGCAACGGACAGGAATCGGCGGGCATGGGCAACCTCGGACGTTGAGAGAACGGAGAAACAGCACAACGTATCTATTGTATAAAGCTTGCCCCGGAAAGTCAGCAGGAGTTTTGCCCGGTCGGGCCGGTCGGGCCGGTCGGGCCGGTCGGGCCGCCGCGCGGTTTCTCCCTTGAAATCGGCTGGAGGGGTGCTACTATAACCCATTTGCGGCGAACGCAAACGATCCGCCCTGGTGCGGTCAACCGGCCGCGTCATCTCCACCTCTCGCCTTCAGCGAGGAGAGCACCATGAACCGCTACACCCTGACCATTGCCCTGTTGTCGGCAAGCAACATCTTCATGACCTTTGCCTGGTACGGCCATCTCAAGAGTTTGTCGCACAAGCCGTGGATCATCGCCGCCCTGGTCAGCTGGGGCATTGCCCTCCTGGAATACCTGCTCCAGGTGCCCGCCAACCGCATCGGCCACGATGTGATGTCCGTCGGCCAGCTCAAGATCCTCCAGGAGGTCATCACCCTGTCGATCTTCGTGCCCTTTTCCGTGCTCTATCTCAAGGAAAAGCTCACTCTGGACTACCTCTGGGCCGGGCTCTGTCTGCTGGGCGCGGTCTTTTTCCTCTTTCGCAAGAAGATCATGGGGGCTTGACACCTACCCTTTCCACCCTCACCGGAGATTTCGTCATGCCGACCACCCCGCCCCGTTTCATCCTCGATCTGCCGGATTGGGCTCCAGCCGAACTGCTCCATGTGCCCGAGTACCTGCCGCGCCTGGAAGACCGCATGGCGGCGGTGCTCCGCTTTGCCCGTCTCAACACCGAGCACCAGAGCGGCGGGCCTTTTAGCGCCGGCGTTTTTGAGCGCGATTCCGGCAAGCTGATAGTGATTGGCGTCAACCGGGTGATACCGCTCAACTGCTCCTCGGCCCATGCCGAGATCACGGCCCTGACGCTCGCTCAGCAGATGCTCGGCGTCTACGACCTCGGCGGGCCCGGTCTGCCCGCGCACCAACTGGTGGTCAACTGGAGCCCCTGCGCCATGTGTTTTGGGGCCGTGCTCTGGTCCGGCATCCGCTCGCTGGTCATCGCCGGCGCCGATCCCGAGATGATGGCCATCACCGGCTTTGACGAGGGTCCGATGCCGGAGCACTGGCGGAGGGAGCTGGCCGACCGGGGCATTGAACTGATCGAGGGGGTGATGCGGGAGGAGGCGTTAAAGGGGTTTCGGGAGTTTGCCGCGACGAATCCGGTTATTTACAATGGCCGCCAGGGAGGGTGAGGGATGGATGGCGCAGGATCGCACGCCTTGATTTCACTGGCGAAAGCAACGTGCATTTGGCGGGACGGATGCATTCGGTTGCATTCATAGCCCGGCAAGCAAAAGAAAAGAGGGCCGAAATCGGCGCGGCAAACAGCGGGTAGGTTTGGCCAGCCGGCGCTCGTTGCGCTCAACTCGCCCTTGTTCGCGGGCATGGCCCGCTCCTACGGCCCCAAGTGGTGCGACCGTCGGGTAGGGGCGGGCCCTGCCCGCGAAAAAACATTTACCCCAGCTTCAAACCGGCCAGGAAACCGGCCACCGCGCTGCCGCCCTTCCAGGTGAGTCGGGACAGACGGTCGTAGAGGAAGCTGCCGGACTGGTTGGCCAGGTCGGCGGCGGCCTGGGCGGTCTGGTGCAGGGCTTGGTCGTTGACATGGGTGACGCCGTAGTATTCGGCGGCAAAGAGCAGAACCACCGCCGCCCCGCCCAGGAACAGGGCGATCTTGACCACCTTCTTGGCGAAGTAGCCCACGGCCAGGCCGACGAGGAAGGGGGCGCCGATATTGGGCAGGAGAAAAGCGGCGGAAAAGAAATCCAGAGAGGCTGGGCCGGTGGCAGGCGTGGTCATGGCGTTTCCTTTGATTGATCCGGGGTTGCATGTACAGGCCCCGCACAGCCGAGGCCTCGGACCGGGCATTAAACCCCTAATGCACGATCGTGGTCAAGGTGATTTCCATGCCCTGTCGGGGGAAATTACCTGCGTTGACCGTCGTCGGGCTCCGGGCTGGTTCGCCGGCACCTGTCTGACGTTGACGGTTGCCGGCGCTGATGGGGGAGAGACGGGTCGAAGGAGGGGTGCTTGCGGGTGGCGAAAACGGGCCCGGCGGAGCCTGGAGCGACTCCGCCGGGGAATGGGAAGAATCAGACCTTGAATTTTTTCACCAGGGCATCCAGCTGGGCTGCCATTTCGGAGAGACCCTGGGCGCTCACCTGCACCTGCCCGCTGCCCTCTCCCACCTGGGCCGCCTGCTGATTGATGCCGGCAATGTCCCGGGCCATGTCGGCAATGACCACCGTGCTTTGGGCAACGTTCTCGTTGACTTCGGCAATGCCCTGGGAGGCTTGGGCGATATTGCCGCTGATCTCGCTCGAGGCGGCCGACTGCTCTTCCACCGCCGTGGCGATCCCCTGGATGACGCTGTTGATCTCGGTGATAACCTGGGAGATGCGGTCGATATCTTCCACCGTGGTGGCGGTGGTGGTCTGCATGCCGCCGATCTGGTTCTTGATGTCCACGGTGGCGTCTGCCGTCTGCCGCGCCAGTTCCTTGATCTCGTTGGCGACGACCGCGAATCCCTTGCCCGCCTCGCCGGCGCGCGCCGCCTCGATGGTGGCGTTGAGCGCCAGCAGATTGGTCTGCTCGGAGATCTCGGTGATGGTCTCGGTCACCCGGCCGATCTTGCGCGCCGTCTCGCCCAGGAGCGTCATTTTTTCCGTGGCCTGGCGGGACTGTTTGACCGCGCCCTCGGAAATGGAGCGCGCTTTCTCGGCGTTGTGGGCAATCTCGTTGACCGTGGCGGTCATCTCCTCGGTGGAGGAGGCGACCATGTTGACGTTGCTGGACGACTGCTCCATGGCGGCCGAGACCGACTGCATGTTGCTGTTCATCTGTTCGGCGGCGGCGGCGACGGCGCCCGATTTGTCGGCGGTGTCCTTGGCGGCCGAGGTCAGATGCCTGGAAACGGCGGCCAAATCGTTGGAGGAGGTGGCAACCACCTGCACGCCCTGCAGGGTGTCCTTGAGCAATTGGCGGGTGTTGTTCACCATGGCTTGGGTGGCGTTGGCAAGCGTGCCGAATTCGTCGCGCCGCGCCCGAAACAGTTCCGGCACATCCTTGGAAAAATCGTTCTGCGCCAGCATCTGCAAGAACGCGGTACAGGCGTGGGCCGGAATGGTGATGCCGCGGGCGATGATAACGGCCAGGACCGCGCTCAAGACCAGGGCGATGCCCATCAGCACGGCAACGGTGCGTGTGGCCGTGTTGGCGGCAACCTCGGCCTTTTCTCCGTCTTTCTTGGCCACCTCCTCGATATAGGTGCAAATTTCCTGGATTGTCGTTATGTAGGCGCCCTGTGCGTCCCGGACCTCGGACAGCAGCATTTTCTTGGCCCGGTCGATCTGTCCCTCCTTGATCAACGCCATGTAGGATTCGGTCTGGCGCACATAGGGCTCGCGGGCGTCGATAACCTTCCTGATCAGTTCCTTGCCTTTGTCGGTCGACATCTTTCTGTTCAGTTCCTCGACGCGTTCCCCGACGATTTTCCGCGATTCGGCGATGCGGTTGAATTCGGCCGCTTGCCGGTCCTTGCTGTCATCGATGAGGACGTTGCGCAGGGCGCGGGCAATGATGTTGACATGGTCCATGACGTCCTGGGTGAGACCGACCTTAACCATCCGGTCGTTGACCACCAGCTCGATCTGTTCGTCCAAACCCTTGATCGATTTGATCGCGTAACCGCCCACGAGCAGCAGCAGCGCCATGACCAGTCCGAATCCGAAAAACAACCTGGTTCCCACTTTGAAATTGTTCAACATACCTACCTCTTGTGCAATGAATGGGTGAGCGGCCCAACAACGACATGAAAACAAGCCAGAAACCGCCATGGTGGGGGCCATGTCCGGTGTGGTCGTTGCTGGGACGAAGAATGAATGGTCCTCTTGCCTATTCACTCACCACCGGAGAGGGTTGTCAAATTTTTTAACCGCATGGAGAAGAGACTGTAAAAATTTGCGATGCCGCATTGTTGCCGAGCCTTTGCCTGAGGCTGTCACCGGCTCTGGCCGGGCTTGCGGTCATCAACCACGGCCTGATCGTTGTCGGCCGCCACGAGCAGGAAAAAAGGCCGCGGCTGTCGGGTGATTGGCGAAATTTACGCCGAAATGGGCGCGCGCCGCTTGTGCCAAAGAGGTCTATGGAGTATTCTCCCCGGATTGTCGCGGTTTGAGTTGAAAGGGTGGGCAACCGGTCAGGGCTGCCTGGCGGCGCGCGAAGAGCACCGCTTTTTCCTGCATCCGCGGGCCCGCAATCTATGTTCAAGACAACACGAAACCGGTTGGAGCAAACCGGCGAGCACAAGGTGAAAAGATGTTCAACAAGGAGCTTGAAGTTACGCTGCACAAGGCATCGGCCGATCAGTTGAAACCGAAACCGGATCAAAACAGTCTGGGGTTTGGGCAGTTCTTCACCGACCACATGTTTACCATGCGCTGGAACCGCCGGCAGGGCTGGCACGACGCGGTCATCGAACCCTATCGCAATTTCGAACTCGATCCGGCGGCCATGGTCTTTCACTATGGGCAGGCCATTTTCGAGGGCATGAAGGCCTATCGCAGCAAGGACGACCAAATTTTCCTCTTCCGGCCGGCCGACAATTTCACCCGCATGAACCAGTCGGCCCTGCGCATCTGCATGCCGCGCTTTCCGCAGGACCGCGTTCTCCAGGCCCTGCGCGCCATGGTCTATCTCGATCAGGAATGGGTACCCAAGACGCCGGGAGCGACCCTGTATATCCGGCCGACCATGATCGCCACCGAACCGGCCCTGGGCCTGCGTCCGGCCGAGGAGTACCTGTTTTTCATCATCTGCTGTCCGGTCGGCGCCTACTATGCCGAAGGCTTTGCCCCGACCAGAATCTACGTGGAAGACCAGTACGTGCGGGCGGTGCCGGGCGGAGTGGGCAACGCCAAGACCGCCGGCAACTACGCGGCCAGCGTCAAGGCCCAGGTCGAGGCCCACGACAAGGGCTACACCCAGGTGCTGTGGCTCGATGCGGTCGAGCGTCGCTACATCGAGGAGGTCGGCACCTCCAACATCTTCTTCCTCATCGACGGCGAGTTGATCACCCCGCCGCTGGAGGGGTCGATCCTCCCCGGCATCACCCGGGATTCGGTGTTGCAGCTGGCGCGCGACTGGGGGTACCCGGTCAGCGAGCGCCGCATCACCATTGACGAGGTGATCGCCGCCAGCAAGAACGGCACCCTGCAGGAGAGTTTCGGCACCGGCACAGCGGCGGTTATCTCGCCGGTTGGCGAGTTCTGTTAT
This sequence comes from Desulfobulbus propionicus DSM 2032, assembly GCF_000186885.1. Lineage (GTDB taxonomy): Bacteria > Desulfobacterota > Desulfobulbia > Desulfobulbales > Desulfobulbaceae > Desulfobulbus > Desulfobulbus propionicus. The sequence continues at coordinate 3,096,374 of NC_014972.1, read as the reverse complement.
CGTGACCAGCACATCCAGCTCAACGGCGGCACCACCGGTCCGCTGGCCCAGCGGCTGTTCGACGAGTTGCAGGCCATCCAGTTCGGCGATCGGGAAGACCCCCACAAATGGCGTGTCCGGGTTGGCTGAACCGCCACCGGTTTTTTCCTTCCTGTTTTTCAAATTCCTTTCATTTCAACGGGTTGGGCTGATAATTTTTTCGCCCAACCCGCCCTTGATTTTTCAAAATCCAATCCTATTGTTTTGCGCAGTTTGAAGACTGAAGCTTCGTTTTCGTCCATACACACGGTTTGAGCCGACCGTTGGACAACCAAACTACCCCATCGGCGCAAACGTTTTTTTATTTCACTATCGATAAAAATCAAACAGGAGGAATGCTCATGAAAATTCGTCCATTGAATGACCGCATCTTGGTCAAACGATTGGAAGGAGAGGAGAAAACCGCTGGCGGCATCATTATCCCGGACTCGGCCAAGGAAAAACCGGCCGAGGGCGAGATCGTCGCCGTTGGCCCTGGCAAGCTCAATGACGCCGGCGAGCGGGTGGCCATGGATGTGGCCGTTGGTGATCGCGTGCTGTTCTCCAAATACGGCGGCACCGAGGTCAAGCTGGACGGCGAGGATTTTCTCATTATGCGCGAGGATGATATCCTTGGTGTGGTTCAGGCGTAAAAACGATATCCATCCATTCGTTAATTAAGGAGATACACATATTATGGCTGCAAAAGAATTGAAATACGGCGGCAAGGGCCGCGAGAAAATGCTGACCGGTGTCAACGCCCTGGCCAATGCCGTCAAGGTGACCCTTGGCCCCAAGGGCCGCAACGTCCTGATTGAGAAATCCTTCGGCGCACCCGTCATCACCAAGGACGGCGTGACCGTGGCCAAAGAGATCGAGCTCAAGGACAAGTTCGAGAACATGGGCGCCCAGATGGTTAAGGAAGTCGCTTCCAAGACCTCTGATGTCGCCGGTGACGGCACCACCACCGCTACGGTTCTGGCCCAGGCCATCTACACCGAAGGCGCCAAGCTGGTGGCGGCCGGTTCCAATCCGATGGAGATCAAGCGCGGTATCGACGCCTCCGTGGCTGCCGTTGTCGCCGAGCTCCGCAAGATCGCCAGCCCGACCAAGGAGCAGAAGGAAATCGCCCAGGTCGGCACCATCTCCGCCAACAACGACGAGACCATCGGCAACATCATTGCCGAGGCCATGGACAAGGTTGGCAAGGAAGGCGTGATCACCGTGGAAGAAGCTAAATCCATGGAGACCTCGCTGGACGTGGTGGAGGGCATGCAGTTCGATCGCGGTTATCTCTCTCCCTACTTCGTCACCGATCCGGAGCGGATGGAAGTGAGCATGGATGAGCCGCTGATTCTGATCAACGAGAAGAAGATCTCCAGCATGAAAGACCTGCTGCCGATCCTTGAATCCGTGGCCAAGATGGGCAAACCGTTGTGCATCATCGCCGAGGACGTGGACGGCGAGGCCCTGGCCACCCTGGTGGTCAACAAGCTGCGTGGCACCCTGAACGTGTCCGCGGTCAAGGCTCCGGGCTTCGGCGACCGCCGCAAGGCCATGCTCGAAGACATCGCCATTCTCACCGGCGGCCAGGTGATCACCGAGGATCTCGGCATCAAGCTGGAGAACGTCACCATCAATGACCTTGGTACCGCCAAGCGCGTGGTTATCGACAAGGACAATACCACCATCATCGACGGTGCCGGCGATAAAGAGAAGCTGGCCGCCCGCGTCAAGCAGATTCGCGCCCAGATCGAGGACACCACCTCTGATTACGACCGCGAGAAACTGCAGGAGCGCTTGGCTAAATTGATCGGCGGCGTGGCCGTGATCAATGTTGGTGCCGCCACCGAGGTGGAGATGAAGGAGAAGAAGGCCCGCGTCGAGGATGCCCTCAACGCCACCCGCGCCGCAGTGGAAGAGGGTGTGGTTCCCGGCGGTGGCGTGGCCTACCTGCGCTGCCTCAAGGTGCTCGATGACCTGCAGCTCGAAGGCGAGCAGGCCCTGGGCATCAACATCATCCGCCGCGCTCTTGAGGAGCCGGTGCGTCAGATCGCCGCCAACGCCGGTCGCGAAGGATCGGTCATTGTCGAGCATGTCAAGAACCTGGAAGGCCCCATGGGCTTCAACGCCGCCACCGAGAAATATGAAGACCTGATCGAGGCCGGTGTCATCGATCCTGCCAAGGTCACCCGGTCCGCGCTGCAGAACGCGGCCTCTGTTTCCGGTCTGCTGCTGACCACCGAGTGCATGATCGCCGAACTGCCCGACGAGGACAAGGCTCCGGCTGGTATGCCTCCGGGCGGCATGGGCGGCATGGGCGGCATGGGCGGCATGATGTAATCCGTCCCGCTGTCCAGCGCTGACTGTCGCTGTACGTTGGCCCTTTTCCGTCGACCTCGCCGGGAAAGGGCTTTTTTTTTTGCACAAAAATCAACAAGCGGCTTGTCCCTCAACAGTTTTGTTGTTGACAAACGGAAAAATTTTTAAGATATTGCTCCGGTTCAAGCCCGTAGGCTTTTTGAGATACGGCGATGTAGCTCAGCCGGTTAGAGCATACGGCTCATATCCGTAGTGTCCGGGGTTCAAGTCCCTGCATCGCCACCATTTTATTTGTAATCTGTTGAGATTACAACATATATTGCCCGAATCATTCCTCACTGGTACACAAACAGGTACACAGGGGTGGTACATGATTCGGGCATTTTCTTTTCTTTCGCGGCATCCTTCCAGCGGTCTTCTTTATTTTCGGCTCCGGGTTCCGGGCCACCTTCAGGCCATCGTCGGCAAAGTTGAAATCAAGCGTAGCCTGGGGACTGCTGATAAGCGGGTTGCAATCCCGGTTGCCTATCGTTTATACTCGGAATTGCAAGATTATTTTGAGAAACTGGAGAAGGGCGAACCAATGCGGAAGCGGAAACGACCGGCCAAAAAAGACGACTCCCTACAAAAGATCGTTTTCGATGAACTGACCCTGCCCAGTGGGGCCAAGGCCAAGGGTGTTGTCATTGATACGGGTTGCGACAAGAAGGACGCAGAGGTTGCCGGGCAACTACTCGGAAGCATCCAGAGCACTGCACCAACAGCCATTTCGACCGCCAAAGAATCAACCGGGGGCAAGTTGCTAAAGGTCGCCGAAAAGTACCGGGCCGAAAAGGTCACTGAGGGCTCATGGACTCAGAAAACCCACGACGAACACAAAGCGCTTCATGAGTTGCTTTCTCAAATCCTTGGGAATGTCGATATAGCAGCCATTGGGCACAAGGAAGCCCGCACCTTCAAAGAAGTTTTACTCAAGCTGCCCTCAAATATGACCAAAGGTCGTTTTGCCGGTAAATCTGTTCGTCAACTCCTTCAAATGAACATCCCCGACAGTGCAAAGATGCACCCCAGAACCATCAATGAAAAGGTTCAGAGGACATCCAGCCTTTTCTTGTGGGCGGTCCGGCATGGATACACAACGGTGAATGTTTTTGAGGGATTGAAAATGAGGCTTCAAAGTAAGGCCAGCGAAGAACGGGCGGTCTTTGATTCGGACGACCTGGGCAAGCTCTTTGACCCTGAACGGTTCACCCCTGAGAAAATCCGCAAACCATTTCAGTATTGGTGCACCCTACTTGCCCTCTACACCGGTGCAAGGGCTCAGGAGCTTGCCCAGCTTCGCGTTCAAGACGTTTTTGAGGCTGAACCAGGGCTATGGGCCATCCGTATTGCAAAAGAGGCTGGGAAGCTCAAGACAACGGCTTCTCAACGTGAAATACCATTGCACCCGGTCATCATTCAGCGCGGTTTCCTGGACCATGTTTCACGGACCAAGGCGGCGGGCCATGAACGGCTATTTCCGGAAGCGTGGGACACTGGAAACGGGCCAGGGGACAAGCTCTCTCGCTGGTTTGCCAATTATCGTAAAACCCTGGGGATAGGAAGAACCAAAAAGGGCGACGGGAAACCGAACAAGTGCTTTCACTCATTCCGGCATTGCTTTGCCGATGCTTTGAAACAGGCTGGGGTTGATCCGCTGAAGATTGCCCAGCTTATGGGCCATTCTGACCCGAACATTTCAACCGGGCGGTACGGAAAGGCTTTTCCTTTGGCGGCACTTTACGAAGTGGTTCGCTTGTTGAATTTCCCAGAGGTGAAGGGCTGAATGAGTGGCACATGGGTGGTCATATACCCGTAGGGTATATGGACCACTCCATGATTTCGGTTTTTTTTTAGAGGTATCCCCAGAACCGATTGTCGTCATTCGTGTCAAAAACCAGGACAACAAAACTCTCCTGCTTGTACATGACTTCGCCGATCTCGGCCTTAAGGCCACGATGCTCTTTGTTGAATTGTTTGACAATTTTGTGGGCATCAAGAAGGTTATGGGTTTTTGGGGTGGTTCCGTCAAAAGACTTTGGTGCAGCATCACCCATAACAATCATTTTCATTTCGGGTTCCCTCGGTGTCACCCTGTCAAGAACACGCTTCACGCTGGCTGCCTGCCATTCCTTTCCCCGTGCGGTCCTGTACCCAGCATTATTCAAACTGTCGGCTATATCCCGGAGTGAATCACCCTCAGAGCGCATTTCCTGGATGATCTGGGCCATCTGTCGGGCGAAGTCGTCGGCCTTCTCAATCCGGGCCTTGTTGGCGTTCTTAGGGGCACCGCTGCCGGGTATCTGCTCGCCACGCTGTAAGCAGGGGTTCCCCAGCTTCTTTCCTTTTGCCTTGGCGGCCTGTAAGGCGGCCCTGGTGCGCTGGGAAATAACCTTGCGTTCATGTTCGGCCATGGCGGCGTATATGTGCACGGTCAACTCTGTTGCGTCCGGCATCTCGGCAACGGTGAAGGGCACACCGGCCTTTTGCAAGCTGGTAATGAAATGCAGGTCACGGCTCAGTCGGTCCAGCTTGGCCACCAACAGCCGGGCACCTTTCAACTTACAATCCCTGATCGCCTTTTCCAGTTCGGGCCGGTCATCCCGCTTTCCGCTTTCCACCTCGGTATATGTGCCAACCACTTCCCAGTTACCGCCATTCAGGTAGCGGGTCACCGTCTCTTTCTGCGCTTCCAGGCCCAAACCGGACCGGCCCTGCTTGGCTGTACTCACTCGGTAATATGTCACAAAACGGCCTTCCATTGCGTTCCTCCCTGGTATGTTACAAACCTTCATACGAACGTTTGATATTATGTAACACACCTGGAGAACACCTGTCAACCATCAATGAAGCTCCACAGAAACGGCCTACAATCAAAAAACAAGGTCAATGGGTATTAGGTATAGGCCAAGGGTTAAATCTTGCTCTACGGGGCGGATAGGGGGCTTCCTGAAAGGATTAGAACTCTGCGGGCTGGATGGTGTGCCGGTACATATTGGCAAGGTCCGGCTGGGCAAGGATACGGTCAATGCCGTCGATGACTTTTCCGTATCGCCAGAACCAGGCTGGGAATAGGTAACTCAGCCAATCAACATCCGGCGGCTCATCTGTCAATTTCTCAGTGATACCAAGCAATTCGGTAGCAAACCGTTTCACTTTACGGCGGAAATCTCGGGTATACGGGTTATTCCACGCGAAGCGGGCAACAGACCGTAGGAAATTCCTGGAGTAGCTGACCAGGCGGACACCCTTGAATCGTTCAGGGTCCAGGGCTCTTTGGAGAATGACCTTGCTGAAATACTTTGCAAGACCCTTGCCAGTTCGGACTGGAAGGATTTCTGAACGACCAAAACCGTACTTTGGGGCGGCCTCACGAATGTCTCTCCAGAGCGTTTTCAGGGCCTTGGTTGCGGTTTTGAATACCGGGATAGCCTTGTGGTCCTTGGCGTATTTCCATCGAAAACCAAGGCAAATAGGGGCCTGGAAAGCAACAAGAAGGTGGTAATGCCATGAACCACTTTCATGCAATTCCCTGACCGTGATAAAAGAGCCAATCCTTTCACGAAGGAAATTACTCATGAAAGAGTTCAACCGCTTCGATGCTTCTCTGGGGTCTGTTAAGTGATCTGGGAAAGTAAGGGTCATGACCGCTACGCGGTCCCTCCCGTACTGCCCAACGAAACGTTCAACATTTTCGGTCAGGCAATAAAGAGCCTTCCTCTGGGGGCTGGAGAGTTTGCTAAATAACCGTTTCATCGTGACGATTGAATTATTTAGCTATAGGGTACTCTATTGTCATAGAGTACAACAGACAAGGAACTGTGGGCAGGTGGGTGGGAAAGTTAAGGCGGGCTTGACAATCTTTGAAGCAGGCAGTATTGTTCATGTGTCTTCCATTTTTGCCCTGTGCTCTCCGACGCCAATCATCGAGCATGGGGCTTTTTTGTTTTATGGGTCCAGGGCTCAATATAGGGCCTTTTTACCTTCTACGCAAGGCATCCTATAGGCCAAGCTCCAAAAGTCGATTGTAGGGCCTGCTGTGGGCCTTCTTGAAGGTATTGGCAGGGCACCCCCTCTGACCCTACCCCCTCGGCAATGCTCCGCTGTCCTGGGAAGGGGTTGACTTCGCGGTTGTATGCAATGGCTATATGCACTGCCGGGGCTATGCCTATTCGTCGCTGTCGTCGGTGTCTACCGGGCCATGGTCGGCTGATCCGGGTAAAACAGCCTGCTGGAACAGGGTTCCGGCAAACTGAAAAGGATTCTTGCCGTTGGAGATTTCCAGAGCTGACCGTGGGGCGAACTCTTCGGGCCATCTTCGCTCAAGCATCCAGCAACAGGCGGCCAGGCTGGGGGCAAGCTGCTCTGTGGTTTCAATAGTTCCGATAAGCCGTCCTTCTTCGTCCCTGCGCTCCTGAATTTTCTTGATGATCCGGCCACCATAGGCAATTTCTTTGATTGCCTCCAAGGTGGTCACTTTGGCCTTTTGCTCCGCTACCTTAATTTCCTCTAAAAAATCCAGGAAGATACCGCTTTTCGATTCCTTCCCTTTGGCCAGCCAGTAATAAAAAGTGCTCTCGGCAACCCCTGCCAGGGCAGCAGATACCTTATACGAAAAGCCTTGTGCCACGTTGTGGGCAAGCTCGTTGATTAGCTCACGGGTAAGGCGGCTGGTACGGCCTTTTCTCTTTTCCATTTTTTGGTTCTCCTAAAAAAAGGCTGGGAGGGATCGGCTACCACCCCAGCACTCGAAAGCGATTACTCAGGCTGTTTGCTGCCGATTACCTGCGGGAGTGGCTCCGGAATCGCGTTGCATTACACTGAAGGCCAGCGCCAAACCTGCAAGAATGGCCTGGGCTTTGTCAGGTGACATAACACCCGTATCAAGTTTGTTTATAATCTCCCGTGTCGCTCTGCCTACGTCATTGGGCGTCTTGAGTTGTCGCCCACGTTTGCCGGGTTGCATGGTCAGACCTCAAGCGGCTTGACGGGTTCCAAGGGAACACCTGCTGCCAGTAAAGCGCGCTGCTGATCGGACAGAGGCGGCTGATCCTGCTGGCGGGCCTCAACAACAAGCTCAGGTTGGCGGCTCAGTTTCTCCAGCTGGCTCAAAATCAGCTCGGTTGCTGCCTTTCTCAGTCTGGCGGCTTTCTGGGCCTCAAGCCGGGGCTGGGCTACCTGCCCGGCAAGGGTTTGATCGACCTGGGCCTGTTCGTCGGCGGTGATCATTGCAACGGGGCTGTCCTCGACTGCAACGAGCATCAGCTTTGCCCGGTCGGTGTCTGCATTGTAGCTCTGCGCTGCTGCAAGGGCGTGACTGAGCGCTACATTCTGTAAGGTGCGCTCTTCATCAGAAAGCGGTAGTTCAAATTTCTTTGCCCTGGCGATACGGGCATCAAGCTCTTCGCGGGCATCTTTTTGTTTTTCGATCAGCAAACGGCGGATTTCCTGTAGTCTCAGCTCGTAAAGCATCGTTTCTGTCAAATCACGAACGATGGTCCTTCCTTTGGCACGGCTCAAAATGTTTACGATTTCGGCGTCAACGTCTTTGATAAATCTGTCGAAAGCGGCAATCTTGCTTTCGTGACCGGCAAGGCGTTTGATTTGTTCCTGGATCGCTGCATCAACGGCTTTTTTGCGACCGGTAAAGCTCTTGTCTTCATCGCTGTTAATCGCCTTGCACTTCGCTGAAAGCTGGATAAGTGCGGTCTCTTCTTTGTCAAGCCATTCAAGCTCTTGAGTGATTGTAGACAATGGGAGTTCAAACTCCATTGTCAAATTGACAAGACGTTCGCGAATTGAAAGGCCCTGAAGTGTAAGCATGTTCGATTTTCCTCTGTTTTGTTCGATAAAATAAAAAAAGTCTTCACCTATAGGAAAACCGTGCCATTTGGCCCAAAAAAAAATGAAAAAGGCCACCTTTGCTGGTGGCCTTGGTCCTGGGGGCTGGAAGGTGGGGCGGGTTTACTCAGCGGTGACCTCCAGGCGGATTGTTTGCTTTCCATCGCTGACATAGACGGCACCGGTCTGACGGTCCCGGTAGACACCTGGGACAAGCTCTTCTGTGCTGGGCTGGTTGGCGTAATCGTCAACTGCGGCGGTCTTGATCTCGATCATTTGGTGCGCTCCTTGTAGGGGTTGAAATTTCCCAGCATCCTACCGGCACCCATGGTCACTGTCAAGAGATAATAACGGTAAATCAAGTAGTTAATCAACAGGTTGATTGATTGATATTTTCCTTGCTTTTAATCGGTTAATAAGTTAATTAACTGATAATTCATTGTTTTTTCGGTCTGGTACACGGTTCAGGTACACAAAATTGGTACACGGGAAATTGAACCCTTTTGTTTAATGGAATGATTCCAGCAATATAGGCTTTTTAGGGGTCGAAAAGCTCCACTCCCTGCATCGCCACCATTTCTAAGTCCTGTACATTACAGGCAATATATAGAAACCCTGCTTTCGAAAGAAAGCAGGGTTTTTTGTTTTGTGGGTTCGTGTACGCACTATGTAAGCAGTTTTGGTCTATTGGAATCCGTAGAAACATCGGGATAATAGGAAAATGAGGTTTCTGCCCATCGCTGCGGTCCTCCTCGAACTGGTGGCTTTGCTGGCGCGGACCAGCAGCATCCAAGGCACACGCTGGCTGAGGCGGCATGGAAGAAGGGCGGGCCGGCTCCCTTTTTCCCGGCCAGCACAAGAAGGTGTTGACTGTGCTCCTGGTTTCTTATAGGAACTGACCCTGTGAGGTTGACCGGGGCCGCCGGCCCGCCGGAAAAGCGATTTCTTTCCGCCGCATAGCCGCCAGCGGCTGCGGCGTGTCGAGATGCTCCAGGGGTATTTGTCATGTACGACGTCTTCAGCCTGCCGCCCATCCACTTCCCTGACCACTTTGTGTGGGGCAGCGCCACCGCTGGGCATCAGATCGAGGGCGACAACATCCATTCCCAGGCGTGGTACAAGGAGCAGCTGCCGGAATTCTATCAGGAAGACCCGAACCGCGCGGTCCGCGCCCCGTCGGGCAAGGCCTGCGACCACTACCGGCTCTACCGCCAGGATGTGGAATTGATCGCTGCCCTGGGTCACCGGGCCTACCGCATGTCCATCGAGTGGAGCCGGATCGAGCCCGAGGAAGGACGATGGGACCATGAGGCCCTGGCTCATTACCGCGATCTGCTGGAGCGCCTGGTCGACCGGGACATCCAGGTGTTCGTCACCCTGCACCATTTCACCCATCCGCTGTGGTTCGACCGGCTGGGGGGCTTTGCCAAAGCCGACAACCGCCGCTTCTTCGAGCGCTATCTCGCCTTTCTCCTGCCGCGCATCAGCGCTTATGTCAGCGGCTGGAACGTGATCAACGAGTTCAACCAATGGGGCGGGCTCACCGCCGGACCGGAGGTGGCGGCGCTGAAGTTCAACATGCTGCGGGTCCATGCCCTGGGCTACCGGTTGATCAAGACCCACTCCACCGCCCCGGTGAGCAGCGCCCACGCCTTTATTCACTGGTTTCCGCGCCGTTTTCATGACGATTTGGACCGGCGGATGACCGGGCTTGCCGACTTCGTCACCAACGAGTTCTTCTTCCATGCCCTGCGTACCGGGGAACTGGTCCATCCGGGCGTGGATGCCGAGTATGCCCCCGAGGTCAAGGGCGCGCTCGATTGCTGGTGCGTCAACTATTACACCCGCCACATGGTCGACGCCCGCCAAGCCGGTTTGGATGGCCGCCGGTTCCGTCACAAGGAACTGAAGATGATCCCCATGCGGTTTTATCTGGAGGAGATGTATCCCGAGGGGTTGATCGCCAACCTGGAGCGGTTGCGCGACTATCCGGTCTACATCACCGAAAACGGCTGCGCGTGTGACGATGACCGCTTCCGCATCGTCTACCTGGCGTTGCACCTTTCCGCGCTCCACGAGGCGATGGAGCGCGGGGTGGACGCGCGCGGTTATTTTTACTGGTCGCTGATGGATAATTACGAATGGACCTCCTTTGTCCCCCGTTTTGGCTTGGTGGCGGTGGATTTCCAGACCTTCGAGCGCACTCCAAAACCCAGCGCCCTGTTCTATCGGCAGGTGATCCGGGACAACGGCTTTGACGGCGAGACGATCCGGGCTTTTCTCGATGCGCTGCCCACTCTGGAGCGCCACGGACGATGACCGGGTCATGCTTCCTGTCCCGCCGCTGCCTTGCCCGGCCCACGCCGCCCCTGCGGTCAACTCCGGCGCGCCGGCCAGCGACCCCGTCGTCGGCTGGCGCCCTGTATTCCTAACCCCCCTGATTCAAGATGCCTCCATCCCGCCATTTTTTTGTTGAATTTCTTCGGCTGAGCAAGCTGTTCTGGTTCTCGAACCGAAAACGGATGATCCGGAAAGCCGCCGTCCTCCTGGCCGTGCTGACCATGGTGCAGATGGTCATGGCGGTGCTGCTCACCCAGTGGAGTGCGGGCTTGTTCAACGCCCTGGAGCAGCATTCCATGAGCGGCCTCATGACCCAGACCGGTCTGCTGGCGCTCCTTTTCCTCGGCGACATGGTGCTCACTGGCTGGCATCTGGTCGTCAAACGCAACCTGCAGATATATTGGCGCGACTGGATGACCGAACACGTCTACTCCCGCTGGATGCAGGCCGGCCGCCACTACCTGATCACCCATCTGCCGGGCGAACACGACAACCCCGACGGCCGCATCGCCGAGGATTGCCGGGTGGCCACCGAGTCGGCGGTGGTCCTGGCCCATTCGTTGCTCTACTCCATCCTGCTGCTGATCGGCTTCACCGAAGTGCTCTGGTCGCGCTCCGGAGTGGTGACGCTCGATCTGGGGTTCGCCGCGATTCCAATCCACGGGCATCTGGTGTGGATCGCCATTCTCTACTCGGCCGTGGCCTCCTGGCTGGGCTGGCTGGTGAGCCGGCCGCTGACCGGCGCCACCAATGCCCGGCAGTCGGCCGAGGCGGACTTCCGCGCCAGTTTGCTGGAAGCTCAGGATAACAGCCAGGCCATTGCCCTGATTCATGCCGAGAGCTGCGAGCGGCACCAGTTCCGTGAGCTGTTCCGCCGGATACGGGTGATCTGGGACGCGCAAACCACCGCATGGCGCAACATCCTCATGTTCGGTTCCGGTTATTCGGTGCTGTCCATGGCCTTCCCAATCCTCATTTCCGCCCCCCGCTACATCCTGGGGAAAATTTCCCTGGGCGCGCTGATGCAATCGGCCCAGGCCTTTCAGCACATGACCTCAGCCCTTTCCTGGCCGGTCAACAATGCCGGCGGCATCGCCGAGTGGCGTGCCTCGGTGGAACGCATCCTGGGCCTGCTGACGGCACTGGAAAACGTCGACGAGGAGCTGGCCAAAGCGGAGCATCTGATCCAGGTAAAGAACTCCGACCGGCAGGTGCTGGCCTTCCACGATCTGAGTATTGTCAAATACGACGGATCGGTCCAGGCCGAGGGGATCACCATGGAGATCAACCAGGGCGAACACGTCCTGCTCACCGGCAACGCCTTCACCGGGGCCAAACTGTTTCGGGCCATCGCCGGAATACGGCCCTGGGGCGGGGGGATGATCGAACTGCCCAGCCAGGGACGCCTCTTTTTCATGCCGCCCCGGCCGCATCTGCCCACCGGCACCTTGCGCAACGCCATCTGCTACCCTTCCTCCCGGCGGGTGTTCACCCAGGAACAGATCGAGCAAGCGTTGCGGCTGGTGGGGCTTGAGCATCTGATCGGTCAGCTCGACCGGGAAGAAAACTGGCTCCACACCCTGGCCCCGGCCGAGCAGCAGCGCTTGGGCATGGTCCGCCTGCTGCTCAATCGGCCCCAGTGGATCTTTCTTCAGGAGGCCTTCGATTCCCTGGAACCCGAGGACGAGGAACGCATGCTGCGCCTGATCTGCGACCAGCTTCCCGGTGTCACCCTGATTGCGATTTCCCATACCGCCAACGGCTCCGCGTTCTACTCGCGCCGTTTGGCTCTCTGACAAACACCCTCAGGAGCAACCCCCATGACAACTCCAACGGTTCACGAAAACGGCGACAAACTGCGCGGCGTCAATCTCGGCGGCTGGCTGGTGCTGGAGAAATGGATCACCCCCAGCCTGTTCGCGGGGCTCAAGGCCACCGATGAAACCTCGTACTGTGTCGAGCTGGGCGAGGCCGAGGCCACCCGGCGCCTACACCAGCACTGGAACACCTTCATCACCCGCGACGACTTCGCCTGGTTGCGCCGCGCCGGCGTCAACGCGGTACGGTTGCCGTTCGGCCACTGGCTGTTCGGCAAGGACTATCCCTATCACCGCAGTTACGGCGAGGCACGCCATCCCTTCGTGGTGGGCGGGTTGGACATCGTCGACAAGGTGTTCGAATGGGCCGGGGAATTCGGCTTGCGGGTGGTCCTGGATCTCCATGCCGCGCCCGGCTGCCAGAACGGCTTCGACAACGGCGGCATCCTCGGCGTGTGCGAGTGGCACACCAAGGAGGAATATATCGAACACTCCCTGGATGTGCTGGAACGGCTGGCCGAGCGCTACGGCGAACACCCGGCGCTGCATGGCATCCAGGCGCTCAACGAACCACGCTGGGACATCCCCACCGAGCTGCTCAAGCGCTATACCCTGGAGGCCTATCAGCGCATCCGCCGCCACTGCCCGCCCGAGCGGACCACGGTGGTGTTCCACGACGGCTTCCGCGATTTCCGCGAATATGCCGGATTTCTCCAGGAACCGGCGTTCCGTAATGTGGCCATCGACATCCATCGCTATCAGTGCTTTGCCCGCGACGACATCGACATGGATATTTTCGGGCACATCCGCAAGAGCGCCGTGGATTTGCGCCTTGAGGCGGACGAGATCATCCGCGAGTCAGGTTATCAGGTCTACTGCGGCGAATGGAGTCTGGGGTTGGATCTGAAAGTGGTGTCGCTATGGGCGGAAGGCCCCTTCAACCATGCCCTGGAGGCCATGGACGAGTTTCAGATGGCCGCGGCCTATCGCGGCTACGCTTCGGCCCAACTGCTGACCTTCGAGAAATACGCCGGCTGGTTCTTCTGGACCTACCGCACCGAGACCACCCCGGAATGGAGCTACCGCGACTGCGTGGAGCAGGGATTCATTCCCGACCTGGGCCGGACTGAGCAGATGGCGGGCATACGCGCCATCCTCGACCGGGCCAGGGATCTGGCGGCCTGAGCGGGCATCCTGGCCATGATCAGGGTGATGAGTTTCAATATTCGTTATGGCCTGGCTGACGACGGGGACAACCACTGGAACAGGCGCAAGCATTTCGCCTTGGACAGGATTCGGGCCTTTGGCCCCGATCTGCTCGGGCTCCAGGAGTGCCGCGACGATGGCCAGGCCGAGTTTGTCCGTGCCTGCCTGCCGGAGTACCATTTTTGGGGCGTTCATCGGCAAGGTCCAGGCGACACGGCCCTAGAGATGGCGCCCCTGCTGTTTCGTCGCTCGGCCTTCACGTTGCTCGACAGCGGCTGTTTCTGGTTGAGCGAAAGCCCGGATGATCCCGGCAGCATGAGCTGGGGGAGCAACTACCCGCGGACGGTGAGCTGGGTCCGACTGGCCTGTCGCGGGACCGGCAAGACGCTTCTCTACGCCAACACCCACTTCGATTACGAGCCCTCGGCCATCGACGGCGACGCCCGGTGCCTGCGGCAGTGGTTGGACAGGCATTGCCGGGAGATGCCGTGCATCGTCACCGGCGACTTTAACGCCGATAAACGCTCCGATGCCTATCGGTTACTGACTGATGGAGGGAATTTGCTCGACGCCTTGCGTCAGGTTGCGCCGCAGGGCGGGAACGAGAGCACCTTTCACGCCTTTGGCCGGCCGGAGGAGCAGGCGGCCATTGACTGGATTCTCGTCTCCAGCCATTTCCGGGTGACCGAGGCGCGGATCGACCGTTCATGCCACGGGCACCTTTTTCCCTCGGACCACTATCCGATCACCGCCGTGCTCGACTGGCAGCGTTGAGCGGCCGTGGCGGCGAAGTTATCGGTGCCGCTGCCGCAGGCTGTCCATCACCAGCGGCAGATGGTCGGGCGCATCGACCAGAACATCGGGGGCGCTGGCCGTCAACTCGTCGAGGGTGCCGTAGCCGTAGGTCACCGCGCCGGTGCCGATGTGGTTGGTTTTGCCGCCGATGATGTCGTACTTGCGGTCGCCGACGATCAGGGTCTGGTCGGGCCGCAACCCCTCGGTGGCGAGAATGTGCCGCACCAGCGACGGCTTGTCGGTGAGGGCGCCGCTGAGTTCGCTGCCGTGGGCGGTTTCGAAATAGACGGCCAGGCCGAAATGCGCCAGGATACGTTCCGCGTAGACGCGCGGTTTGGAAGTGGCGAGGAACAGACGGAAGCCCGCGGCGTTCAGCCCGGCCAGGGCTTCGGGAATCCCGTGATAGACGGCGTTTTCGAACAGGCCGACCTCGGCGAACCGTTGCCGGTAGAACAAGACCGCCTGCTCCAGCAGGCCATCATCGGTCGAGTCGAGCAGCTTGGCGAAGGAGTGGCGCAGCGGCGGGCCGATGCACCATTCCAGGTCGTCCGCCGGGGGAGGGTCGACGCCGAGTTCGCTCAGGGCGTGCTGGATGCACCGGCTGATGCCGAGCTTGGGGTCGGTCAGGGTGCCATCGAGGTCGAACAGCAGATTGACAAGCGGCATGGGCGCCTCACGATCCCTTCTTGACGGGGGCTGATTTTTTGTCGGCTTTGTCGACCATCGGCGGCAGCGGCGGCTGCCACTTGAGCCACGCCTCGTCCACGGTTTCGCTGACCTGAAAATGCTGGCCCGGATAGGCGGGCGGCCCCATCTCCGTGCCCTCGGGGGTGGCCAGGCCGATGCCGCCGGCCAGCACCGATTCCATGGATTCGGTGCGCATGGTCATGCCGCTGAGCACGCTGCCGCTGACCTTGATGCCGCTGGCGTTGTAGAACCGGGTGCCGGAATAGATCAGCTTGGTGTAGTCCGGTTCAATGTTGACCTCCAGCCAAACCTGTTGGGCCGTGGGCGACAGCCGGTAGCCGGTGACCCGGCCGACCTTGATCTGGCGATAGTAGACCGGACTGCCCTGCTTGAGCGAGCCGAGGGTGGCGGTTTCGAGCACGATGTTCAGGCCGGTGGCCGGTTTGAAGGTATCCTCGGCCAAGGGGAGGACGGAGAATTCCGTCTGCAGTGCCCCCATCCCGGTCCGGACATCGATGAAGGCGCCGGTGATTACCGCTTCCAGATGACTGACCCCGGCGAGGCTGACCTCGGGGCGCACCAGGCGCAGGGTGGTGGACTTGCGGAACAGGCGCGCCATCTCCCGGTCGACGCTGGCTTCGCCGCGGATATCGCCGCTGGCCGGGTCGAGGCTGAGATCAGTCACCTTGCCGATGGTGATGCCCTGGTAGCGGATCTCGGTGGCCGTGGCCAAGCCCTCGCCGCTCGGGAAATGAAGGGTCAGGCGCAGGGCGTCGGCATTGAGCGCTTCCTGCTGCGAGGCAAACAGCGGAAAGGTCTGGTCGGCACGAGCCGGTTCCCCCTTGCCCTCGGTGAAGAAGGCGATGCCGCCGTTGAGCAGGGCGTCGAACGGCGCGGTTTCCAGGTTGACCCCCTGGAGCGAGGCGTTGACCGTGACCCCGGAGTAGGTATAGAAGCGCGAGGTTCCGGTGACCAGGTCGCGGTAGTGGTCCTTGATCAGCACCTGGATGACCGTGTCCTGCCGGTTCTGGGCCAGGTCAAAGCCCAAAATCTCGCCCACCCGGATGTTGTTGTAGAGCACCGGCGCCCCGGCGTTGAGTGGCGGTGCCTTGGCGGTGCGCAGTTGCAGTCGCAGCCCCTTGAGCTCCAGCTCGGGCACGGCCTTGAGGGCCTCGCCGTAGGACCCGTGCAGGGTGAAGCGGCTTTCCGCCTCGGCCGCCGGCGGACGCGACTTGAGCGGCGGATTGGCGAAGGCGACGCCGCCGGCAAGCAGCGACTGGACCGAGCCCATGTTGACCTGAAGACGGCTGAGGCTGGCATCGATCTTGACCCCGCCGCCGTTCCAGAACACGGATTTTTTGGTGACCAGATCGGCGTGGGGTTCGTGGATCAGTACCCGCACCAGCACCTGCTCACCCTTGGGGGCGAGCGCCAGTCCGGTGATCTCGCCGACCGTGATCTGCTTGTAGAGCACCGGGGCGCCCACCGTCAGTCCGCCGCTGTCCGGGGCCACCAGGGTAAAGGCGATACCCGGCCGGGTGGCCGAGGCGACCATGGGGCTGGATTCCTCGACAAAGGTATCGCGCCGCTTGCCCTCGCCGATCTCGAAGGTGATGTAGGGGCCGGTGAGCACGGTTTCCAGATTCTTGACCCCGGTGATCTGCACCTGGGGGCGGACGATCCAGAAGCGGGTCGTCTCCTTGAGAATGGCTTCCGCCCGCGGGTCGAGCAGCAGGGTGGCGGTGACCGTGTGGAACTGGTCGTCGTTGATGTCGATGGTCTTGACCACCCCGGTTTTCAATCCCCGGTACAGCACCTTGGTCTTGCCGGCGACAATGCCCTCGCCGGTGGCCAGCTGCAGGGTGGCGGTGATGCCGTACTCGGCGTCCTCGAAGTCCTTGTACAGCTTGAAGGTGCTGCTGTTGGTGGCCGGTTCCGTGGTTTCCAGGGACGGCGGCGTGTCGCAGGTAATGCCGCCGTAGATCAGCGAGGCCAGCGACTCGACGCTGACGCTCAGGCCGCTCTGCACGTCGCCGGTCAGGCTGAGGCCGCTGGCGTTCCAGAAGCGGGTGCCGGTGTGGATCAAGTGGGCGAACCGTTCCTCGATGAAGGCCTTGACCAGGATGGTGCCGTTGTCCTGGAGCAGGTAATCCTCCACGTAGCCGATCTGCAGGTTTTTGCTGTAGATGTTGGAACCGCGCTGCAACGAGTAGAGGGTGTCGGTTTCCAGGGTGATGTGTAGGCCCGGGGTGGTGCTGTCGACCGAGGGCTGTTCGGGCAAGCCCTGAAAATGATTGGCCAGGGTGGTGGATTTGCCCTGACGCATGCCGATGTACGAACCGCCGAACAGGGTGTCGAGGCCGCTGATCCGTCCGGCCGACACCTCGGGCTTGACGATCCAGAAGGCGGTGTCTTCCACCAAGGCGAAACGGACCTGGTTGTCCATGTTGATCACCAGGTTGACGCCTTTCATCCCTTCGTCGATATTCAATTTTTTGACCGTGCCCACGGGAATGCCGCGGACGATGACCTTGGTCTTGCCGGGGGTGATGCCGGTGGCGTCCTCAAAATGGACATAGATGTCGATGCCGGCCTCCTTCATGCTGGTGTGGAGCAGCCAGGCGCCGATGCACAGGGCGACCAGCGGCAGGATCCAGATGGGGGAGACACTGCGCCGACGACGAATAACAGGTTTTTCCATGGGTTACTGACGGGTTTCGGTGGCGGCGGCCGCATCCCAGAGAAGCCGGGGATCGAAGCTCAGGGCCGCGAACATGGTGGAAAGGACGACGCCGGTGAAATACAGGGCGGCCGGCGCGGCGCTGATGGTCGAGAGAAAGCCGAACTGGGCCAGCGAGCAGAGCAGGGTGATGACGAAGATATCGAGCATCGACCAGCGGCCGATGAATTCGATGGCCCGGAACATGATGGCCTTGTGCCGCAGCCAGCTCTGCCAGCGGTAGCGGATGGACAGGAGAATGATCACCAGGCCGACGATCTTGAACAGCGGCACCAGCACCGAGGCGACGAAAATCACCAGGCCGATGCCGTAGGAGCCCTCCTGAAAAAAGTAGATGATGCCGTCCATGATGGTCGAACGATCGGGCACGCCGAAATAATCGACCTCCATGATCGGCAGCAGATTGGCCGGCAGGGTGAGGATGGCGGCGGTGGCCAAGAGAGCCCAGGTGCGGTTGATGCTGTTGGGCTTGCGCGGATGCAGCGTGTGGCCGCAGCGCGGACAACGGTGGCGGCCGCTTTGCTGCGGATAATCGGCGGGCAGCAGCTTGTGGCAGCCGTGGCAGGCAAGCAGATCGGCGGGTTGCGGCTCGGTGCCGTCCGCAGGTGTTTGCAGGGGGCTGGGCTGCGGTTCCTGCTCCTCCATCCGTGACCAGAACAGCGGCGGATCGATCACCGTCTGCGCGGCCACAGTGGTGACCACCAGGCCGACCAGGCAGAAAAATCCGGGGTTGAGGGTGACGGCGGCCATGTGGGACATCTTGATGATCGTGATCAGCACCCCGACAAGAAAGACATCGGTCATCGCCCACTCGGTCAGATGGTGATAGCTGCGGAACAGGGCCGGCATCCAGGCCGCCTTGCGCTGTCGCGACAGCCCCAGGGTGATCAGCAGCAGCCCGGAGAGAATGGCCAGCGGAAAGACCAGGGTGGTCAGGGCCACGATCAGGCCGATGAAAGACTGGCCGGAGGCGAACATGTGTCCGCAGGCCTGGACAATGGAGCCGCGGCTCTCGATGCCGAGCACCGAGAAGGTCATCAGCGGCAGCAGGTTGGCCGGCAGATAGAGCAGCAGGCCGGTCAGGCTCAGGGCCAGCCCCTTCTGGACAGGATTGTGCCTGTAGCGGCGCAGCGCCTGGGCGCAGCGCGGGCAGACCGCCACCAGATGGGGGCGCAGCCTGGGTGAGCGCAGGATCAGGCCGCAATCGGGACAGACCGTCATCGCGGCGGCAACAGGGACGGAACGAGTGGTAAGGGACATGCGGCTAATGGATGGTGACGGACTGGACGGCTGTGGTATCCTGGGACGGTGAGTCGGCGCGGAGCTGCAGGTAGTGCAGGGTTTCCTCCTCGGGCATCGGCCGGGAATAATAAAACCCCTGCACCTCATTGCAACCGATTTGTCGCAGCCACTGCAATTGATTGCTGGTTTCCACGCCCTCGGCCACCACCTTGAGCTGCATCTGCTTGGACATGGCGGTGATGGTGGAGACGATGCTGCGGCTGTTGGGGTCATCGGCGCCGATGAACCGCTTGTCAATTTTCAGGGTCGACACCGGCATTTCGCTGAGATGGCTGAGCGAGGAGTAGCCGGTGCCGAAATCATCGATCGAAAAACGGATGCCCCGCTGGCGGAAACGGTGCATGGTGGCCAGGGTGTGCTGGACGTCCTTCATGGCCGTGGTCTCGGTGATCTCGAACTCGATCAGCCGGTGATCGATGTGGTGCGAGCCGAGGATGGCGTCGATGGTTTCGACGATCTGCACGTTGTTGAAGGTCCGGGGCGACATGTTGACGCTGATCGGCAGCATGCGTAGGTTGTGGCCCTGCAGCTTGCCGAGGAACAGGCAGACCTCGTCCAGGACGTAGAGGCTCATCTCGTCGATCAGGCCCGATTCCTCGGCGATGGGGATGAACTGGTCCGGGCCGATGACGACGCCGTTGCGGTGCCAGCGGGCCAGGGCCTCGAACGAGGTGGGCCGTTCACTGGCGAGATCGATTTTCGGCTGATAGAAGACTGAGAACTCCCGTTTTTTCAGTCCGGCGCGGATGGCATTTTCGGTGCGGACCCGGTTGAGCAGCTTTTCGTTCATCTCCCGGGTGAACAGGACAAAGGTGTTCTTGCCTTCGCTCTTGGCCTTGTACATGGCCATGTCGGCGTTTTTGATCAGTTCCTGGGTGGTTTGGCCGTCCTCGGGGAAAAGGGCGATACCGATGCTGGCGTTGATGTAGATGGTGTGGGGCGTGAGCTGGATCGGCTGCTTGAGCGAGGCCAGGATGCGGCTGGCCAGGGTGTAGACCGCCTGCTCGTTGTCGATGCTTTCGCTCAGCAGGATGAATTCGTCGCCACCCAGCCGCGACAGGGTGTCCTCGCTGCGGATGGTTCCGGACAGACGATCGGCCACCTCGATCAGGACCTGGTCGCCCTTGTCATGGCCCAGGGTGTCGTTGATATTTTTAAAATTGTCCAGGTCGATAAAGAACACCGCCAAGTTGAGGTGGTTGCGGCTGGCCCGGGCAATGGCCTTGGTCAGGCGGCGTTCCAGCGCCGCCCGGTTGGGCAGCTTGGTCAGGGCGTCGCTGTAGGCCATGATCGAGATCTGCTTTTCCCGGCGCTTGAGTTCGGTGATGTCGTGGAAAAAGGCGAAATAATGGGTGATCTGCTGCTGATCGTTTCGGATGACGCTGATCGAGAGCCATTGCGGGCAGACGGTGCCGTCCTTGCGCTGATTCCACACTTCGCCCGACCAGGCGCCCATGGTGCGGAGGTTGCGCCACATGCCCTGGTAGAATGCCTTGCCCTGATCGCCGTAGCCGAGCATGCTCGGATTGCGGCCGATCACTTCCGCATCCTGGTATCCGGTGATCTTGCAGAACGATTGGTTGACGGTCAGGATGCGTCCCTCGGGGTCGGTGATGTAGATGCCCTCGATGGCGTTGTCGAAGATGCTTTTGAACAGCTGCAGGTAGTTTTCGGCGCTTTTGCGGGTGGCGTTCTCGGCCAGCAGCTTTTGTTCCATCTCCTTGCGGCTGGCTATTTCCTGATGCAGCTGCCGTTGCACAAGGATGCAGGCCTCTTGTTCCTCGACCAGCTGACGGCGGTGGTGTTCGAGGGCTGCCTGCAGTCGCGCGCAGGCCATGACGATGTGGGCCAGCTCGTCGGTGCTTTCGTCGGCGGCGGATGGCGGGGGCTGGTCTTGATCGTTGGCGTCCAGGTCGCGGGCCAGCTGCCGAAGCGGCGCGGCAAGTCGCCGGGCGAGCAAGTGGGCCAGGCCGAGGGCTACCAACGCGAGCGGCAGCAGAAAAAAGAGCGCGAGGCGGCGGAACTGGGCGAACGGTTCTCGCAACGCCGCGCTCGGAACAACAACGCCGGCGAGCAGGTCGTTGTCGGGCTGGTGGCGGAAGAGGATTGTTTTCTCTTCGCCCTGGAGAGCTGTTGGCGGTGTCCAGGTAATCCGGCCGTTTTGTTGGCGACGCATGGTTTCGGCCAAGGACAGGAGGGCTTGCCGCTGCTCCGGCGTGGGTGCGGCTTCGGGGAAGAGAGGCGGCCAGAATACACCGCTCGGCGAGAGGAGGAACGATTGGCGGCCGTCGACCGGCAAGGCCGTGGCGGGTGTGCCGGCGGCAAGGATCTGGGGCAGCATCCGCTGCCGCTCCCCCAGTTCGCAGGTGGCGAGGATGGTCCAGCCCCAGGGCGGGAAAGCGGCCCGGTAAAGGGCTGTCGGCGGTTGACCGCCGGGCTGGTGCTCCAGGTAGCCGTCGGCGGTCAGCTGTTGCAGCCGACTGAAAACAGCGGCATCCAGGCGGGTGCGGATCCTGGTCGTGTCGGGATGCCGCAGGAGCATGCCCTGGCTGTCGATGCAGAGCACCGTGCCCTGCTGGCCGACGCGCTGCGCCGCCAGTGCCTCGAGCGCAAGCCGCTGGGCCTCGTCCAGGGTCAACCTTCCTGATTGATGTTGGTGGAACAGCGTTTGGCAAACAAGGCGGATGTTTTCGGCCGTGGTCCGCAGGGTGTGAGTGAAAACGGTTTGGGTGGCGGTTTCCGCCAGCTGGCGGACAACGGTCATGTCGGCCTGCGCTCGCGCTTCCTCCCGGTGGGTGAGGGCGGAGGCTATCAGGTAGCCGCCACCGCCGAACACGACACAGAGCGGAACGAGAAAAAACACTGTATAGGCAAGAAAAATTCTCGATCGCAGTGTCATGTTCCTGTGGGTTCCGGCCCTGGCGGTTGCATGGAAGCGAGCGTGGTTGTCGCGTGAAGAGAACTGTTTTTAACTATAAAGGATCACGGAGGAAGAGTCCAATGCAATTGCCTGTTGGCCGGGAAGGGCTGGGGAGCGCGGCGCGAGAGGCGGTTGGCGGCAACGGGGTCGACCGATGAACAGATCGCCGCTCGCCCTGCCCAATATCCGTTTGTTCGTGATGTTCCGCGTTCTGTTCAATGCTCGATTCTATTATCCGGTGTTCACCATCCTCTTCCTTGATTACGGACTGAGCCTGGAGCAGTTTGCCCTGCTCAACACCGTGTGGGCCTTCACCATTGTCCTTGCCGAGGTTCCTTCCGGGGCGCTGGCCGATTTGCTGGGCCGGAAACGACTGTTGGTGACCACCTCGGGCCTGATGATCGCCGAGATGGCGCTGCTCGCCTTTGTGCCGCTCGGCAACCCGCAAGGTATTTTTCTCGCCTTTCTCGCCAACCGGATACTCAGCGGCCTGGCCGAGGCCCTGGCCAGCGGCGCCGACGAGGCCTTGGCCTATGACACCCTGGCGGCTCATGGCTTGGCTGGCGAATGGCCCCGGGTGCTCGAGGTGCAGATGCGGGCCCAGAGCATCGGCTATATGTTTGCCATGACCCTTGGCGCGGTGGTCTACGATCCCGGCATGGTCAATCGGATACTGGGGTGGGTGGGCTGGGGCGGGAACGTGACCCAGCAGATGACCATGCGCTACCCGGTGTATCTCACCCTGATCTTTGGCCTACTGGCGCTGGCGGTGACCCTGCGGATGCGGGATTCGGCGGGGCGAACGCGCCGGTCGCAAAGCGTGTCGTCCCTGGCAGCGCTCTGGGAGCTTTCGCGGCTGACGGTGCGCGCCGGCGGATGGATTGTGCACACCCCCCTGGCCCTGGCGATCATTCTCTACGCCATGACCATTGATCATACCCTGCGGCTGATCGTCACTCTCACCAGCAAGTATTATCGCCTGATAGATCTGCCGGAGGCCAGTTTCGGCCTGATCGGTTCGCTGGTGGCGGTGCTTGGCCTGTTCGTGCCACGCCTGGCGCGGGGGATGGTCGAACGGTTTTCTCCTGCCAGGAATTTGCTCCTGCTTGGCGGCGGTTCCCTGGTGGTGCTGGGCGGTTTGACGGTATTCGTCCCCTATCTGGGGGTGTTGCCGATGGTTGCGGTGTTCGTCGCCCTCACCCTGACCAGCTTTTTCACCAGCCATTATCTCAACGAGATTGCCGAGTCGCATCAACGCGCCACGGTGCTGAGCTTCAAGGGGCTGGCCTTCAACGCCGCCTATGGGGGCATCGGCCTGGTTTTTGCCGGGCTAATGCAACGGTTGCGCGACACCACGGCGCTGTTACATCCCGAGTGGCCGGCAGCGCGTATCGAGGATCAGGCCTTCCGTCTGACCATGGGCTATTTTCCGTGGTACCTGGTTATCGGCCTGCTCCTTGTCTCCTTGCTCTGCCTGTCCCGGTTAAGGCGGCACCGAGGCGCGACAGGGCAATGATGGAAACGGCGGAACCGGCACGCGAGCTACCGTTGTTCCGGGACGCCCAATTTTTTCAGGATCAGCCCCAGTGGGCAGAATTTGCTGAAGCCGAACTGCAACAGGTTGGCACCGACAAAAGCGGTGAGCAGCAACCAATACCGGCTGACGAACAGGGGGTTGTTCGGGCTGTCAACGCCCAGTGCCAGGCTGATCAGGATGAAAAATCCAGCAATCGCGTGAATCCAGTCGGTGATGATCATCAAAACCTCCAAGGGTGGATTTCAGGCAGAGCGCCTGGCCAGAACGGTGCGTGACCGTTTGTTGTCAGATTGTCGTGCATGCGTCATCACCGAGCGGCCGGTGGTCACGCGTGCGGGTATTTCGTTATCAATACTATATTGGTCATACTGTGCAAACAAGCAAGATGGCAAAGTGCGCAGCTCCTTGAAACCGCAAGGAAATTGATTCCAATTCTCGATTCTGCTGATGGAACGGGCCGCTTTTTGTCAATAGTGAGTCTCTTTCGCGGGAAAATGCACATTGACAGCGGTTTCACGCGGGAATCGTTTTCTTTTTTTGCAAATCTCCTGTACATATTCAAACTAGGAGTTCTGAGCCGAAAACCTCAGTACCAGATCGAACAGCAGAAGTTGTCCTTGGTGGCAGGCTTTTGCCGAAGAAAAGGCTGACGGCGCGGTCCAGTGTTCCGAGTTGGCTGGCCATGGCTGCCTGCGGAGGGGTTGAGACGCGGGAGGCATGGGTAACATGGAACAAGCGGTTTTTTTGTTGAGGGGGAGCGTGTTATGAGTGCAATGGAAGATAAAATCACCAGTCTGTTGGCCGAAGGCAAAGTATTCCAGCCGCCGGAAGAGGGAAGTGCCCAAGCCTGGGTCAAATCGATGGAGGAGTACAAACAGGCCTATGCCCACTCCATGGAAGATCCCGAGGGGTTTTGGGCCAAGCGTGCCGAAGAGCTGGTCACCTGGGATAAGAAATGGGACAAGGTGCTCGAATACGATCTGTCCATTCCCGAGGTCAAGTGGTTTGTCGGCGGCAAGCTCAACCTCTCCGTCAATTGCCTCGATCGTCATCTGACCGACGGCCGGCGTAACAAGGCCGCGATCATCTGGCAGGGCGAGCCGGAAGAGGATGTCCGCGTCTATACCTACCAGATGCTCCACGACGAGGTCTGTCGATTCGCCAATGTACTGAAAAAGAAGGGAGTGAAGAAGGGCGACCGGGTGGCCATCTACCTGCCCATGGTCCCCGAGTTGGCGATTTCGCTGCTGGCCTGCGCCCGCCTCGGCGCCGTGCATTCGGTGGTTTTTGGCGGTTTTTCCGCCGTGGCTCTGCAGAGCCGCATCGAGGACTGCCACGCCAAGGTGTTGATCACCGCCGATGCGGTGCTCCGTGGCGGCAAGGCCATCCCGCTCAAGCCCAACGCGGACGAAGCCCTGGAAACCTGCCCGAGTGTCGAGACCTGCATCGTTGTCCGCCGGGCCGGCAACGAGATTGAGATGAAAGAAGGTCGTGACTGCTGGTGGCACCGGGAAATACACGCCAAAGACATTTCCTCGTATTGTGAGCCCGAGTCCATGGATGCCGAGGACATGTTGTTCATCCTCTACACCTCCGGCTCCACCGGAAAACCCAAGGGCGTGGTTCACACCACCGGCGGCTACTTGACCTACGCCATGCACACCGCCCAATGGGTCTTCGATCTCAAGGACAACGACGTCTACTGGTGTACCGCCGACCTCGGTTGGATCACCGGCCACAGCTACATTCTCTACGGACCGCTGGGGCTGGGCGCCACGGCGCTGATGTTCGAGGGCGTGCCCAACTATCCGGGACCGGACCGGTTCTGGCGGATCGTCGAGAAGTTCAAGGTCAACATCTTCTACACCGCGCCGACCGCCATCCGCGCCCTGATGCGGGAAGGGGTCGAGCCGACCCAGCGATGGGATCTGTCCAGCCTGCGCATCCTCGGTTCCGTGGGCGAGCCGATCAACCCCGAGGCCTGGATGTGGTATTTCATCAACATCGGCAAGGAGAAACTGCCCATCGTCGATACCTGGTGGCAGACCGAGACCGGCGGTATCATGATCTCGGCCTTGCCCTACGTGACCCCGCTTAAACCCGGTTCGGCCACCCTGCCGCTGCCGGGCATCGACGCGGCCATCTACAACGAGGAAGGCAAGGAGGCCAGCCCCAACGAGGGCGGCCATTTGGTCATCCGCAAACCCTGGCCGGGCATGCTGCGCGGCGTGTTCGGCAACCCCGAACGCTACAAGAAGGCCTACTTCAACCGCTACCCGGATACCTATGATCCGGAAGACGGCGCCCGCCGCGACGAGGACGGCTATTTCTGGATCATGGGCCGGCTGGACGACGTCATCAACGTGTCCGGACACCGGTTGGGCACGGCCGAGATCGAGTCCGCCCTAGTGGCCCACGAGGCGGTAGCCGAGGCTGCGGCGGTCGGCATGCCGCATCCGGTCAAGGGGCAGGCGATTTTCGCCTACGTCACCCTGATGAGCTGGGCCGAGGAGAGCGAGGAGCTGCGCAACGAGCTGCGCCAGCATGTGCGCAAGGAGATCGGTCCGATCGCCACCCCGGATGTGATCCAGTGGGCGCCCGGTCTGCCCAAGACCCGCTCCGGCAAGATCATGCGCCGTATTTTGCGCAAGATCGCGGCCAACGATTTTGCCGATTTCGGCGATACCTCCACCCTGGCCGACCCGACTGTGGTCGAGCAGCTGGTCGATACCAAGAAGCAGATGGGGTGATCAGCCCCATCGGTTGTTCCACGCGCGCCGCCGCCAGCAGTCGGCATGGTCGCAGGGAAATGGACAGGCGGGATGCATGGCATCCCGCCTTTTTTTATCAGGGACTCCTGGTGTCATTTTTTCTTTGCAACGGCTGATTTCATGGTATCATGGTCAGCTCTGCTGTGGGCACCTCGCCTGCTTGCCCTGGAGTGTTTCTCCTCTTGGCGGGCACAGCGGGTGGCAAGCGGCTGCCCGTCAGTGGTCCCGGTGTGGATTCTCCCTGAAAAAATCAAGCCATGACAACACAATGACCGGTAACGAAATTCGCGCATGTTTTCTGGAATTTTTTGAGAGCAAAGGTCACACCAGGGTTGCCGCCTCCTCGCTGGTCCCCCACGACGATCCCACCCTGCTGTTCACCAACTCGGGCATGGTGCAGTTCAAGAAGGTGTTTATGGGCGAGGAGACCCGCCCCTATGTGCGCGCCACCACCGCCCAGAGCAGCGTCCGTGCCGGCGGCAAGCACAACGACCTGGAAAACGTCGGCTATACAGCCCGCCACCACACCTTCTTCGAGATGCTGGGCAACTTCTCCTTTGGCGATTATTTCAAGAAGGACGCCATCGCCTATGCCTGGGAGTTTCTCACCAAAAAGCTGGGGCTTGATCCGAACAAGCTTTGGGTTTCGGTCTACAATGACGACGACGAGGCCTATCGACTGTGGGAGCGGATCGAAGACCTGCCCAAGGGCCGCATCGTCCGCATGGGCGAGAAAGACAATTTTTGGGCCATGGGCGATACCGGCCCCTGCGGTCCCTGCTCCGAGATTCACATCGACCAGGGGGCCGAGGTGGGCTGCGGTCGTCCGGATTGCGCCCTGGGCTGCGACTGCGATCGCTTCCTCGAACTGTGGAACCTGGTGTTCATGCAGTTCTACCGCGACGAACACGGCACCATGACCCCCTTACCCAAGCCGTCGATCGACACCGGCATGGGCCTGGAACGGGTGGCTGCCGTGCTCCAGGGCAAGTTCAACAACTTCGACTGCGATCTGTTCACCCCGATCATCGACCATGTGGCCGCCCTGGCTGGGAAAAAATATCATGAAAACCGGGCAGACGATGTTTCCATGCGGGTCATTGCCGACCATGCCCGGGCCACCACCTTCCTGGTCGCCGACGGGGTGCTGCCCTCCAACGAGGGGCGGGGCTACGTGCTGCGCCGGATCATGCGCCGCGCCATCCGCTACGGCCGCGCGCTGGGGTTGAGTTCGTTTTTTCCCGGGGTCTGCGCCCTGGTCACCGAGTTGATGGTCCATGCCTATCCCCATCTGGGCGATACCCGCGAACTGCTGGCCAAGGTGGTGACCAATGAGGAGCAGCGGTTTGGCGAAACCCTTGATCACGGCCTCAACAAGCTCGAGCAGGAGATCCGGCGGTTGAAGAAAGCCGAGGGCGAGCGAGCCGTCATTCACGGCGACTTCATCTTCAAGCTCTACGACACCTACGGCTTTCCAGTGGATATTGTCCGTGATATCGCCATCGAAAAGGGGATCGCCTTCGATGAGCCCGGTTTTGCCCAAGCCATGGAACAGCAGCGCGAACAGTCGCGCAAGTCATGGAAGGGCAGCGATGTCGATCACCTCGAAGCCGGTATCATCGAGCTGGGCAGCAGGGGGCTGAAGGCCGAATTCATTGGCTACGCCACCACCCATGGGGTGTCGACCGTCGAGGGCATCGTCAACGCGTCCGGACAGTTGGTGCATGAGGCCAAGGCCGGCGAGACCCTGCGCCTGTTCTGTGCTCAAACCCCCTTCTATGCTGAGTCGGGCGGTCAGATCGGCGATCAGGGCGAGATCACCTGGGAGGATGGCCGGTTCGTGGTCAGCAAGACCCTGGCCCCGGTCGAGGGCTTGATCCTCCACGAAGGCCAGATCGCCCAGGGTACCCTGACCACCGGCACCCGGGTTGAGTTGCAGGTGGCCGACCGGCGCACCGATACCGCCCTTAACCACACCGCCACCCATCTGCTGCAAGCGGCGATGAAAAAGGTCCTGGGCGACCATGTCAAGCAGGCCGGTTCCGCAGTGGATCACAACCGGCTGCGCTTTGACTTCACCCATTTCTCTCCCCTGACCCATGGGGAGATCTGCACCATCGAGCAGTTGGTCAATGCCCAGATCCGCCGCAACACGCCGGTGGACACCACTCTGCTTGGCCGCGAGCAGGCCATTGCCGAAGGCGCCACCGCCCTGTTCGGCGAGAAGTACGGCGAAGAGGTACGCGTGGTGCGCATCGGCGACTTCAGCAAGGAGTTGTGCGGCGGCACCCATGCCCGCATGACCGGCGATATCGGGCTGTTCAAGATCGTGATGGAAACCGGTATCGCCGCCGGCGTGCGCCGGATCGAGGCGGTCACCGGGGCGGGCGCAATCCACTGGGTGCAGGAACTGGCCCGGCAGGCGAACGCGATCAGCGCGGTGCTCTCCGGGCCGCTCGACGGCGCGGTCGACAAGATCCAGGGGTTGCTCAAGCGGCATAAAGAGTTGGAGAAGCAGATTGCCGCTCTCAACGCCTCCATGGCCCTGTCGGATCTCGACCAACTCCTGGCATCCAGCATCGAACTGGACGGCATGCGGGTCGTGGCCAGCCGGGTGCCGCTCGATTCCCCTAAAACCCTGCGCGAGATCGGCGATAAGATCCGCGACCGGATGCAGAGCGGCATCATTGTTCTCGGCGGTGAATTCGAGGGCAAGGCGGCGCTCTTGGCCATGGTCAGCAAGGATTTGACCGGTCGGATCAAGGCCGGTGACCTGGTCAACCGCGCTGCGGTTATCGTCGGCGGCAAGGGCGGCGGCCGGCCGGACATGGCCCAGGCCGGCGGCCCCATGCCGGATAAACTGGACGAGGCCATCAACAGTGTGGCCAGCATTATCAAGGGGTTGGCAGGGATCTGATCCCCTGAATGAGCAGTATGGAACAACACGCAACACATCAACGTATCGTCATCACCGGTGTCGGTCTGACCGCGCCCGGCGCCGCCAATCTGAGCGAATTCCGCGCCAATCTCCTGGCCGGCACCAGCGGCATCTCCACCCTTGACCTGCGCTATATGGGCGTCCATCCGGCCGGTCTATGCAGCTTTGCCGAGACCCGCTACCGCAAGAAGCGGGAGAACAGCCGCGGCACCCGCGCCGGTTGCATCGGCGTCTATTGCGCCAACGAGGCCCTGGTGGATGCGGGCATCGATTTTTCCACCTACGACCCGGCCGCCACCGGTGTGTACATCGGTCTGACCGAACACGGCACGGTGGAGACCGAAAACGAGGTCTATAACATCGGCCAGTACGGCCATGATGTCAACTACTGGACTCACCACCATAATCCGCGTACCGTGCTCAACAATCCGGCCGGCGAGATCACCATGAATCTCCGCTTGACCGGACCGCATTACTCCATCGGCGCGGCCTGTGCCGCCGGCAACGCGGCCCTGATCCAGGGGGTACAGATGCTGCGCCTGGGCGAGGTCGACCTCGCCCTGTGCGGCGGCCTCTCGGAATGCGTCGGCTCGTTTGGCATCTTTGCCTCCTTCCGGGCCCAGGGGGCGCTAGCCGAGCACCAGGACCCGACCAAGGCCAGCCGTCCCTTTGACCGCGACCGCAATGGCATCGTCATCTCCGAGGGCGGCTGCGTCTTCACCCTGGAGCGGCTGGATGCGGCCCTGGAGCGCGGGGCCTCAATCTACGGCGAGATCACCGGCTATGCCATGAACTCCGATGCTCGCGATTTTGTCCTGCCGTATGGGCCTCGCCAACGGCAGTGCATGGAAATGGCGCTGGCGCGGGCTGGCCTGTCGCCTGCGGACATCACCATTGTCAACACCCACGCCACCGGCACCAAGCAGGGCGACGTCGAGGAGTGCAACGCCGTTCGCGAGACCTTTGCCGGCTGTGAGAACACCTGGATCAACAACACCAAGTCGAGCATCGGCCATGCCATGGGCGCTGCCGGCGTGCTCGAACTGGCCGGCAACCTGCCCTCGTTCACCGACAATATGGTCCATCCGACCATCAATGTGGACAACCTCGACCCGGAATGCGCCTTGCCCGGACTGGTGGCCAACGCCCCGAAGCAGCTGGAACGGGTCGATGCCATCCTCAACAACTCCTTTGGCATGCTGGGGATCAATTCGGTGGTCATTGTCGAGAGATTTGTGGCGAACTGAGGGTGTCTGTGGTATTTCTCTCCAATTTTTACCGAACTTCAACTGTATTTGTTTTTTTATATAGAGGAACCGAAGTATGAGCCGTGACGAAATCAAGGACGTAATCCTTGAAATCATAGCAGATATTGATGAAGAAGCCGATTTTGCCAGCCTGGATGCCGATGCCCCCCTGCGCGACCAGCTGGATCTCGACTCCATGGATTTTCTCGATATTGTCATGGAGTTGCGCAAACGCTACAAGTTGCAGATCCCCGAGGAGGAATATCCGCAGCTCGCCACCCTGACCAGTTGCGTCAACTATCTGGAACCCAAACTGCAAAACGTCTGAGCCTCCTGCCGGCGCGCGAGTGGTCCTGATGTCGGACCACGTCCGCCGGTCCTGCCCGCGTCCATGGCTGACTATGAACTGATCATCATCGGGGGTGGGTTGTCGGGACTGGCGGCCGGTATCCGCGCTGCCCGCTTCGGCCGCAAAACCCTGATCCTGGAGCAGCACAGCCTGCCCGGTGGGCTCAACTCCTTCTATCTCCGCCAGGGGCGGCTGTTTGAAACCGGGCTGCACGCCATGACCAACTGTGCCGCGCTCGGCGACAAGCGCGCCCCGCTCAACCGGCTGTTTCGCCAGTTGCACCTCTCCCGCAAGCAGTTTGCCCTGCACGAGCAGATCGGATCCGAAATCCGCTTTGCCGACCGCTCTCTGCTATTCAGCAACGATCCGGCGACCCTTGAGGCCGAAATTGCCCGCGAGTTTCCCGAAAGCCTCGACCATTTTCGAGCGCTGCGGGCCGAGATCGCGGCCTACGATCCCTTTGCCCCGGCCCCGTGGCGATCCACCCGGGCTGTGTTGGCCGAACGACTGGGCAATCCGCTCCTGGAAGACATGCTGCTGCTGCCGCTGATGGTCTACGGCAATGCCGAGGAGCAGGACATGGACCTGGGCCAGTTTGTCATCATGTTCCGCGCCGTGTTCGAGGAAGGGTTTTTCCGGCCCGCCGCGACCATGCGCGAGTTCCTCGATCTGCTGGTGCGCCAGTATCAATCCTTCGGCGGCGAACTGCGCTTTCGCAGCCCAGTGGGTGCCCTTTGCATCGATCAGGGTCGGGTTGCGGGCGTGCGGCTGGAAAACGGCGAGGAACTGAGCGCCGAGGTGGTGCTGTCCACCGCCGGCATCCCGGAAACGATCCGGCTCTCCGGTTGGAAGGCCGACCAGGAACGCTATTGCGGCCGGATGAGCTTCATGGAGACCATCTCCCTGCTGCCGCAGGCTGCGGCCGCATCGCTTGGCCGGGAGCGGACCATCATCTTCTACCACAACGGCGAGCGGCTCAACTATTGCCGGCCTGCCGACTATCTCGACCCCTCCTGGGGGGTGATCTGCTTTCCCGAGCATTTTGCCGGTCTGCCGCCGGCGGACATGGCCCAGATCCGGGTGACCAACGCCGCCAGCTATCCGTTGTGGAAGGCTTTGGCTCCAGCGGCGTACAGGGCTGCGAAACAGCACTGGACCGAGGCCGCCACCGTGGCCAGCGAGGAAATCGTTGGGAATTATCGCCGGTTCATTGTATATCAGGACAGCTTCACGCCGGTGACCATCGAACGCTTCACCCGCAAGGCCCAGGGTGCGGTCTATGGCAGCGGCATCAAGATCAAGGACGGCCGGACTCCCTGGCCCAACCTCTTTCTCGCCGGCACCGATCAGGGTTACCTGGGTATTGTCGGTGCCATGCTCAGCGGGATTACCGTGGTCAATCAGCATATTTTGCGGTGATCCGCCCCCAGAGCAGAGCTGTGTCCGTCCGTTTTGCAACCACCATGGAGAACGATGCGCTATACACCGCTGGATAGGGTTCGCCCCCAATATGACGTCATTGTGGTCGGTTCCGGGCTTGGCGGCCTGACCAGCGCCAACCGCTTGGCCGCGGCCGGCCACAGTGTGTTGCTGCTCGAACATCACATTCAACTGGGCGGGCTGGCCACCTGGTTCAAGCGCGGCGGCCATATCTTCGACGTCTCCCTGCACGGCTTTCCCTACGGCATGGTCAAGACCTGCAAGAAGTACTGGGGCAAGGCCATCCGCGACTCCATCGTCCAGCTGCAGCACATCGTCTTCGACAACCCCCAGTTCTCCCTGACCACCACCTTCAGCAAGGAGGACTTCATCCGCATCCTTCAGGAACGGTTCGGCATCAGCCAGCAGGTGGTCGAGGACTTCTTCGCCACCGTGGATGGCATGAACTTCTACGACGACCAGCGGCTCACCACCCGGGAACTGTTCGAGCAATTCTTTCCCGGCCGTAGCGACGTGCACCGGTTGCTAATGGAACCGATCACTTACGCCAACGGCTCCACCCTGGACGAGCCAGCCATCACCTACGGCATCGTCTTCTCCAACTTCATGAACCGGGGCGTGTTCACCTTCGAGGGCGGCACCGACAAACTGATCGGCCTGATGGCTGAGGAACTGCTGGCCAAGGGCGTGGATATCTGCACCGGCGCGCGGGTGGACCGCATCCTGGTGAAGGACGGCGTGACCACCGGCGTGGTGGTGGGGGACCGCGAGATCAGCGCCCGGGCAGTGGTCTCCAACGCGGGCGTCACCAACACCATCGACCAGTTGGTCGGGCGGGAGTGTTTTACCAAGGACTTCCTCGGCCGCTTTGGTAAGGTGCAGGTCAACAATTCGAGCTGCCAGGTCTATTTCGGTATCCGCCGGGGCGAGACCATTCCCGACATCGGCGACCTGCTCTTCACCTCCACCGCCCCGGAGTTCTCCTCGGAGGAGATGCGGCGCATGGACACCCAAAGCCGCACCTTTTCCCTCTACTATCCCAAAACCCGGCCGGATGCGGCGCCCGATTACACCATCGTCGCCTCGATGAATGCCAACTACGACGACTGGGCCGGGTTGGGCGATGCGGCCTACCATGCGGCCAAGGAGGCGATGATCGAACGCTGTCTGGTCGATCTGGACCGCTACCTCCCCGGCATCCGCGCCAAGATCGACACCATCGAGTCGGCCACGCCCAAGACCTTCCACCGCTACACCCTGCACACCAAGGGCACCTCGTTCGGCACCAAGTTCGAGGGCCTCGACATCTCCCGCTTCCTGCACAAGGAGATAGGGGGCCTCTTTCATGTCGGCTCGGTCGGGATCATCATGAGCGGTTGGCTGGGGGCGATCAACTATGGGGTGATCGTGGCCAACGATGTGGATGGGTATTTGAGGGGGTAGTTAGGGAACATGGAAAAGAAATCCCGTATATTTCCTTTTACGACCGGGGTTGAGGATTGGCAGGCTTTGCTGGCTGATCCAGATAGACATTGGCGAAAAGGATATTCCGCTCGGACCTTAGCGTATTGCTGGGAGTCGTCGGAGGAACTACCAGAGGAAGTTGCACAACCCTTTGCAGAGAGCATGGATCCACTTTTAGCTAATCTTCAGCCTGTCATCGGCATTCCCGAATTTAAGGTTCCTTTGCCTGGGGGAAGGAATAGTTCGCAAAACGATATCTTTATCTTATCCCGATCCACAGCTGGCCCTGTCTGCATCATGGTGGAAGGCAAAGTCAGCGAGTCTTTTGGACCAAGAGTGACAGATTGGTTGAAAAATGCTTCGGAGGGGAAGATGAAACGGCTGGAATTCCTTTTGGATTCCTTGGGGTTGACGTCTCTACCCGATGATACGATTAGGTACCAACTACTTCATCGCGCAGTCTCCGCTATAATCACGGCAGAGCAATTTAGGGCTGTTGCTGCGGTGATGCTGATTCATTCGTTCAGCCGAGAGCTTGTTGGATGGTTGGATTATAGCAGGTTTGCAAGCTTGTTTGAAGTTGAGGCCGTTGTTGGATCATTGCAAAAATTAAGTGTCTCGTCAAAAGTTCCTCTTTTTGGGGTTTGGGTTATAGGAAATCACGCTTTTTTGGAGTGTTAGCTCAAAATTAAAATAATTAGCAAAACGGTAATAAAAAATCCATGCTCGAATTTGAAGGGAAAAAAGCTCTCGTCACCGGTGCCACCCGCGGCATTGGCCGGGCCATCACCGAGGCGTTGCTCGCCCAGGGGGCAAACGTGGTCGGGGTCTATGGCGGCAATGCAGCGGCAGCCGAGGCCATGCGGTTGGACTGTGCGCAATACGGCGACCGTCTGCGGCTCAGGCAGCTGGATGTCAGCGACTACCCGGCCGTGGCTGCCTTTTTTGCCGAGCTGGAAGCCGAGTGGGAGACCCTCGACATCCTGGTCAACAACGCCGGCATCCGCCGTGATGCGGTCCTGGCGATGATGAAGGAGGAGGACTGGCGGCGGGTGATCGATGTCAACCTCACCGGCGGCTACACCATGTCCAAGTTCGCGGTGCCGCTGATGATGAAGCAGAAGTATGGCCGCATCGTCTTTGTCACCTCGCCCATGGGCCATCTGGGCTTTGCCGGCCAGGCCAACTACGCCGCCTCCAAGGCCGGCCAGGTGGGCCTGATGAAATCGCTCTCCAAGGAGGTGGCCAAGCGCAAGATCACGGTCAACGGCGTCTCGCCCGGGTTCATCGCCACCGAACTGATCGCTGATCTGCCCGAGGCGCAGGTGAAGGAATACAAGAAGATGGTGCCGGCAAACCGTTTCGGCACCCCGGCCGAAGTGGCCGAGGCGGTGCTCTTTCTCGCGAGCGATCGTGCCGCCTACATCAACGGCGCGGTGCTCGAAATCACCGGCGGGCTGTAACCATCATGATTGATCCCTTCATTCTCGAACGCATTCCCCACCGGCCGCCCTTTCTCTGGCTGGACCGGGTGGTGGCGATCAGCGGCGACACCATTCGCGCCGAGAAAAAGGTGGACGAAGATCTGGATGTCTTTCGCGGCCATTATCCCGACTATCCGCTCATGCCCGGTGTGCTGCTCTGCGAGGCGGTCTTTCAGGCTGGGGCCCTGCTGATCGGTGAACGGATGCGCGGCGCGGCGGAAGAGGGCGACGGCGTGCCGGTGCTGACCCGCATCCTCGGCGCCAAATTCAAACGCGAGGTTCGGCCCGGCGATACCCTGGAGATTAGCGCCTCCCTAGTCGAGCGGATGGGGCCGGCCTGGATCATGAAAGGTGCGGTCAAGGTGGGCGGCAAAACTGCGGTGCAGGTGGAGTTCGCCTGCGCGCGCAAGGGGGGCTGAGTGGATTTTTTGCAGCTTGCGGGCAAAACGATTGTGGTCTTTGGCCTGGCCAACAAGAAATCGGTGGCCTGCGCCATCGGCCGGGTGCTGGTCGAGGCCGGGGCAACAGTGGTCCATGTGGTGCGCAGCGGGCAGCGGGCGGAAGCAGCGGCCAAGCTCTTCCCCACCAGCCCGGTGTTCTGCTGCGATGTCGAAGACGAGGCCAACATCGTCCGGGTCCGCGACGAGATCGCCGGCCACATCAGCGAACCCATCGACGGCATCGTCCACTCCATCGCCTTTGCCAACTACAGTGAGGGCATGCGGCCCTTCCATCAGACGCCGAAGCGCGATTTCCTCCAGGCCATGGATATCTCCTGCTTCTCGTTCATCAGCATCGCCAACCATTTCAAGGAACTGCTGGCCCGGCAGGCCTCGCTGGTGACCATTTCCATCTCCACCACCCGCATGGCGGCGGAGAATTACGGCTACATGGCCCCGGTCAAGGCGGCGCTCGAATCGTCGCTCTGCTTCCTGGCCAAAAGCTTTTCCGCCTTCTCCGAGGTCCGCTTCAACGCCGTCTGCCCCGGCCTGCTCAAGACCTCGGCCTCGGCCGGCATTCCTGGCTACATCGACAGCTATCTCTTTGCCGAACAGGCCACCCTGCGCAAGCGGGCAGTGCAGACCGACGAGGCCGCCAATGTGGCCGCCTTTCTCCTCTCGCCTCGGTCCTCGGGCATGACCGGCCAGTGCCTGGTGGTCGACGCTGGCATGGGCATGAACTACTTTGATGCCGCCATCGTCGCCAGGGCGATGGGTTGAGGGACGACGCCATGCAGCAGTGGCCAATGCTCGCCCGGTTGTGGCAGATGCTCCTTCACACAAAAGATGTGTTTCTCTCGCCGACCACCCCCCTGGGGGTGAAGGTCGCGCTCGCTCTTGGCCTGCTCTATACCGTTTCTCCCTACGATCTCATTCCCGAATGGGTGCCGGTGCTCGGCGTCATGGACGATCTGGCCCTGGCCGCCTTGCTGATCGCCTGGGCCAACAGCTTCAAGGTGCCCAAATGACTTTGCGTTACACCCAGGTCTGTTTGCACGACTTCGGCTATCAACTGCCGCCGGTGGAGTTGTCTTCGGCGGCGATCGAGGAGCGGCTTCAGCCCCTCTATGAGCGGCTGAAGCTGCCGGCCGGTCGACTGGAGCTGATGACCGGGATCAACACCCGGCGTCTGTGGCAACCCGGCACCCGGCCAAGCGCAGGGGCGGCAGCCGCTGGAGCAGATGCCATGGCCAAGGCCGGGGTGGACGTGGCCGATCTCGGCTGTCTGCTCTTTACCTCGGTGAGCCGCGACATGATGGAGCCGGCCACCGCCGCCTTTGTCCATCGCAGCCTGGGGCTGCCCTCGTCCTGTTTGCTGTTTGACATTTCCAACGCCTGTCTCGGCTTTCTTGACGGCATGATCATGCTGGCCAACATGCTGGAATTGGGACAGGTCAAGGCCGGGTTGGTGGTGGCGGGCGAGACCGCCGAGGGTCTGGTCGAATCCACCCTGGCCCATCTGCTCGCCGAAACCGGACTGACCCGCAAATCGATCAAGCCTCTCTTTGCCTCCCTGACCATCGGCTCGGGGGCCGTGGCCCTGGTGATGACCCGGCGTGACTACCGGGATACCGGCCATTATCTGCACGGCGGCGCCTGCTGGGCCCAGACCGTCCACAACGATCTTTGCCAGGGCGGGCAGAATGCCGAACAGGGCACGCTCATGTCCACCGATTCCGAGCAGCTGCTGGAAAAGGGCATCGAGACCGCGGCCGCCTGCTGGCAGCAGTTTCACGCCACCTTGGGCTGGGACAAGGGTTCCATCGACCGCTTCTTTTGTCATCAGGTCGGCAAGGCCCACGCCCAACTGCTGTTCGAGACCCTGGAACTCGATCCGGCCAAGAATTTCGAGACCCTGCCCCTGTTGGGCAACGTTGGTTCGGTGTCCGCGCCCATTACCATGGCCTTGGGCATCGAGCAGGGCGCCTTGGGTGCCGGACAGCGGGCCGCCATCCTGGGCATCGGCTCGGGCATCAATTCGCTCATGCTGGGCATCGACTGGTAATGAATTCCCAACCCTTGGCGGAATATCCGTTTCAGCCCCGTTTTTTCGATCTTGATGGCCACCGGCTGGCCTATCTCGACGAGGGCCAGGGGCCGGTCGTGGTCATGGTCCATGGCAACCCTTCCTGGTCCTATCTCTATCGCAATCTGGTGTCCGGCCTGCGCGATCGTTACCGGTGCATCGTGCCCGACCATATCGGCTGCGGCTTCTCCGACAAGCCGCAATCCTACCCCTACCGGCTGCGCACCCATATCGACAACCTCGAGCGGCTGCTCGATCATCTCGGGGTGGAGCGTTGCACCCTGGTGGTCCACGACTGGGGCGGAGCCATCGGCATGGGCTGGGCCGGCCGGCATCCCGAGCGGGTGGCCGGTGCGGTGGTGCTCAACACCGCCGCCTTTTGCTCCCGTCGCATCCCCCTGCGCATCGCTGTTTGCCGCTGGCCGCTGATCGGGCCGCTGCTGGTGCGCGGTCTGAACGGGTTCGCCGGCGCGGCCGTGTTCATGGCCGTGCGCAAGCGGCTGCGGCCTGAGGTGGCCAAGGGGTTTCTCGCCCCCTACGACAGCTGGCGCAACCGGATCGCGGTGCTCCGCTTTGTCGAGGATATCCCCATGGAGGCAGACCATCCCTCCTGGCCGACCCTGGTGGAGGTCGAGCAGTCTTTGGCGCGGCTGCGGGACATGCCGCTCATGCTCTGCTGGGGCGGGCGTGATTTCTGTTTCAACGACAGCTTTTACCAGGAGTGGCGGCGACGCTTTCCCCAGGCCGAGGCGCACTATTTTTTAGAGGCCGGCCACTATGTTCTTGAGGATGGTCTGGAGGCGATCAGCCCTCTGATCGAGGACTTCCTCCACCGCGCCCAGGAGGGGCCATGAGGGATTGCAATATCGCTTCCGCCCTGCACCAGTCTGCGGCCACCCTGGGAGAGCAAACCGCCCTGGTGGCCCTGGATGGCAAGCAATGGCGCCAATGGACCTTTGCCGATCTGGGGCGCAACAGCGATGGCTACGCCACAGCCCTGTATGACGAAGGGGTACGCCAGGGGGACCGGGTCATGCTGATGGTCCGGCCCTCGATGGAATTCGTCTGCCTGACCTTTGCCCTCTTTCAGTTGGGGGCGGTGGTCATCCTCATCGATCCGGGCATGGGGTATAAAAATTTACTGCGCTGCATCGGCTCGGTCCGGCCGGATGTGCTGATCGGGATCTCGAAGGCGATCCTGTTCAGTCGTCTCTTCCGGGCGCCTTTTGGCTCGGTCCGTCGGCGGCTGGGGGTGGGCAGGGGGATGCTGTGGGGGGCTCGGCGGCTCACGCTACCGGCCACAATCAATTCGCCGCCCCGCCATGCGGCCGAGGACAATGACCTAGCGGCCATCATCTTCACCACCGGCTCCACCGGCCCACCCAAGGGGGTGGAGTATACCCACGGCATCTTCCACACCCAACTGCAACTGATCCGCGATTATTACGGCATCGGTCCCGGCGATGTCGATCAGCCGGGTTTTCCCCTTTTTGGCCTCTTTGCCACTGCCCTCGGCGCCCAAGCGGTCATTCCGGACATGGATCCGACCCGGCCGGCCCAGGTCGATCCGGTCAAGTTCGTCCGCACCTTGCAGGCCCATCAGGTGACCTACTCCTTTGGCTCGCCGGCGATCTGGAACGTGGTCAGCCGCCACTGCCTGGAACAGGGCATCGTCCTGCCGGTACGGAAGGTCTTGATGGCCGGCGCCCCGGTGTCTGGGGAACTAATCGAACGGATGCAACGGATTTTGCCGCCTGATGCCCAGATTTTCACCCCCTACGGCGCCACCGAGAGTCTGCCAGTGGCCTCGATCGAGGGGCGGGAGATTGTCGACCAGACCTGGCCCCTGACCCGTATGGGCCACGGCGCCTGTGTCGGCCGTGCCCTGCCGGGGATCGACGTGCGGATCATCGAATCCATGGACGGCCCCATCGAGTCATGGTCGGAGGTGCGCGTGCTGCCTCCGGGAACCATCGGCGAGATCGTGGTCCGCGGTCCGGTGGTCACCCGGGCCTATGCGGGCAATGGGGAGGAAACGCGGCTGGCCAAGATTGCAGACAACGACACCTTCTGGCACCGCATGGGCGACATGGGCTATCTCGATGCGCAGGGCCGCCTCTGGTTCTGCGGTCGCAAGGCCCACCGGGTGCGCACGGCCCAGGGGATGCGCTACACCATCTGCTGCGAGGCGATCTTCAACGAACATCCCCGGGTGCGCCGCTCGGCCCTGATCGGGCTGGGCCCCTGGGGGGAGCAGACACCGGTCATCGTGGTTGAGCCCGTGGGGCCAGTGGCCGACGAGCAGCAACTCTTTGTTGAACTGCGGCAACTGGCCTTGGCCAATCCCTTGACCGCGAATATCGAGCACTTTCTCGTCCATCGGTCCTTTCCGGTCGATATCCGCCACAACGCCAAAATTTTTCGTGAACAGCTGGCCGATTGGGCGTGCAAACGGGTGCAACTGCCCTGCGGCTGATAGAGGCGGGGCCATCCGGGGCGGATGGTGGACACGGCAGGGTGGACAGCGAAAACACATCACAACAGGGCAGGAGAGGGGAGCATGAACAGGGTGTTGGTCACCGGCGGAGGCGGTTTTATCGGCAAGGCCCTGGTGCGAGAGCTGGTCAGCCGGGGCGTCGAGGTCACGGTGGTGGGCCGCAACCCCTACCCGGAACTCACGGCCCTGGGAGTACGCTGCTTGCAGGGCGACATTCGTGATCGCCGCTTTTTGGAGCAGGTCACGGTTGGCCAGGACACCGTCTTTCATGTCGCCGCCAAGGCCGGTATCTGGGGCCCACGTCAGGAATACGTTGCCATTAACGTCACCGGCACCAAGAACGTCATCGCTGCCTGCCGAAAAAACGGCGTGCCTAAGCTGGTCTACACCTCGACCCCTTCGGTGGTCTTCGACCGGCAGAGTCTTGAAGGGGTCGACGAAAGCATCCCCTATGCCCGCCGACCGTTATGCCACTACGCGGCCTCCAAGATCGTGGCCGAGCAGGCGGTTCTGCGGGCCAACGGCGATGAATTGCGGACCATTGCCCTCCGGCCGCATCTGGTTTGGGGCCCGGGTGACCAGCATCTCATTCCTCGACTGCTGGCGCGTGGCAGGGCCGGACAGTTGAAAATCGTCGGCTCGGGCCGTAATCGTGTCGATATCGCCTATATCGACAATGTGATCCATGCCCATCTCCTGGCGTCGGAGAATCTCCACGCTAGCGGCAGCGGTGCCGGGCAGGCGTTTTTCATCGGCCAGGATGAACCGGTCGAGCTCTGGTCGTGGATCAACGATTTGTTCAATCGGTTGCAAATCCCGCCGGTCACCCAGCGGTTGTCGTTCAACCTTGCCTATGTGGCGGGAGCACTGTTGGAGAGTGCGCATGCCGTGTTCGGCAAGGAGGAAGAACCGCGAATGACTCGTTTTCTCGCCCATCAGCTGGCACACTCCCATTGGTTCAGTCATCGCAAGGCAAGAGAGCTGCTCGGCTACCGTCAACAGGTGACCACCGATGAGGGGATGGAGCGGTTGGTGGGATGGGTGGGCGACTCGGCAGGCACGGTTCCCTGAGGAGGAAGAAACACGGAGGGAAGGAAAATACCATTTGGCAATTTGCCGGTGGTACGCTATTTTTGCTCCGCGCTGCGGGCAAGTCTGTTTGCAGGCGCCGCTGACCTGCTGATGCAGGGATTCGCGTCCGAGTTGTTTTTGTCAAGACCAGCAACAAGCATAACTGAAAAATCCTATAAATATTATTTAAAAAGATTTGACAGCAGTTGCATTTTTCAGTAGTTATCCGGAGCGGAAGATGAACCGCCATTCACTTGCTTTGGCGGGTAATTGCCATATTATCTGTTATAAGGGGTAGTTAGTATGATTTCGATTGATGTTACACTGTTGATGCACATTGTGAACATGATTGTATTGATGTTCGTCCTCAATGCAATTCTGTACAAGCCCGTGCTGGGAATCCTGGAAAAGCGGGCCCAAAAAATCGAATCCCTGAATGGCGATGTTGCTCAATTCGAGCAGAATGCCCGTCAGCGCCAAGCAGAACTGGACGCAAAAATGCGGGAGGCGAGCAGCAAGGCCAAGAAAGCCTTGGATGGCGCCCGCGCCCAGGCTCAAACAGCCGGTGCCGAGAAATTGGCGACGATCCGCAAGGAATCCGATAGCGTGAAGGAAAAACAACTGGCCGAGCTTCGGTCGCAGATGGAGGCCGCCAGAAAAGAGCTTCAAGGAAATGCCGCGGGTTTCGCCCAGGCAATGGCAGGAAAGATACTTGGAAGGAGTCTGGACGCATGAGAACTTGCATCACAACTGTAGTACGGTCGGTGTTGCTGGCGATTTTGATCGGCGCGTTGCCGCCGGCCATCGCCGCCGCCACCGAAACCCCGGCCGCCGCTCCGCATCAGGAGGTGAAAGCCGACACACACGCCGCTGCCCCTGCGGCTGCGGGTCACGAGGTGGCCGCCGATACCCACGGTGCCAAGGCTGATGCCCATGGCGATGCGGGGCATGGAGAGGCGCACGGCGGCTCGTTGTCGCCGGAAAAATTGAAAGATTTGTTTTGGCGGGCGGTCAATTTTCTCGCCCTGGTCGTCATTCTGGTCAAATTCGGCGCCAAGCCGATCATGTCCGGTTTGAGCGGTCGGCAGCAACAGATCCGCGAAGAACTCGAAGATCTCACTGCTCGGCGTGACGAGGCGGAACGAGCCTATAAGGATTTTGAGGTTAAGCTCGCCGGCATGGAAAAGGAAATGGAGCTGATCGTCGAGCGGGCGATCGCCCAGGCACAGGTGGAAAAAGAGCGAATTTTAGCGGATGCCG
This sequence comes from Desulfobulbus propionicus DSM 2032, assembly GCF_000186885.1. Taxonomy (GTDB): domain Bacteria; phylum Desulfobacterota; class Desulfobulbia; order Desulfobulbales; family Desulfobulbaceae; genus Desulfobulbus; species Desulfobulbus propionicus. The sequence continues at coordinate 3,053,763 of NC_014972.1, read as the reverse complement.
AAAAGGCCGCTGAAGATATCAAGCGTCAGGCTGAGGCAGCCGTGCAGGCTGAGCTGGAAGATGCCAAGCGTATTCTCCGGGAAGAGATTGCGGAGCAGGCGGCGGCCATGGCTGAAGAGTTGATCGTGAAGAATCTGACCCCTGCGGATCAGGTCGCGATTACTGAACAGTATCTTGAAAGAGTGGGTGCGGTACAGTGAGACAGACAATACTAGCTCGTCGATATGCAAAAGCGCTCTTTTCCTTGGGAAAGGAGCAGGGAAAAACCGGCGAATACAGTGAGATGCTCAATGCCATCGCCGGCTTGTACGGTGAAGGAGAAACCGGCGTGGGCGATGCTCTGAACAACCCGCTGTATCCGCTGGATGTTCGGCAGAAAGTCATGGCCAAGATCGCGGAATCCGTTCAGGCAGACGCGATCATGACCAGCTTTTTGAATCTGCTGGTTGAAAAGAAGCGTGCCGATATCTTGCCCGACATCGCCATGGAAATGCAGGTGATGGTGGACAAGGATCAGAATATCAGCCATGGATCCATCATTTCCGCCATTGAACTTGACCAGACCTTGCTGGACAAGATTCAGGCAACATTGGAAAAACTGACAGGAAATAAGGTTATACTTGAAACCCAGGTCGATCCGTCCATTATAGGCGGGATTATAGCCAAGGTTGGTGACTTGGTGCTGGACGGAAGTATAAAGACACAACTGAATGGATTAAAGGAATCTATCAAGGGGAGAGAATAATCAATGCAGATCAAAGCCGAAGAAATCAGCCAGATTATAAAAGATCAGATTGCTGGCTATAAAGCAGATATCGACTTGAAGGAAACCGGAACCGTGTTGTCTGTCGGTGACGGTATTGCCCGCGTCTATGGTGTTGAAAATTGTCAGGCCATGGAGTTGCTCGAGTTCCCCGGCGGAATTTTTGGCTTGGCACTGAACCTTGAGGCCGACAATGTTGGTTGCGCCATCCTTGGTGATGTTCGCGACATTAAAGAAGGCGATATCGTCAAACGGACAGGGCGCATCGCCGAGGTGCCGGTTGGTCCGGAAATGGAAGGCCGTGTTGTGGACGGTATTGGGCAGCCGATCGATGGCAAGGGTCCGATCAGCGCCTCAGAAACCCGCAAGATCGAAGTCCTCGCCCCTGGTGTTATCGCGCGGAAGAGCGTGCACGAGCCATGCTACACCGGCGCCAAGGCGGTCGACGCCATGACCCCGGTTGGTCGCGGTCAGCGCGAGCTGGTCATCGGTGACCGTCAGATCGGCAAGACCGCGCTGTGTGTCGACGCGATCATCGCCCAAAAGAACACGGATGTGCATTGTATCTACGTTGCCATCGGTCAGAAAAAATCCACTGTGGCCCTGGTTGTCGAGGCCCTGCGTAAGCACGGTGCCATGGAGTACACCACCGTAGTCGCCGCCTGCGCCTCCGACCCCGCGCCGATGCAGTATGTCTCCGCCTTTGCCGGCTGCGCCATGGGTGAATACTTCCGCGATAAAGGACAGCACGCCCTGATCATCTACGATGATCTTTCCAAACAGGCTGTCGCTTACCGCGAACTCTCCCTGCTGCTCCGTCGTCCTCCGGGACGTGAGGCCTATCCGGGCGACATTTTCTTCAACCACTCCCGTCTGCTGGAGCGCGCCTCCAAGGTGAGCGATGCCCTCGGCGCCGGCTCCCTGACCGCTCTGCCGATCATCGAGACCCAGGCCGGTGACGTTTCCGCCTTCATCCCGACCAACGTTATCTCCATCACCGACGGTCAGGTCTATCTGGAACCGAACCTGTTCTTCGCCGGCGTCCGCCCGGCGATCAACGTCGGTCTGTCGGTTTCCCGCGTTGGTGGTGCCGCTCAGGTCAAGGCCATGAAGCAGGTCGCCGGTACCCTGCGGCTTGACTTGGCCCAGTATCGCGAGCTGGCCGCTTTCGCCAGCTTCGGTTCCGATCTCGATGCCGCCACCCAGGCTCAGCTGACCCGCGGTGAACGTTTGGTTGAAATCCTCAAGCAGCCGCAATACCAGCCGTTGCCCATGGAAAAGCAGGTCACCATTATCTTTGCGGGGACCAAAGGCTTCCTGGACAAATTCCCGGTCAACGTCTTGGCTGACTATGAGAAGGAACTGTATAGCTATATTGAGACCAACGAACCTTCAATCTTCAACGAACTCCGCGAAAAGCAGGTGATTTCTCCTGAGTTGGAAGAGAAGATGAAAAAGACACTGGCAACCTTTGGTGAGACCTTCAAGGCAACAAAGGGCCTGAACTGAGCACAAGGGTAAATTCTTATGCCTGGATTAAAGGACGTTAAAAATAAAATCGCCGGTGTAAAGAAAACCGCGCAGATTACCAAGGCCATGAACATGGTGGCCTCGGCGAAACTGCGCGGCGCCCAGGAAAAGATGGAGCGCTTTCGACCGTATGCCGCGAAATTCGCCGAAGCCATGCGCGATTTGTCTGGCGGCATGGAGAGCACCGATCTTCCCTTGATGGAGGTCCGTGAGGTAAAGACCGTCGAAATCGTGGTGGTCACTTCCGATCGCGGCCTATGCGGTAGCTTTAATGCCAACATCATTAAAACTGCCGATAAACTCAGAAAACAGTACGAGGCCGAAGGCAAGAACGTCACTTTCGTCACTGTCGGGAAGAAAGGAACCCAGGTATTCAAGAAATCTGGGAAACTGCGTCGGTCGTTTGTCGATATCATGGGCTCCTTCCAGATGTTCAACGCCCGTGAGATTTCTCAGAATATCACTGAGGCCTTCCTTGCCGGCGAAAGCGATCAGGTGGATATCGTTTACGGAAAATTCTATTCGGTTGCAGTCCAGAAACCGGAAGTGGAAGAACTCCTGCCGATCAAGCCCCTCGTCGCCGAGCAAGATGAAGCTCAGTCAACCGTAGGAACGGGCGGTGCCTATACCTACGAACCGGATCCCAACGAGATCATGGAAGTGCTGCTTCCCCTGTTTCTCAATGTACAAATCTACCATGCCATGCTGGAAGTTGGCGCTAGTGAACATGCTGCCCGTATGACAGCCATGGATAACGCCACCAACGCATGTAAAGATATGATCACAGCCCTGACCCGGTTGTACAACAAAGCACGCCAAGCCGCTGTTACCGGCGAATTGATGGATATCGTCGGCGGCGCCGAGGCGCTTAAATGATAATTTGATACCGCTTGGTATTTGACTAGTTTAGAGGAGGCCATTGCACATGGGTGAGTCACGCGTAGGTAAAATTATACAGGTCATCGGACCTGTTGTTGACGTTGAGTTCGAGCCGGGCAATCTGCCCGACATCATGAATGCCCTTTTTATCACCAACCCGGCTATCAACGATCAGCCGGACAACCTAGTCTGCGAGGTTGCACAGCATCTCGGTGACAACTGCGTTCGAACCGTCGCTATGGATCAGACCGACGGTCTGGTACGCGGCATGGAGGTGCGTGATACCGGCTTCCCGATCACCATCCCGGTTGGCGCTCCTGCCCTGGGCCGAATCATGAACGTTGTTGGTCGGCCAGTGGACGGCATGGGACCGATCTCTTCCGAGAAGAGCATGCCCATCCATCGCCCTGCACCCTTGTTTATCGAGCAGGATACCGAGGTGAACGTCCTGGAGACCGGGATCAAGGTTATCGACCTGCTGGTTCCGTTCCCCCGCGGTGGCAAGATGGGACTGTTCGGCGGCGCTGGCTGCGGCAAGACCGTTATCATGATGGAAATGGTCAACAATATCGCCATGCAGCATGGCGGTATTTCTGTTTTCTGTGGCGTTGGCGAGCGGACCCGCGAAGGCAATGACTTGTACAACGAGATGAAGGAATCCGGCGTATTGCCGAAAGCCGCTCTGGTATACGGCCAGATGACTGAGCCTCCCGGAGCCCGTTCACGCGTGGCCCTGACCGGTCTGACCGCTGCCGAGTACTTCCGCGACGAGGAAGGCCAGGACGTGTTGTTCTTCGTCGACAACATCTTCCGCTTCACTCAGGCTGGTTCCGAGGTGTCGGCGCTGCTTGGACGTATTCCTTCGGCGGTTGGTTATCAGCCGACCCTGGCCACCGACCTTGGTGCCCTGCAGGAGCGCATCACCTCCACCACCAAGGGATCGATCACCGCTGTGCAGTGCGTGTACGTTCCCGCCGACGACTTGACCGACCCGGCACCGGCAACCACATTTGCCCATCTCGACGGAACGGTTGTTCTTTCCCGTCAGATCGCTGAGCTCGGTATCTATCCTGCCGTTGATCCGCTGGACTCCACCTCACGTATTCTCGATCCCAACGTCGTTGGTCAGGAGCATTATCAGACCGCCCGCGGCGTTCAGGTTGCCTTGCAGAAATACAAAGAGTTGCAGGATATTATCGCCATCCTTGGTATGGACGAGCTCTCCGAGGAAGATCAGTTGACCGTTGCCCGTGCCCGTAAGGTACAACGCTTCCTGTCCCAGCCTTTCCATGTGGCCGAGGTCTTCACCGGCTTCCCTGGCAAATACTGCAAGGTTGAGGATACCGTACGTGGTTTCAAGGAAATCCTTGACGGCAAACATGACGACCTGCCCGAGACCGCCTTCTACATGGTCGGCAGCATCGAAGAGGCCGTTGAGAAAGCCGCTACGCAACGGGCTAAAGCTTGATCCTTTTTTCTGATCTGAGGTACGAGCAATGGCACAAATTCAATTGGAAGTTGTAACCCCGAACGGAGCGGTTGTTAGTGAAGAGGTTGATATCGTCACTGCGCCCGGCGTGGGTGGTGAGTTTGGTGTACTTGCCAATCATGCTCCTTTTTTAAGTACCATCAAAACCGGTACCTTGAGCTTCAAGAAAGACCGTGTGACCAAATATTTGATGGTGACCGGAGGGTTTACCGAGGTCTCAAACAACAAAATCACTTTTCTTGTCGAAAGCGCTGAGTTTGGCAACGAGATTGACGTGGATCGCGCCCTGCGAGCCAAAGAGCGAGCCGAGAAACGTCTGACGCAAACCCAGCAGGCAACGGAAAAGATCAATCGAGTCCGTGCTGAAGCCGCCCTGCAAAGGGCGATGGCCCGTCTGCGCACCGCAGAATTAGCTCGACACTGATTGGTTTACCAATACGTAATATGAAAAAGCCGCCTTGCAAAAAGGCGGCTTTTTTTGTTTTTGCAGGATTTAGCACGATACGCGGTTCGTATCAATCATCGGGGAACAGATTGTTTCCACACCGCGATGGTATGAGAGAAAGAGGGGCCAACCCACTATCGCACAGTTTTGAGGGCAGCGAAGAGCAACGAGGTAGATATCGAACAGGATTCGCCTGCACTTTCCTAACCATTCCGCCTTGACTTCCTGCGATAAAGAAAATTCGGCAAAGTGACGCGCTCAATCACAGGCTGGCAGCGGCTGTTCGCTGATGATCAACATAATTGCTGATGCCATTGGCTATTTGGTTGACCATACTGTCTTGGTACTGCTCGGTCTGTAAAAGTTTTGCCTCGCCAGGATTGGTAATGAAGGACAATTCCGCAAGAATGGCTGGCATTTCCGCGCCGATCAATACATAGAATGGCGCCTGTTTCACGCCCAGATCTCGAACGGGATATTTGCCCTTCAAGCCCGAAACGAGAGTGGTATGCACGAAGCGGGCTAATCGGGTCGATTCATCGATTTTGGCATTGCGCATCAGATTGGTCAAGATATCCTCCAATTCGCCAATGCTGTGCGTTGATGTCGCATTCTCGAGCGCAGCCACCCGCATGGCACCCGCATCGGTGGCTAAATTGAGGAAGTAGGTTTCAATGCCGCCGCTGGCTTTATCGGTGTGGGCATTGATGTGAATGGAAATGAAGAGGTCACATTTTTGTGAATTTGCGACCGCTGTGCGTTTTTCAAGCGGAAGATACACATCCTTGGTCCTGGTGAGGATGACCTCGTAATTGTAGCGTGACGTGAGAACGTTGGCCAACTTTTTGGCAATGGCCAGAACGATGTCCTTTTCCTTGAGGCCAAAGGCCATTGCTCCAGGGTCCTTACCTCCATGGCCCGGGTCAATCACGATCTTGCGCACTCCAAGACCCAATTGCTGTGCGAGGGAAAGGGATTCTTTGTTTTTCGTACGTGTTATCCCTTGGGGAGGCAGCCGTTGCTCGGCCGGGAATTTTTTCAGATCGGTTAGGCTAATCGGTATCGGGTTGGCATTGACCGTGCCCGTGGTCCCTTGGAGAGGTTGGTCCGGAACAGGAGCTGCCTGGGACTGGTCTTTGTCCTTGCTGACCAGGCTCACTGTCTCACCCTGTCCGTGGACATCGACGATGATACGAAAGGGGTCATTCAACGTGAAAATCTTGTATTCAGCAAACGGTTCGAAATCAAATCTCACCTGCACGGTCTTGTCGTTGGTCTGCATGGTCTGAACTTGCTTGAGGAGCCCGGCTTCCATGCGGGTTGGGGCGCGCAAGGATGGGGCAATGAAGCTTTGCTCCAGCTCCAACACAAGCTGGCGGTGGTGCTGATCGTTGCTTTGGTTGAATGTTTCCTTGAAGGAAAGGGGCGCCGAAGATTCGATCACGACCCTGCCGTATTCCGCGGAAGACCAAAATTTAGCCGGTGCAATGTGCGCGAGGTTACCGTTTGACGCGATTGGGGAAGGTGCGGTGGCGGCTGTTTTTTTTGCCTCTGTGTTTTGGGGAGGAGACAAAAAGGTCCGAGCCTTTTGATACTGGTCCCCTTGGGGATACAGATCGACAATTTGTTGGTACAAGGCGCGGACCTCTTGTTCATGGGCGCGATTGGCGGCAAGCAATTCTGCCCTTTCGAGAAGGGCGTCATCGGCGAGGTAATGGCCAGGATAGAGATCGGCCAATTCTCGATACGCCAGCATAGCCTTGTCCAGATCGTCGGCAATGTGGAAACGACTGTACGTCAATCGGTAGACCTTTGCTGTCATGTAGAGGCTTGGTGGCCCCAGTTCTCCTTTTTTCTGCGACCGATGAAGTTGTCGAAAACTGCTTGCGTTATTCAGCCAGTTGCTCCGGTCTTTGCCGAACGCCTTTTCCTGTTCAAGACGCGAAAGATTCTTTTTTGCCGCTTGGTATTGTTGATCGGGTGTGTCCTTTTGACCGGAAGCGATTTTGATACTTGCTTGAGGCGCCGCCCACGCATGGTGAAAGGGAAGGGCGAGAAAGAAGGCACCAATAACGAATATTGCAAGCACTCCCGGGAAGACAGGATGCGTTCGTTTCAGTATGGGAAAATTCAATGCGCACATGGATGATACATCTCGATGTGGAGGATTCCGTGACGGGAGAATGCGCCATAACCGGAAAGAGAGCGAATGAGGCCAATTATTTTTTAAACATACAGTATTTGGTCTCAAAGGTAAAAGAAATTGTACTTTGCGCAGGATGGTTGCCCTGAAAATTAAAAAGAATGTTTTGATAGGGAGTTGGCTGTTTAAAAATTTTAACTTTTGAAAGGGGCGGGCTCACGCTGTGAGGGCATGGGAAACGGTAATTATTCTTCGTTTTTTTTCATTAATTCCACGGCTTGGTAGATGAAGTCCAGAGCCTGCTTTGGGGTGAGCAGATCTGGATTGATCGTGCGCAGCAAATCCGTCAAGGGGTGCGTTGCAGGAGAAAATAACGGCAACTGCATGGGATTCTGTTTTTTCCCCGATTTGCCGGCCGCAATTTTTGGCTGCCCCTGAAGGGTAAACTCTCCTTGTTCGATGTTTTTGAGGATGGTGTAGGCACGGGTTATGACGTGTTCAGGGACACCGGCCAAGGCGGCAACCTGGATGCCATAGCTCCGATTGGTGGCTCCTTTGACCAACTTGTGCAGAAAAATGATCGAATCGTTCCATTCTTTGACCGCGATGGAATAATTCTGAATTTTGTCGCTGGTCGCGGCCAGGTCAGTCAGCTCGTGGTAGTGGGTGGCAAAAAGCGTCTTGATGCCCAGGCCGTTTTTGTGCGCCAATTCTTCGGCCACCGCCCAGGCAATGGCTAGGCCGTCATAGGTCGAGGTGCCGCGGCCGATTTCATCAAGGATTACCAGGCTGTCCTCGGTGGCATTGTTGAGGATGTTGGCGGTCTCGTTCATTTCCACCATAAAGGTCGACTGGCCTCGTCGCAGATCGTCCATGGCGCCAACCCGGGTGAAGATGCGGTCAACGATACAGAGATCAGCGCTTTCCGCCGGGACAAAACAACCAATGTGCGCCATGAGCACGATCAAGGCCGTTTGGCGCAAAACGGTGGATTTACCTGCCATGTTGGGTCCGGTGATGATCAGCAGTTCATGGCGTTCCTGGTCCAGATGCACATCGTTGGGCACGAATCGCCCCGGATCCATGGACCGCTCGATAACCGGATGTCTTCCCTCGCTGATGGTGATGGTGCGATTGGTATTGATCTGCGGGCGGCAGTAACGGTATCGAGTGGCCACCTCGGCAAAACAGGCGAGTACGTCAAGCTCAGCGAGTTGCGCGGCCACCTGCAGCAGACGGTGATCGTTTTGAACCAGGTGCTCGCGGATATCGAGAAAAAGGGCGTATTCCAGCTCAAGCCGCCTGTCGTGGGCGGTGACGATGGCGTTTTCCAGTTCTTTCAGTTCCGGGGTGATGAAGCGTTCCGCATTGACCAGGGTCTGTTTGCGGATGAAGTACTCCGGAAGTTCCTGCGTCTGACTGCGGCTGATTTCGAAATAATACCCAAAGACCTTATTGTACCCCACCTTGAGTTTGGCTATGCCGGATCGTTGCCGTTCGGCATGCTCGAGATCGAGAATCATCTGTTTGCCGTCACGGAGCAGTCGCAGGAGGTGATCCAGTTCGGCGTTGTAGTCTTCGCGAATGAGATTGCCCTCGCGCAGAGTGATGGGGGCGTCGTCGCGGATGGCGCTGTCAATCAAGCGATGGAGGTCGTCGAGGATATCAAAGCGTTCGGCAATCGCTCGCAGCAACGACGAGGTGCATCCGTTGAGCTGGTGATGCAGGTCCGGCAGCTGGGCCAGCGAGGTTTTGATGGCGCTCAAGTCGCGGGCATTGCCGTGGCCAAGGACAAGGCGGCTGCTCAGACGTTCGAGGTCGTAGATCGAGTCGAGCAGGCTCCGCAGGGTATTCCGTACCGCTGGTTGCTCGATCAGTTCCTCGACACCGTCAAGCCGGCGCAATATTTCTTTCCTGTCCTGAAGGGGGAACAGCAACCAGCGGCGCAACAGACGGGCGCCCATGGGCGTGGCGGTACGATCGAGCGTTGCCAACAGGGACCCCTGGCGCTGCCCTCCGACCAGTGTCTCGGTCAGCTCCAGATTGCGACGGGAAGCGTCGTCAATGATCAGGTAACCGCTCTGATGCAGGGGCATGATTCGTTTGACATGGGCCAGCTCTGATTTCTGCGTCTCTCGCAGGTAGAGGAGCAGGGCCCCGGCAGCATCGATGGCTGCCGTGTAGGCATCGCAGCCGAATCCAGCCAGATTGGCGGTGCGAAAGTGTTCGGTCAGGGTGGCGATCGCCGTCACTGTCTCGAAATGAAAATCGGGCCTGGCGGTCAGGCAGAGTTGGCCCATCTGCTGGCTGAGCAGATGGGTCAGCGGCGCCAGGGTGTCGAGTTCTGCTTGTGGGATGAGGAGCTCGGCGGGCCTGAGCCGGGAGAAAACATCGACCAGCGCGCCCGGATCTTTGGGCGAAAAGCTGACCTCACAAATTTGAAATCGACCGGTGGAAATGTCGAGCAGGGCGAGGCCGGCGAGGTGTTCCTTGGTCGATTTCTTCTGCACCACCAAGGCGCAAACATAACAGTCGGCCTTTTCGTCCAGGAGTTGATCGTCGGTGGTCACGCCCGGAGTAACCACGCGAATCACCTCGCGCCTGACAATTCCCTTGGCTTCCTTGGGGTCCTCGACCTGTTCGCAGATGGCCACCCGATACCCGGCCTTGACCATTTTGCCGAGGTATCCGGATACGGCATGGAAGGGCACGCCGCACATCGGAATCTTGTTGGCCTCATCCTTGTGACTGCGGGAGGTGAGGGTGATGCCGAGGACTTTGGCGGCGACCACCGCATCCTCGAAGAACATTTCGTAAAAATCGCCCATGCGGTAGAAGAGAATGGTGCCAGGATACTGCTCTTTGATCTCCAGGTATTGCTGGAGCATGGGGGTGATTTTGGGTGAAGCGCTCATGGGATGGCTGGCGTGGCCAGCAGTTGGAAGTCCGGCAGCAGCAAGTCAAAGGTCCGCTCGATATGCTGGGGGATGGTTCTGATCTCCGCGCACACGGTCATGAAATTATGGTCGCCCTCCCATCGGGGAACAAGATGGAAGTGCAGGTGGTCGGCGATGCCGGCGCCGGCAGCCTTGCCGAGATTGAGGCCGATGTTGATCCCGTCCGGATGGAGATGACGCCGCAGGATGGCGCAGCAGGCGGTCAGCATCTCCATCAGTCGGCTCTTCTCCTGCGGCTGCAATTCGGCCAAGTCGGCAAGGTGGCGCCGGGGAGCGAGCAGCAGATGGCCGTTGGCATAGGGAAAACGGTTGAGCAGCACCACGGTCCAGGAGTCTCGATAGAGCAGCAGGTGTTCCTTGTTCTGTTCTTCGGTTCCAGGCGGTTCGAACAAACAACCGGTCACCTTGGGCGCGGTCCCAAGGACATGGTCCATGCGCCAGGGGGTCCATAGGGTATTCATAGTTGCGGGACGTCAAAAAGACGGGCCTGGAGGGTATCTCCGGCCTCAAGGATGGCATAGCTGCCCGGGGCCCCGTAGCGGCCGGTTGCTTGGAAACTGCCCGGGTTCAGGAGAAGAATTCGGCCAACCCGGCGGCAGAGAGGCCGATGAGTGTGGCCATAAATCATGCAGTCCACTTCGGGAAAAAGATCCCATAAGGCGGCTTCGATGTCGTATCCCAGGCCGGCGCCGTGGGTAAGGCCGATGACAAAGGAGCCGATGGAGAATTGGAGCTGGTGTGGGTAGCGGTCCCGCACCGAGGCATGGCACATGTTGCCGTGCACCGCGTAGACTGGCCGGCCGGCGAACACCTCCAACACTGACAGGTCGGTGAGGTCGCCGGCATGAATGATCATGTCGCAGGTGGCGAAACATGCCGCGACCTGTGTTTTGAATCGGCTGTCCGGCCGGATCAAGTGCGTATCGGAGAGGACTCCAGCTCGAATGACCATGGCTTGCAGATGTTGGTTGAGGAACAGTTTGCCGCCACTGTATAGAATCGGCCGGGTGAAAACAAGAGCAGAGAACGGTCGGACAGCATTAATTCATCACCAGGGCAGGAAGCTGTTGCAAAAAAACAGGACTTCCCGTAACATGCTTCCCCTTCAAATCAACCGATAAATAAAGACTTAAGGATAACTATGTATACTGCTTCTGATTTGCGCAAAGGCCTGAAAATTCAAATTGATGGCGAGCCCTATATCGTCACCGAGTTCGATTTCTCCAAACCGGGCAAGGGGCAGGCGCTCTACCGGACCAAAATGCGGAACATGATCACCGGGGTTCAGTTCACCCAGACCTATCGCTCCAACGACAAATTCGAACGGCCCAATCTGGAAGAGAGGAAGATGCAGTTTCTCTACGCTCAGGACAACGAGTACCACTTCATGGATACCTCGTCCTACGAGCAGATTTTCTTGACCAAGGAGCAGTTAGGCGACAATCTCAATTTTTTGATCGACAACATGGAGGTGGAAGTGTTGTTTTTTGGCGACCGTCCCATCGACATCAGCCTGCCGACCTTTGTCAACCTGGAGGTGACGGTCGCCGACCCGTGGGCCAAGGGCGATACCTCCGGTTCCGACACCAAACCGGTAACCGTGCAGACCGGCTTTCAGCTGCAGGTTCCGCCCTTTGTCGAGCAGGGTGACAAGATTCAGATCGATACCCGAACCGGCACCTATATCACCCGCGTTAAAGAATAAGCCGGCAATGCTCGGTCCTCACGGCCTGCGGCAGCGATCCTTCCTGCTGCAGGCCATTCGCTCGTTTTTTCTCGAACGCGCCTATCTGGAAGTTGATACGCCCCTGCGACTTCCTGTTCTTCTCCCCGAGTCAAATATCGTCCCCTTCAACAGCGAAGGCTGTTTTCTCCACACATCTCCCGAGCTCTGCATGAAACGGCTTTTGGCAAGGGGCTGTTCGCAAATTTTTCAAATCTGTCATTGTTTCCGCAAGGAGGAGCATGGTCGGTTGCACCAATCGGAATTCACCATGCTGGAGTGGTACCACACGGGCTGGGATTATGTTGATTTGATGCAAGAATGCGAGGAACTTGTTTGTTTCGTGATGAACCGTGGTTTCTCGATGTTCAGGGGCGTCCATGGGAGCTTGCTGTGCTGGCGGGATCACCGTGTCGCTATGACCCGCCCATGGGACCGCTTGACCGTGGCGGATGCCTTTGACATGTTCGCCGGTATCTCGGTCAGCGAGGCCATACGAACGGGGATGTTTGACGAGATCTTGGTCACGGCGATAGAGCCGCATCTGGGCAAGGATCGGCCAGTTTTCCTCTACGATTATCCGATTTCGCTGGGATCGCTTGCCCGTCGCAGCCAGAGAACGCCTGACGTAGCGGAACGGTTTGAATTGTATGTTGCTGGAATCGAACTGGCCAACGGCTTTTCCGAGTTGATCGATCCCGAGGAACAACGGTCACGTTTTGCCGCGGAGATAGACGCTATCCACTCTCAGGGCCGCACTGCATCCATGCCGGAGAACTTTCTGGCGGATTTATCCAGGGTTCCGGAGACCGCCGGTATTGCTCTCGGGGTGGACAGGTTGTTCATGCTCCTGACGGAACGGGACATCTTGTCGGCAGCCATGCCGTTTATTTTCGAGGAATTGTAGTTAACTTCTTTGTCATTTCCCTCTCTTTCATTTACCATAGAACCATGTCACCGCGTGTCGGGATTTCCCGGCACGCTGACCACCTCCCTCATTGGCAACAATAAGGCAGAGAGCTTGCCGTTATAGACCGCGCCTGTGTCGATGCCGATTTTGTCAGCCGTCAGAAAGGGGTCGTCGAAAACGGTGTGGCCAAAGACAACGGGCTTGCCGAAATTGTAACGACTTTGCAGGAATTGTTCCCGAGCCCACAGGCACCAATGCGATGTCTGTTGGCTGAGATGACGACCGGGTTCCAATCCTGCGTGGACATAGATGCCGTGTTGATCGTGCCAAAAGAGGGAAAGGCTGCGAAAAAACGCAATATGCTCAAGAGGCACTCGCTGCTTGATGGCCTCAGCCCCCTCTGCAGGATGTAGGCCATAACTGGCCAGAGTCTGCAGGCCGCCGACTTGAAGAAAAACCGAACTGTCCCGGCCTTCGAGGTACTGAAGGAAGAGAAAATCATGGTTGCCCATGAGCGGCACAACTCGGGGGTGTGTTTTTTGCAAGGAAAGTATGGTTGCCACGACTTCTTTGGATTGCGGGCCGCGATCGACATAGTCGCCGAGAAAAACGATGGTGTCGGCGCGATGTTGGACTTGTTGCAATAAAACGGTGAGCGCCGCATTGCAACCGTGGATATCGCCAATGACACAGGTGGTGGAGCTCGCGTTGATCATGGAAAAAATTTCAGTTTAAACGGTAAATTGTTGAATTATGGACGTTAAGCAGCGGCAGTTGATCAAAAAATATGTGGATCTCGTCATTCATCGGTGGCGTCTCATCAGCATCAGTTTGCTTGTCGGCCTGACCATTGGATTGGGATATTATTTCTCTCTGCCGAAAACCTATCAAAGCACCGCCTTGCTCAGCTACGAACAGCAGCAGATTAATCCGGCGAAAATGGATCCTGAGCAGGGAAGGAGTCGCCTGCAGGAATCGTTGGCGACCTTGAAAGAATTAGTAACCAGTCGGAACAGCCTTGAAAAGGTGATCGTTCAGTTTTCTCTGTACGAGGAAGCACGGAAAAAGTTGCCGATTGAAGATGTCATTGAAACGATGCGCAAGGATATCAGCATCACGCCATCAAACAAAGGCGATATTTTCAGCGTTTCCTACCAGGGGCTTGATCCGCAAAAGGTGATGAAAGTCACCAACGCCTTGGCTTCTTTGTTTATCGAAGAAAATCTCAAATATCGGGAAGAGCGAGCCACCGAGACCTCCAGATACACGGAGAGTGAGCTGGCGATGGCCAAGAAGGTTTTGGACGAAAAAGAACAGCAGATGCGAGATTACAAACTCAAATATTTCAATGAGATGCCGGATCAGCGGCAAAGCAACCTCGCTCAATTGCAGGCGCTGATCCAGCAAAATCAGGGAATTCAAAATTCAATTCAAGAACTTGAGCGCACCAAGGTCATGGCCCAGGAGCAAGCGAGCATGCAGCAGCGCCTGGCCGCGATGCGCATGAGCAGCGAGCCCATTGCAAACCAGGCGGCCAGGCTTCCGGAAACCGATGCCGAACGGTTGCAGCGAATGCGGCTGTATCTCGAGAACCTGCAGGGAAAATATACGGACAAGCATCCCGAGGTTCGCCGAACCAAACAGCTGATTGAACAGTTGGAGCAAAAAGTGGGGAAAGGGCCGACATCGGTGCAACAGGGACCAGCCTCGGCTTCTTCGAACCGGGCCGCCATCGCCGCAGGATTGGAAAGCCAACGGCTGCAGGTCCAATTGAAACAAATTGACCTCAATATCAGCCAGTTGAGAGAGGAGCTGGCGACTATCCCCCCCCAGATCGCCAAATACCAACGCTATATTGAAGCCGCTCCCATCCGTGAAGCGGAGTGGAATGGCTTGACCCGGGATTACAACGAGTTGCGCCGTCATTACGACCAGCTTGTCGCGCAAAATCTGCAGGCCCAGTCGGCGGAGAATTTGGAGCGAAATCAGAAGGGCAGCAAGTTCAAGATCGTCGATTCGGCCCGCCTTCCCGAGAAACCATCCAAGCCAAATTTTTTGAAAATTTTTCTTGTCGCGATTGCCGTCAGTTTGGGCCTGAGCGTCGGTTCTGTGTTTGTGCTCGACTTCATCGACACATCGTTCAAGGATGTGGGCGATTTGGAGGAATATATCGGCGTGCCGGTGGTCTGCGCCATTCCCTACATTGAAAAAGAGACCGAGAAACGAAAAGAGCAACTGGTTTTTCGCGTCAGCGTGGCAGCTGTTTCGGCGTATGGGATCTTCTTGGTGGGGGCAATCGCCTATTTTTGGATCAAGGGCCTGATCATTATTTAACCGAATATTCACTCTTCTTTTTCCTGGTTCATTAAGCATGTACACGAAATTTTACGGGCTTGCCAAAAAACCCTTCGCTCTGACCCCTGATCCAGCCGTGGTGTTCATGAGTGAAACTCATCAGGAAGGGTTGGCGATTCTTAAATACGGAGTTCTCAGCAAAAAGTGTTTTCTTGTGCTGACCGCCGATGTCGGTTCGGGGAAAACAACCCTGCTGCAGTCGCTGATTCATTCGCTTGAACAGGATGTGCATCTCTGTTTGCTCAATAATCCGATCCTGTATCGCGACGAATTCTTTTCTTACATTGCCAAGAAGCTCGGCCTTAAGTGGGATGGCAACAAGGCGATGTTTCTGATCGAATTCGGCAATTTGTTGAAGGAATGTTACAAGAAGGACGAGCGGGTCTTGCTGATTTTTGACGAGGCCCATGTTCTTCCCGTTGATCTGTTGGAGGAGATTCGCCTGCTTTCCAATCTTGAAGAGAAAGGTCAGGATGTCCTCTCCATCTTTCTGGTGGGACAGCCGGAACTCAATGAACGGATGAGCGACGACCGGTTGTTGCCCCTGCGGCAGCGAATCGGCATTCGATTTCATCTCAGCCGTTTTACCTTGGATGAAACCAGGCAGTATATCCTTTTTCGGCTCCGCCATGCCGGTGCCCGCCATTTCAACATCTTTTCCGAGGATGCCATCGCCATGATTCACAAGGTGAGCCAGGGCACTCCGAGATTGATTAACATCATCTGTGATCACGCCCTGCTTACAGGGTTTGCCGAAAACAAACCGGTCATTGGCGCCGAGCTGATCGAAGAGAGCGTGGCCGATCTGCATTTTCCGGGCGAGGCGAACCCTCTCCCCATCGCCAATCCAAACAAATCCAATACATTCAAGGTGACGGCAATCCTTGGCGGAGCCACGCTTTTCTGTCTTCTCTTGGCGATTTTTTTGTGGCGATACTATCGGTGACACGCAGAGCGTTTCGAGTTGAACAAAGGGGACTGGAAGAAAGGCTTTTTTTATGATTGTCGGAGGATATTGTGGGTAAGGTATTCAACGCCTTGAAACGGGTCGACGCATCGGAAGACACTGTACCGAGTGCTGCGGAGCAGGTTGCGCTTGAAAGCCAAAATTTTCCTGAAGTCGATTCCAGGGAAACTGGCCACACGCATGAAGACGAGGCCGCTGACCGGCAATCTCCCCGACAGGGGCGGTGGGATGATCGTCTTTCCCTGGCCACCGTTACAACCGGACCAGTGGCGGAGAGTATCCGAGCGCTGCGGACGCGTATTCTCTACCCCAATTCGGGACCGATCCCTCGCAGTATCCTGGTGACCAGCGCTTCTCCAGGAGAAGGAAAAAGTTTTATTTGCGCCAATTTGGGGATCTCTCTGGCGCAGGGGGTGGATAATTATTGCCTGCTGGTGGATTGTGATCTGCGCCGGCCAGCGCAGCATACGCTTTTCGGGTTGAGCAACCGTTCCGGGCTTGCCGATTATCTGCAACACAAGAAAAAACTCTCCGAGCTCCTCGTCTCGTCGGGGGTGGAGAAGCTTTCCATCTTGCAAGCCGGCCCCCGATCCATCAATCCCGCCGAACTCCTCGGGTCGGCGTCCATGATCAGTTTGGTTGATGAGTTGGCCAAGCGTTATGATGACCGTATTGTGCTTTTGGACAGCCCGCCACTCCATGCTGCCAGTGAAACCGCTGTGCTTGCCCAGCATGTGGACGGGGTCATCCTGGTCGTGCGCTATGGCGCTTCCCGTCGAGAATACGTCAAAGCCTTGGCCGACGCCATCGGTAGGGACAAGATTCTCGGCGTGGTTTTCAATGCCTATAAAGCAACGATGCTCGATTACAAGGTGTTTGGTTACTACGAGTACCAACAGGATTATTATTACAGTGAGCAGTGAGGCTGCCTCGCTGGCGACCGTTGTGTTTTTTTCCGATGAGAGGGCCGCCGACACGATGGCTTTTTCGCCTCCATTCATTTTCCCTGTGGCTAAAATTCACTCTTGCTGATATGTTTTTGCGCTTCATTCACCGGAATGAAATGCGAAAAGCCCCCATGGCCTATTGTTTGTTCCCTATGAAACAAAACTCTGACCACAAAGAGGACTTGGACAATGCAGTCAGCAAGAAGACAGCTCACAGGAAAAGAAGCGCTCCAGCGATTACTTGATGGAAATAAACGATTTCTTTCCGGCAAACTCGAACACCCCAACCATTGTGAAGAGTCGAGAAAAGGTTTGGTCTCTGGACAAGAACCGATTGCCGTGGTGCTCACCTGTGCCGATTCGCGCGTACCGCCTGTCGATGTTTTCGACCAAGGCTTGGGTGATATTTTTGTCGTCCGAGTAGCCGGTAACATCATCAACGATCATATCCTTGGCAGCATTGAATACGCGGTCTCCCATCTGCATACCCCTCTGGTCATGGTCATGGGGCATTCCTCGTGTGGAGCGGTGACCGCCGTCGCGCAGGGGGTCAAGCTGAGCGGCCACATTGCCAGCCTCACGCCCTCCATTGATGCGGCCTTGAAAAAAACCAAAGGATTGGAAGGACACTGGACAAACAACGCGGCCAAGGAACTTGCCGTGACCACTGCAAGGAAAATCGAAGAATCCGAACCGATTGTAGCGGATCTTGTAAAAGAGGGGCGCGTTTTGGTCGTGGCCACCTATTACGATCTGGAAAGCGGTGAAGTCTCCATGCTCAGCCAAGGAATTTTTTAACCGCACATCACCGTCATTCGCCCATTCCCTGTGGTACAGGGAATGGGCGTTTTTTTTCGCGCTCCGTGAGCTTTTGGTTCACAGGTTTTTTCTTTCGAGCGCGAATCTCAGAACTCTTGCTCAAGCGAGGCATCCCTGTTATTTCCATCTGGAGGATTGTGCCAGTTATGCAATGACTGAGGGGCCATACATCGTTTGATCACGCCATTTGAAATGATTTTCCCCATCGACACGGTTATTCCCATTCTTGAGCGCGAGGTCAGCAGCTACGATGTTCCGGTCGTTGACTTGATTGCCACCCAGACAAACGATCCGTTCAAAGTGCTGGTGGCCACCATCCTGTCGGCCCGAACCAAGGACGAGGTGACAGCGGCGGCTGCCCGTCGACTGTTCGCCCGGGCGAGCACCGCCGCTGAGCTGGCGACGTTGACGGTTGCGGATGTGGAACAGCTCATCTATCCCGTTGGGTTTTTTCGAACCAAGGCAAAACATCTCGGCGAATTGCCAGGCGCGCTGCAACGGTTCGGCGGGGTTGTTCCCGATGACATAGATTCGCTTGTCCAGTTACCGGGAGTGGGGCGAAAGACCGCCAATCTGGTGGTTGCCGTCGCCTTTCACAAACCGGCGATCTGCGTCGATACCCACGTCCATCGGATTATGAATATCTGGGGCTACGTGCAGACGACGACGCCGTTGCAAACTGAGATGGTCCTGCGGCAAAAGCTGCCCCGGCAGTATTGGATCCGAATCAACGGCCTGTTGGTCGCCTTTGGTCAAGGAACGTGCAAGCCGCAACGCCCTCATTGTGACCGTTGCGTTATTGCCGCCTATTGTCCCCGCCTAGGGGTAACGCCTCGAAAAAAACAGCAGGGAGGAACTGTGCGACAGGGACGGGACGAAAGAAAGTTGATTTCCTGGAATGTCAATGGTCTTCGAGCGGTGGCCAAAAACGGCTTTCTCGATGTCCTGCATGAGCTCGACGCCGATATCCTTGCCCTGCAGGAGATCAAAGCACATCCGGATCAATTGGACGATCAGTTGCGCAACGTTTCAGGATATCAGAGTTTTTGGCATTCGGCCAAAAAGAAAGGGTATGCCGGCACAGCGGTTTTCAGTAAAATACCGCCCTTGCGGGTGCTCTATGGAATGGAGCAGCCGCAATTTGACGACGAAGGGCGAGTGCTGACCCTTGAATACCCGGATTTTTATTTGATCAATACCTATTCGCCCAATGCCCAGCCTGAGCTGAAACGGTTAGCCTTCAAGCAGGAATTCAATCGCACCCTCTTGGCCTATATGGATCGCCTCCGCTCGGAGAAGACCGTTGTGCTCTGCGGCGACTTGAATGTCGCCCACAAGGAGATTGACCTTGCCAACCCCAAGGCAAACGTGAAAAATCCAGGTTTTTCCGAGCAAGAGCGCGCCTGGATGGATGAACTCATCGCCGCTGGCTATGTTGATACGTTTCGCCAATTCAATCAGGAAGCGGGGCAGTATACGTGGTGGAGTTATCGTTTTAACGCACGGGCAAAAAATATTGGGTGGAGAATCGACTACTTCATTGTTGATGGATCAAGCAGGGATCGCGTGCTCGAAGCCGCCATCCACGGTGAAATAACCGGTTCCGATCACTGCCCCGTCAGCCTCCTGTTCCGGTAAAAGCAGATGAAGGATTGGGATTGCATGCAGCAACGATACCGCATTGTTGTCGCTGACGACCATAGTCTGATCAGGCAAGGACTCAAGAGTCTTGTTTGCAAGAATCCAGCCCTGCAGATCGTTGCCGAAGCCAGCGACGGCGTGGAATTGCTTGGGCTTCTGCGGGAGGAGGTGCCGGACATGGTGATTGTGGATATCACCATGCCCCATTTAAACGGTATTGAAGCTGTTTCCGCCATCCGAAAGCAGTATCCAGCGGTCGACATCCTCGTCCTGACCATGCACGCCAACAAGCAGTATTTTTACCAAGCCATTGCCGCGGGTGCCCAAGGGTATCTGATTAAGGATGATTCGGACGCCGAATTGCTTGCGGCCATTGAAGCCATCAGATCGGGGAAAACGTACATTTCATCGCAGTTGTTTTCTGAGGTCACCGATGAAGCGCTCACCGCGTTTCGTCAGCCGGGCACAGTCCCGTATGTCATCCTCAGCGAACGGGAGAAGCAGGTGCTCAAGTTGGTGGTGCAGGGGTGCTCCAGCAAGGAAATTGGCGAGATATTGCAGTTAAGCCCCAGGACCATTGATCACCACAGGGCAAACTTATTGAAAAAATTCAAAATGAAAAACACCGTGGACCTGGTCAATCACGTGGTCCGCAATGCAGTGCTTTTTCCCGAAAAATAATTTTCTTGCATTATTTGTATCGGGACCACCACGGTCTTTGCTTCTATTTATTTTATTTTTCTCTACTATTTTCCTCGTTAGGTAAATCTACCTACAAAGAAATAGGTAGTTCCGACAATTGTTTTTTTCTCCTCCCTGAGATTTATTGCAACGTCTCTGAAGACGTGTCCGGCTTTTTTTCTGGTGCGGAATGGGGCGATCAATGAACATCAGGCGAGGAGGAAAACATGAATAAGAGCGATCTTATTGAATCTATCGCGCATTCAGCGCAAATCAGCAAAATCGCCGCGGAACGTGGTCTCAATGGTTTGTTGTCAACCTTGTCTGCGGCAATCACAGAGGGAAAAAGGGTTACGTTGGTTGGTTTCGGCAGCTTTTCGGTGGTGGATCGTGCTCCCAGAAAAGGGAGAAACCCGAAGACTGGAGAGACGGTGCCCATTCCTCCGCGTCGTGTGGTGAAATTTCGTCCCGGTAAGGAGCTTGCTGGAAAAATCCTCTGCGATTAAGTTGCTGAGGGGGGGGGGTGAACGGTTGCTTTTTCCGTTTGCGCTGTTATCCGCGCATACCAGAGGGCTGTTCCCGCCACCACCATCAGCAAGCAAAGCACCTGACCCATGGAAAAGAGACCGATAATAAAACCGAGTTGCGCATCGGGTTCGCGGAAAAATTCGACCAAGAATCGGCAGCAGCCGTATCCAATGAGAAAGAGGGACAGCATGCTCCCATGTGGCCAGAGTCGTTTCTTCGGCTGATGCCAGGGGTTGGCTTTCATGCCCCATAAAAGCAGAAACAGAAGCAATCCTTCAAGCGCCGCTTCGTACAACTGGGAAGGATGTCGGGGCAAAGGTCCGCCATCCGGGAAGACCATGGCCCACGGCGCGGTGCTGATGCGTCCATAGAGTTCGCCATTGATAAAATTGCCCAACCGTCCGAAAAAAAGACCGATGGGTGCGGTGGCGATGAAGAGATCCGCAGCCCGCCAATAGTCCAATCCCTGTTTGCGGCAATACAACGCGCCGGTGAGCAGTGCCCCCAGGCAGCCACCAT
This sequence comes from Desulfobulbus propionicus DSM 2032, assembly GCF_000186885.1. Lineage (GTDB taxonomy): Bacteria > Desulfobacterota > Desulfobulbia > Desulfobulbales > Desulfobulbaceae > Desulfobulbus > Desulfobulbus propionicus. The sequence goes on along the minus strand of NC_014972.1, from coordinate 3,032,467 downwards.
GAAAGGACATGCCTCCGGACCAAATAGCGGGTATTTCCATGGGATGCATCAGATAATGCATCGGGTTGTAGAGGAGCACATATCCCAGCCGTCCACCGATAATCACGCCGATAATCAGGGCGAGGTTAAGGTTGTCGACATGGGTGAGCATTTGTTTCCAGGCGAATTTTTTTGCCTGGTGAACGACCAGCAGATAGGCGCAACTGAAGCCGATGACGTACATCAGGCCATACCAGCGAATCTGCAGAGAGCCAAAGCTGAGAAGGACCGGATTTATCGAGGGGAATTCAAGCATTGGGGATGGTGATCATAAAAGGCCAAGCCGTTTCAGGTGAACCTGGAGCACGGAGAGTGCCGCTGGTGTCACCCCGGAGATTCTGGAGGCCTGGCCAAGTGAACGGGGCTGGACTCTAGTTAGTTTTTCCACCACTTCATTGGAAAGGCCAGGGAGTCCCTTGTACACGAGTCCGGGCGGCAGTTCGATGCTTTCCAGCTTTTTAAAGCGGGAAATTTGCTCTTCCTGCCTTTTGATATAGCCTTCGTACTTGATCTGCAGTTCGATCTCGTCGTGGAAGGCAAGCGCTTCTTCCGGAAAGGGCGGAAGGCTGTCGACTGCCCGGCTCATTTGGGCAAGCATGTGCAGTCTGATCTCTGGCCGGCGGAGCAGTTCCGCCAGCGTCATGGCCTGGGAGAGGGCCGGCGCATTGTGGGCGGCGAGAAAGGCATTGATTCCTGGCACGGGTTTGATTCTGGTTTCATGCAAGTAGTGCAGCACCCGGCTGATATATTCTTTCTTGTGGACGAATTCGTGCCAGGTCGGTTCATCCACTAGGCCGATGCGATGGCCGATAGGTCGCAACCGCATGTCAGCGTTATCCTCGCGCAGGAGCAGCCGGTACTCCGCGCGGGAAGTGAACAGCCGATAGGGCTCCTTGGTGCCGAGGGTCACCAGGTCATCAATCAGGACCCCCAGATAGGCTTGGGATCGGTCGAGGATTACCGGTTCCTCGCCACGCACATACTGCACACTGTTGATTGCCGCCATCAGGCCTTGGCCGGCAGCCTCCTCGTATCCCGAAGTGCCGTTAATCTGCCCCGCAAGAAAAAGGCCGACAATTTTCTTGGTTTCCAGTGAAGGCTTGAGCTCCCGCGGATCAACATAATCGTATTCGATGGCGTACCCGGGACGGATGATACGGGCATGCTCCAGCCCTTGAATGGAGTGCACCATCTCGATTTGGGTGGCCAGCGGCAGGCTGGTGGGGATGCCGTTGGGGTACACTTCGATGGTTTCGAGTCCTTCGGGTTCGAGGAAAATCTGATGGCGGACTTTTTCGGGAAAGCGCATCACCTTGTCCTCGATCGACGGACAGTATCTCGCGCCCACTCCCTCGATGATTCCGGCATACATCGGTGATTGGTGGATGGACTGGCGAATGATGTCGTGGGTGCGTTCGTTGGTGTAGGTGATGTAGCAGGGCCTCTGGACAAGGGGCGGCGCTCCGTGGGAAGAAAAGGAAAACAGCGCGGGCTGCTCATCGGAATACTGGGCAACAAGCTGGGAGTAGTCGATACTGTTGCCGTCCAGTCGGGGAACTGTCCCGGTTTTCATGCGACCAACCGTGAAGCCTGTGGAGGCGAACCACTGGGCCAGTTTCGTCGAGGGCGCATCGCCCATGCGGCCGGCGGGAAAGTTTTTCAGGCCCACATGGATAAGGCCATTGAGAAAAGTACCGGTGGCGACCACGATCGCTCTGACGCGCACACATTCGTCCAACGAGGTACGTAACCCGACAACTCGGCCGTTTTCTATCAGGATTTCGTCGACCACAGCTTGACGAATGGCTAAATTTGGCTGATTTTCGAGAATGTGTTTCATGCGCAACCGGTAGAGGAGGCGGTCGGCCTGGGCTCTGGACGAGCGGACCGCTGGCCCCTTGCTGGTGTTCAGCCGGCGGAATTGGATGCCCGTGGCATCTATATTCTTTGCCATTTCACCGCCCAATGCATCGATCTCCTTGACCAAATGCCCCTTGGCCAGTCCACCGATGGCCGGGTTGCAGGACATGGCCCCGATGGTGTCTGCGTTAATGACGCACACCAGGGTGCTGCATCCCATGCGGGCGGCGGCGAGTGCGGCTTCGCATCCTGCGTGTCCTGCCCCTATTACGGCGATATCAAAGTCAATCATGATTGTCGTTTACTGGTTGCATCGTCGGTGCCACACGGTATGGTCGCTCAAAATAGATCTCTCCGACCAAGTGCGAGGCGCATGAAAATCAAGCATTATACGGTGTGAGATGATATTTGCAACCTTGATGGGGCGCATCCCGTGACGCGTATCCACGGTCGCAACGAGAGTTATGCTCCGTCGCGGAAAGGACAGTCGAATGACCGACCGATTATATCCTTGGCCTTGGGGGAAATAATTTGACATAAATTGTCCTCTATGATTAAAATAAACTCTTTTGAAAAGTGATTTGACGACATTGGGTCGCTTGCTCTTTTCGTCGTCCGTTGCTTCGGTCGGGCTTAACGAACCGCTTGCGCCAGCGGATGGGCGAGGACAGGAAATGGAGCGGTAACCTCCGGTTGCCCCATATCGTGAAGAATTCATCAAGTTATCTGCAACAAAGGATAGGATCATGAGTAAAAGAACCTTTCAACCAAGCAATACCAAGCGTGCCCGGACCCATGGATTTCTTGTTCGCATGAAGACGCATTCCGGTCGGGCCGTCATTCAACGTCGGAGAGCAAAAGGACGGAAACGGCTGGCCGCTTAACCCCCTTGGATCGCTTCACGCTTCCCAAGGCGCACTTACTGCGGAAAACGGGAGAGTTTCAACGCGTTTATCGGTCTGGACAGCGGCATCGCGGCAACGGGTTCACCGTGATCGTCATGCCGAATACACTTCCCTGGAACCGACTGGGAATCAGTGTGCAGAGAAAAACAGGAAATGCTGTGCGGCGGAATAGGGTTAAGCGGTTAGTGCGCGAAGTGTTTCGGCTTAACCGCGGAGACTTTCCGGCTCATTGTGATGTTGTCATCGCTGTTCGGCCGGATTTTTCCCTGGACAGCTTTGCTGCTTTGCGGGCCGATATAGCAAGAACGCTCTGCGGCTGAGACAAGGAACAGCTCCATGGCCTTCGATGATCACCATCCGAGCTCGTCGTCGGAAGGAAAGTCTGGACGATCATGGCGGAAAGCGCCTGCAATGTGCTTGATTGCCTTGTTCAGAGGCTATCAACTTCTTCTCTCCCCCTTGTTTCCCCCTGTCTGTCGATTCATTCCTTCTTGCTCCCAATATGCCATTGAAGCGGTCAGGAAACATGGCGTTTTCCGCGGAACCTTGATGGCTATATGGCGAATACTGCGCTGCCATCCCTTTTCCCGCGGTGGCTATGACCCCGTGCGCTGAGGCGTGAGAGCGGGATGCGTCATTTTCAGTCAACACCTCTGCACATAGAGGCACCCCAAGGTACATGACATGGATCTTTACAGAGCCTTTTTGGCCATTGTCCTCTCCTTTCTCATTTTGATCGGGTATCAGTATTTCTTTGTCAAGCCCGTTCCTCCCCAACCGCAGGCCCCTGGACAGGCCACGCAGGCTGCCTCCTCCGCCAACCAGCAGACAGCCGGTGGGGCACCCGCCGCCGCGACCGGTATCGCCGCAACTCCATCCACGGTTGCCGTCGACCCTCTCGCTCACGATGTCACCGTGGACACCCCGTTGTACACAGCGGTGATCAATGAACAGGGCGGGGGCGTGAAGGGGTTTGTTCTGAAGAGCTACCGGAGCACGAATGCGGAAGACGCGGGTCCGATGCAGCTGATCATCGGCAAGGGGCCAGCGGATGCGCCTGTCCTGTTCTCCTTGGATAATGGAGCGGGCACGGTCTTGCCGACCTACACGGCGGACAAAAATGCCGTGACCCTCACCAATCAAGGAGATACCGGGACGTTGACCATGACGGCGGCCCTGGCCGACGGGATAGCGATTGTCCGTACTCTGACATTTCGAGGCGACAGCTATCTGATCAATGTTGAATATAAGGTCAGCAACACCACCGATCGGCCTGTTCAGGTTTCACCCGCCCTGACCATGGTCAACGAACCGTTTGCCCATGCCAGTGAAACCAGCAAGTATCTCTTTGCCGGGCCGGCTGCCTATGTGAACGAAAAATTGGTCGAAACCAAGGCGAAAAAGCTGACCGAGGCGCCGGTGGTTCTCCAGGGCAAGGTGAGCTGGACAGGGTATGTCGACAACTATTTCATGACCACCGTGGCACCGGCAGTCGGCAATGGCCGCACCATTACCCTGCAGGGATCGGAACAGCAGGTACGGACGGTTCTTTCGGAAGGCATTCAGACAATCGGGCCCCATGAAGGCAAATCTTTTGCCTACACACTGTATTTCGGCCCCAAAAAGCTCCAGGTTCTCCAAACCGCAGGCAGCGACTTGGCCAAGGCCGTGGATTTCGGCTGGTTTGATGTCTTGGCCAAGCCCATGCTTTGGTTGCTCAATTTTTTCCATCAGTTCAGCCATAACTACGGCGTCGCCATCATTCTCCTCACTATCCTGATCAAGCTCATTTTCTGGCCCATCACCCAAAAGGGGATGAAGTCCATGAAAAACATGCAGAAATTGCAGCCCAAAATTGCCAAGCTGCGGGAGCGGTTCAAGGATGATCCGGCCAAGATGAATCAGGAGATGATGACCCTGTACAAAACCTACAAGGTCAATCCTGTCGGCGGTTGTTTGCCGATGCTGATTCAGATTCCCTTCTTTTTCGCCCTGTACCGGGTATTGATGGCCGCCATCGAATTGCGCCATGCCCCCTTCATGCTGTGGATCAATGATTTGTCCGCTCCCGACAGACTGTGGATAGGGTTCGACATTCCCTATCTCCATGGCATTCCGATCCTGACCCTGCTGATGGGCGCTTCCATGTATCTGCAACAAAAGATGACGCCGACCACCGCGGATCCAACCCAGGCGCGCATCATGCAATTCTTGCCGATAGTCTTCACTTTCATGTTTATTAATTTTGCATCGGGCCTGGTACTGTACTGGTTTGTCAATAACCTGCTTTCCATTTTGCAGCAATATCTCATCAATCGGCAGAACAAGGCGTGAACCTCTGGTGTAGGAACGGTGCACATGGCAAAGGAAAAAGATTTTTACGGCAAGGATATTGCGGAAGTAATTGAACAGGCATGTCGGGAGATAGGGGCCTCCCGGGAGGATCTTGACATCGAGGTCCTGGAGACCGGATCAGCCGGCATTTTCGGCCTTTGCAAGAAAAAAGCCCACATTCGTGTGCAACGAAAGGCCGTCCCACTCTCGGCGGAGATCGCCCCCCCCGTTCCCGCCACCCCTGTCAAGACCGAGGAGGAGGCCGCACCGTCGACGAGCGACGAGCCGCAAACCGTGGAGGCGGTGGCGGCGGTCGAACGAGTTGCCAGGCCGGCGGAAATGGCGAAAGTGGTTGAGGAGCAAGCACGGCCACAGGAAGAAGCGGGGGAGGAGGGGGCCGATGGCGATGTGGAATCATTCGAAGAGGACATTGCCTTTGAACCGCCCTCGGCAGAAAATCTGGGCGCAATCCAAGAAGATCTGCACCAATTGCTGACCCTGATGAGGCTGCCATCGGAAGTCCGAGTGAGCTATGAGGACAACACGGTCCAGTGCCACATTTCAGGGGCGCATGAGGAGCACATCGTCGGTCCCGAGGGGCGTACTTTGGATAGCTTGCAATATTTGCTGCGCAAAATGGTTTCCCGCCACTTGCCCGACCGAATCATGCTTGCTTTGAATGTCGGTGATTTTCGCGAGCGGCGAGCGGAAGAGTTGAAGGCGCGGGCGGTCCAGTTGGCCGAGCTGGTAAAGGCGGATGGCAAGACGCAGGCCATCCCGGCTCTCAACCCCTCGGAGCGTCGTGTCGTGCACATGGTCCTCCAGGAGGATAAAGGGGTTCGCAGTCGGTCGGTGGGCGAAGGATTGTTCAAAAAAGTCCTGATCTACAAACCCGGCAAAGGACGCCGACCGGTGGCGAAAAAGCGACGGGGAGGACAAGGTGGCCGTCCATCGGGCGAATGATACCATCGCCGCCATCGCCACCGCTCCGGGAACCGGTGGAATCGGCATAATCCGCATCTCCGGGCCGGAGGCCCTGACGCTTTTGCGTCAATTGTTCGTTTCCCATAAACCCCATTCCCATTTTACTAGCCACCAACTTTATTACGGCACCGTCATGAATCGCGCGGGCCAGGTTCTCGACGAGGCCCTGGCCGTGTATATGCGTGCCCCGCATACCTATACCCGTGAAGATGTGGTTGAGTTGCAGTGTCACGGGTCCTATCTCGTTCTTCAGGAAATTCTCCGAACAGTGTTTGAGCGTGGAGCCCGGCCCGCCGACCCTGGTGAATTCACCAAGCGGGCCTTTCTCGCCGGCCGTATCGATCTGACCCGGGCCGAGGCCGTGGTTGATTTGTTGCAGGCTCAGACCGAAAAAGGGGCGCTGTTGGCCGTCAATCAGTTGCGAGGAGCACTGTTCGCTGAACTCGAACAGATTCGTGACCACTTGCTCTCCATTCTTGCCGTGCTGGAAGTGGCCATCGACTTTCCGGACGAGGATGCGGAGATTTTTGCTGCGCAACAGATCCAGGATCAGTTGCAAACGCATCTCATCGGGCCGCTTGAACGGCTCATCGCCATGGCCGAGCAGGGTAAAATCGTTCGGGAAGGCGTTAAGGTGGTCATCACCGGTCAACCGAATGTCGGTAAATCGAGTCTGCTCAACACGCTACTTCAGGAGGAGCGGGCCTTGGTCACTCCACTGCCGGGAACAACGCGGGACACCATCGAGGAGCGAATCGCCATCCGGGGCATTCCTCTCCACCTCGTGGACACCGCCGGCATCCGTCTGCATCACGATCCTGTCGAGGCTTTGGGCATTGAGCGGGCTCGACAGAAGGTGGAACAGGCCGATCTGGTACTTTTTTTGGTGGATGCGCAGGTCGGCTGGCGGGAGACCGATGAAGAATTGTATCGGTCGCTGGGCAATAAGCCGCATGTGATTGTCGTCAACAAACGTGATCTGGCCACTAAGGAACAGATCGCTTCGATTTTCTCTCGGTTTTCCGGAAAGAAGGTGGTGGCCATTTCAGCCAAGCAACAAGAGGGGATCGACGAACTCCAAGAGGCGGTTTATCAGGCAATCATCGGCGATGGTGCGGAACTGTGCGAACGGATGACCTGCGCGCCCAACACCCGGCACCGATCGATTTTACACAAGACCCTGACGGCTTGCCGAGGATTTGAGGCGGCCATGGCAATGGCCGCACCCGTGGATCTACTGGCGGTGGAGGTGCAGTCCGCCCTTGATCACCTGGGGGATATCGTTGGGCTGACAACGCCTGACGATGTTCTTGATGTCGTATTCAGCCAGTTTTGTATTGGAAAATGATCGACAAAAACAAGCAAAAACGCCTCCTCACGCTCGCGGTACCAGGTGGAAGCGTGAAGAGGCGTGTCGATGGGTTCGGTTGGTCAAAAAGAAAGCGGGGTTAATTGGCGAAGCTGTCGACAAACAGTTGGTTGATGGCGGCGATGCCATCGTCGCTGAGATAGCGGGTTCCTGAACCGACAAAGGTGCTGTAACAAATTCGGGGAGAATCTTCCTTCCAGGCGCCTTCCTTCCAGGTGAACCATTGGCTGCGGGGTTGGTCGTAGACATGCAGGGGGCGATTGAACAGTTTTGCCAATTCCACTGCCCAGCCGGTTCCGCCTTTGACGGAATTATCGTCAAGAATGGTGCCGACGACAAAGACCTGATGGCCCTTGTTGACCATGTGAAAGATTGTTTGTAAAACCCTGCGGATTTTTTCAGTTTCATAATAGGTCCGATTCATCATCCGCGAGGCGAGTTCCATGCTGATATCGCCCCGTTGCAACTCCTCCTCGCTCAAAATCGTCGCGTTACGGTCGCGATTAAGCCGGTGTCCTGCAAACGTGAAAACCACCTCGTGCACGCCATATTTCTCGGCGTTCTCACCAAAAACCGATTCAGCCCCTTTCAGGCCGCCGTGGTACAATGTGCAGTCTTTTGCATTCATCATTGATTCATCCTGTTTGTTCGTTATGCGATTGAATGGCTGCTGTGGTGCAGCCGGAGATAGTGGTTGCAATAACCTGTTGTACTCGCGGTTATTTTTTTGCCTTGAAGAACACTCGGCGGGGTGCCGGATACCCTTCTATAGTAAGCGCGGGATTATCCTTGTCAATGAAATCTTGGTAGGATTCAAATTCCATCCAGGCGGTTCGCCTTTGTTCCGCACTACTCATGGCGTGATCACAAAAGAGCCGGACCTCGGTAAACCCTGTTCTCGTCAGCCAATTGTGGAGGCAGGTGGCGGTGGGGACAAACCAGGTTCCGGGAACCTTGGCATAAGTGTGGGCGGGAAACAGGGCCACAGGGTCATTACCAGCGATGGCTTGCGATTCGACAAGCAAAATGCCTCCGGGACGCAGGGCGGAGTGCAGATCACGTAACGCCTCCAGTGGTGAGGGGCGGTGGTAAAGAATGCCCAGGCAAAATATAACGTCGAAACATTCAGGGAAAAGGGCAAGGTGCTCGATGCCCAGCGGCTCCGCCCGGAGGTTTGGTTGTTGGGCGAAGGTGTTGAGGATGTTGAAGGTGTAGTAGTGATGGACATAGGGCTCGAAACCAAGGACCATGGTCGGCTGGTACGGGGCCATGCGGAACATGTAGTAGCCGTTGTTGCAGCCGATATCAGCCACCATCTTGCCGGCCAGGGCGGGCAGTTCCGGAACGAGGCGGTTCCACTTGCGCTCACTCCGCCACTCGGCGTCGATGTCGATGCCGAAGACAGAGAAAGGGCCTTTGCGCCACGGCATTAAACCGCGCAGGATCTGATGAACCCGGGCATGATCGTCTGCGCTCAGATCGTCAGCCGTGCCAATGCGCACCACATCGCCGGAAAAATCACAGGATGACGCACGCAAATCTTGTACCGACCGCAAGGGGAGGCGATAGCGTAGAAACCCCTTTTTATCCTGGCTGAACCACGCTGATTTTTCGGCGAGCAGACGCCGGAGGGGATCCCTTTTCGCGTCTTGAAAATGTTCGAGTAGATCCATGGATTATCGTTTCAGGGCCACAAGAGCGGTAAAGTTGAACCACTTGAAATAGGTTTCGATCTCATCGAATCCTGCATGGCGTAACAGGGCGATGTTTTCGTCCAGGGAAAAGGGGATGAGCACATTTTCCAGGGCCTCGCGCTTGGCGGCGATTTCCAGTTCGGAGTAGCCCTGTTGCTTCTTGAAGGCATGATAGATTTCGATGAAATCGCGGTTCAGCCGTCCGGCATGGGAAATGGTTTTTTCGCTGAGAAAAAAAATCCCTCCAGCGGGCAGGGCGGCGTGAATCCGGTCGACAAAGGCCTGGCGGGTCATGGGGCGGAGAAATTGCAAGGTATAGTTGCAAATGATGGCCGAGGCAGAGGGCAGGGGACAGGAAGTGATGTCGTCTTGTATGAATTGGAGTACCGTGCGCTTGCCGAACATGGCACTCTTCTTTCGCGCCTTATCGAGCATAGATGGGGCATTGTCGATACCGATGTAGTGGAATTGCCTCTCCGGCAGTCGACGGCATAGTTCCAGCAAGGTGGTGCCGGTGGAGCAGCCCAAGTCATAGAGGGTTCCGCCCCCCGGCAGCCTGCAGGCAAGCAGTTGCGCCATGCCGTCTATTACCGTGCGGTAATAGGGAATAGAGCGGCTGAGCATGTCGTCGAAGACCTCGGCCACCCGATCGTTGAAGGTAAAGTCTTCCTCGACTTCACCGCTGGAGTACAGGGTATCCTCGCTCATGGTGTCGGCAGTGCCTATTCTGTTTGTTCATTGATTTGATTGATGAAAAGAGTCTTGCCATTCGAAGGAACCATCGGTATAACCTCAAGAAATATCCGCATTCGACATACCATAACGGTTTCCGCTCCGGATAGGAAAAAATGCGAAAACCAATCTGGTCCCTCGCCCCAGGACCTTGATTTTGTTGGTGCACGATTCACATTTGGACGCTCGTCCATCTGTGATGACGCCGGAAACGTTCCACCAAGTCTGACAACTCGAACTGAATCGTACAGGAAAGGAGAGACGATGAATCGACAACCATATCTTCTGCTGCTGATGATCGTGCTTTTCCTGGTCGCCAATGTTATGGCTGAGGACCGGATGGCGATTGAGAAAAACGTCAACGAACTAGCGACCGCCATTGAAGCGGGCAAGGATGCCTCAAGTTTTGCGGCGGATGCTTATACGCCGTATGTGTTTGTCATGGAAATCAACGGCACGTTGCTTGTCCATCCGACCCTTGCCGGAGAAAACTTGAAAGACAAGGCCATGCCGATTTTTGAGGCGTTGCTCAATGCCACCCCCGAGGGAAAATGGGTGGAGTATACCTGGAAAGGCAAGGAAAAACACACCTTCGCCAAGCGGCAGGGCGCTAGCCTGATCATCGCCAGCGGCTACTAGCTGCAAGGGGGAGGTTACATGGGGGACATGGTTTCGTTGTATCCTTCGGGGTTGGCCGCCTGCCACCGCCACGTATCCTCGCACATTTCCGCAAGTCCGCACTGAGCGCGCCACCCCAATTCATGCCAGGCCAGCGTTGGGTCGGCATAGCATCTCGCAATATCGCCGGGGCGGCGACCGATAATCCGATGGGGAATAGGCCGCCCACAGGCCTGGGCAAAGGCCGTGACCATCTCAAGCACGGAGTACCCCTGTCCGGTTCCCAGATTATACACAGCGATTCCCGGTCGTTGCCGAAGTTTTTCCAGTGCCCGCAAATGGCCGAGCGCCAGATCCACCACATGGATGTAGTCGCGGACACCGGTACCGTCCGGGGTGGGGTAATCGCCGCCAAAAACAGAGAGCTCCCGCAACTTGCCGATGGCCACCTGGGCGATGTACGGCACCAGATTGTTGGGAATTCCGTTGGGATCCTCGCCGATCCGACCGCTTTTATGGGCCCCGACCGGATTGAAATAGCGCAGCAGGATCACGTTCCACTGCGGATCGGCAATCTGTAGATCGCGTAGTATTTCCTCGATCATCAATTTGGTCCGCCCATACGGGTTAGTACAGGAAAGCGGAAAATCCTCCCGGATAGGGACAGAGGCCGGATCGCCATAGACCGTGGCCGAAGAGGAAAAAACCACGTCCGTCACCCCATGTTCCCGCATTGCTTGGCAGAGATTGAGGGTGGAATCGAGATTGTTGCGATAGTAGCGCAAGGGATGCTGCACAGATTCACCAACCGCCTTCAGACCCGCGAAATGAATGACCGCCTTGGCCTCAGGGGTGCGCCTGAAAACCGCACGAAGAGCGTCGAGGTCGCACAGGTCAACCTCGTGGAAAGCGATGGCTTTGCCGGTCAATGCCTCGACTCGCCGGATCGATTCCCGGCTGGCATTGCAGAGGTTGTCAATGACCGTGACCTGGTAACCGGCATTGAGTAGTTCCAGGCAGGTATGGCTGCCAATATACCCGGCCCCCCCGGTAACGATCACATTCATCTTGTCATTCCTCCTGTGTGCCCATGAGATAAGCGAAGCAGGGCCCCGGAAACCTCATCGACGTCTTGCTGAAATTCTGCTATCTTTTACCCGTGTTCAGTGTGTTTGTCTTGCAAAAAGGAAATGCTGTCCGGGACATTGCCCCTCGATTCCTGGCACAGCAGGCACTGCATGGAAAACACGCGTTTATCCTTTTATAATGTGGAGGTGGTCCTATGCCCTATGTCAGTATCCGTGTTGCTGGAAAGCTTACCAAGGAGCAGAAACAAAAAATCGCCAAAGGGGTCACGGATGTGATTTCCGAGGCTGCGGGCAAACCGAAGGAATCGATCCTGCTTTTTATTGACGAGGAGAGCCGTGACAGTATCGCCAAGGGCGGTGTGTTGATCGAGGATATGTGATCCATGGACAAGGGGAGGGCGGCTGACCGGTTGGAAGAGTTGCGCGGGCAGCTCAGGTTTCATGCGCATCGCTATTATGTACTTGATGATCCCATTATTTCAGATGGCGAGTATGACGCATTGTTTCGGGAACTTTTGGCACTCGAACAAGAATATCCCGAGCTTGTCACCGCAGACTCGCCCAGCCATCGCGTCGGTGGCCCCCCTTTGCATTCCTTTGCCCAGGTGGAGCATGCCTCGCCGATGCTCAGTTTGGACAATATTTTTGATGTGCAGGAGCTTGCTGCCTTTGTCGACAAATCGTTCCGTTTTCTTAAAGCTGACGGGCCGCTGTGTTTCATGACCGAACCAAAGCTGGACGGCTTGGCGGTTGAACTGGTCTATCGCCAAGGTATGCTGGCCGTCGGTTCAACCAGAGGAGATGGGCTTGTCGGTGAGGATATTACGGCACAATTGAAAACCGTTCCGTCTATCCCCTTGCGTTTCATCAACAACGAGGGCATCGGGGGGGCGGAGGAATTGATTGTCCGCGGTGAGGTTTTCTTATCCAAGCAGGGATTCCAGCTGCTCAATCAGCAACGGCAGGAAGCGGGCGAGCCGCTGTTCGCCAATCCAAGGAATGCCGCTGCCGGCTCTTTGCGCCAATTGGATCCGCGAATCACCGCCCGTCGCCGGTTGGATTTTTTTGTGTATGGGGTTGCCAATCCCGATTCTTTGGCGGCGAAGAGTCAGGAGGAAGTCTTTCATGGTCTGGCCAGGCTCGGCTTTCCCGTCAACCCGTTGGTGCAGGTTTGTGCGACCGAGGAGGAAATCAGGCAACGGTATCATTTCATGTTGGGGGCTCGTCATGACCTGACCTATGAAATTGACGGCATTGTGGTCAAGATAAACGATCTTGGCCTGCAGCAACGTTTGGGAACGACGGCGCGCGCTCCGCGCTGGGCGGTGGCATGGAAATTTCCCGCTACCCAGGCGACCACCGTTGTCGAACGGGTCGAGTTTCAAGTGGGACGGACTGGGGCCATCACCCCTGTGGCGCATCTCCGGCCAGTCGAGATTGATGGGGTTGTGGTTAAGCGGGCGACGCTCCATAACCAGGACGAGATTGTACGCAAAGATCTCTATCGTTATGATACGGTGCTCGTTCAACGGGCTGGCGATGTTATTCCCGAGATTGTCAAGGTGATTGCCGAAAAACGAGATGGCAGGCAGGTGCCGATCCTCTTTCCCGCTGAGTGTCCCGAGTGTGGCCAGCCTCTGGTCCAGAAACCGGATGAGGCGGCCATCCGCTGCGTCAATCCCGATTGCCCTGCCCAGCAGGTGCAAAAATTGATTCATTTTGCCGGCAAGAGCGGCCTCGACATCGAGGGGCTCGGAAAAAAAAATGTTGAACAACTTGTCCGTGAGGGGCTGGTCCGCTCCATCCCCGATCTCTTTAACCTTCGGATGGACAAACTGGCCAGTCTTGATGGCTGGGGGGAAAAATCGGCCCGCAATATTCTCGAGGCCATTGAACAACGAAGATCCCTGCCCCTGGCCCAATTTATCGCCGCACTCGGGATTCGCCATGTGGGTGAGGTGACCGCTTCGGTGTTGGCGGAGCATTTTCGTGAGTTGCGCGAGCTGATGGCGGCGAAAAAGGAGGCATTGCTCCGCGTTGAGGGGATTGGCGAACAAACAGCGGATTCCGTGATCGAATATTTCCAGGATCCGCTCACCGTTGCCATGGTTGAACAGCTCAATCGGGCCGGAGTCGTCATCAGGTCGTCGACTGCGGGGGGGGCGCCCCTGACCGGGCGGGTCTTTTTGTTCACCGGAACATTGCAAACCCTTTCAAGGGACGAGGCCAAACAGTTGGTCAAGGCCCTTGGCGCGCAGGTGGCCACCAGCATGAGTCACCGGGTCACCGATGTGGTTAGCGGTGAAAAAGCGGGCAGCAAGCTGAAGAAGGCGAAAGAAATGGGGCTGCCGATCCTCACCGAGCAACAGTTTCTTCCCTTGGTGGCCAGGGCCTAATGGAACGAAAAAGAATTCACGCCCGGGTGCATGGACGAGTGCAACGGGTCGCTTTTCGCGAGTACACACGCAGGGAGGCCATGCGGCTTGGACTTTCCGGGTGGGTGAGAAACTTGCCGGATGGGACAGTGGAGGTACAGTGCGAGGGCGCAGCAGACAACGTCGATTTGTTGCTCGCGTGGTTGTCCATCGGTTCTCCCTTATCTCGCGTGACCCATGTCGAATATAATGAAACCTTGCTGCAAGGGAAGACGGATGATCCTTTTGTCATTTGGTATGCTTCGTGATCATAGGCGATAACCGCAGCCTGTTCTCCGCAGGAGAGGGCGATGTGATGTGCCGTTCAACCAGATAGAATTCTATGAAAAAAGTCCATGTTCCGACCGGTGAGCCCGCAGGACGCATTGTTTGTCCGCAGTGCGGCAACAATAAGAATTTTGTTGAGATTGCCGAGAATGTCCTGGTGACGACCCATTATCTGCAAAATGGTGATGGATCGTTTACCCCTCAAGAAAACACGACAGAGATTTATGGGGACGTGAAGTTCATCTGTGGCAAATGCGGCCAGGATATGACCCGGTTTCATGCCCACTTTCTGGAAATGTCCTTTTAGTCGGCGAGCCGTTTTTTTAGAAAACGTTTTTAGGGAAGGATCGCAGTGGGCATAAAAAAAGGCTGCCTGAAAAGGCAGCCTTTTTGCTAACGCGTGGGAAACGAACGATCAGACGCAACCGGTCGGTTTCGGCAAACCAGCCATCTTACAGGCTCCCTTGCCAGGTCCGGACGGGAACAGTTCATAGATACGTTTCAGCGGAAATCCAGTGGTCTTGGAAAGGATACGAACCATCGGAGCAATACCATTCTTCTTGTAGTACTCTTGCAGGGCATCGATAACTTTCTGGTGCTCATCGGTGATGTCAACGATACCTTCAACGGTCTTTACATAATCGACCCAGTTCTCGTCCCACTCTTCAGCACCTTTCAACAGGAAGCCGTCTTCGTCCACCTCGTAGGTTTTTCCTTTGTGCTCAATAGTTGCCATGTGTTCCTCCTTGGCCAAAGCGTTTAATATGGATGAGTAATGAATTCCTAATCTGAAAAATCACCAGTTAATTACTATAGGGGGGGGGCTTTGTCAAGCAAACACCCTGTTTTTTTTGAATGAGGTCTCAAGCACTTTTTGCTGGAATGGCTGTGCATTTTTCTCTGGTAACTTGCTGAGAAATTGAACATAATGCTCGCTCCGAAAAAACTTGGGATCTGGCCTGGCCTCTGGGAGGTGCTTCTATCATGCTGAATATTATCAGGAAAAATGCACAGTCGATTGTCGTTCAATCGATTGTGGTGATCATCGCTATTGTTTTCATTTTCTGGGGGGTGGGCACCAATCTCAATGACAATCCCAATGCTGTGGCCGTCGTCAACGGCAAGGAGATCTCCTATCGAGATTTTCAGCAGAACTACGAACGAGCGATCGAGGGCTATAAACAGCAATTCGGCGGTCAACTGCCGGAGAAATTTGTGGAAAGCCTCGGCGTCAAGGATCAGGTGCTCAATCAGCTGATCCAGTCGGAACTGCTTCGACAAGGCGCTGAAAAAATGGGGATGACGATCAGTAAAGAAGCGACCCAGCGCAAGATCCAAGATTTGGAGGTATTCCGCGACGAGAACGGTCGGTTCGACTTGGACCGATACAAGACGGTGCTTGCACAGAACCGCTTGTCGCCCACATCGTTTGAGGCAGGAATCGGCAACGACTTGTTGATGAACCGCGCTGTCGAATCTCTCGGCGCCTTTGCCACTGTTTCCGCTGCCGAGTTGGACAACTGGGTTGAGTTCCTGGATCAAGAAGTCAAGCTTGCCTACACCACGGTGAGGAGCAGCGCCTACGAACCGCAGGTCAAAGTAGACGATGCGAGCCTGCAATCTTGGTATGAACAGACCAAGCAGCAATATAAGACACCGCCACAGAGCAAATTGGCCTACTTGTCTTTTCCTTTTGCCGATGATCTGAAAGCGGTGGCTGTCAACGACGAGGCTGTACAGAGATATTATCAGGAGCATGCCGAGCTCTATGCCACTCCCGAGCAGCGACGGGCGCGCCATATCCTATTTAAGATAGCAGATGGCGACACCGCAGAGACCAAGGCCGCGAAAAAGGCGGCTGCGGAAAAGGTGTTGGCGCAGATCCGAGGAGGGGGGGATTTCGCCCTCTTGGCCAAGCAGTTTTCCGAGGATACCTCGAAAGAGAAGGGTGGCGATCTTGGTTTTTTCAGCCGTGGTCAGATGGTTGAGCCTTTTGAGCGAAGCGTGTTCTCGCTGCGCACGGGCGAGATCAGCGGTGTTGTGGAAACGCCCTATGGGTATCACCTCGTCAAGCTCGAAGAGATAAAACCGGCCACGACCCGCTCCCTGGAGGAGGTGCGTGCTTCGATTCGCGCAGAATTGGAGCGGCAAGGAGTCAAGGCCATTACCTTCAAAAAGGCATCGACCGCCTACGAGGAAATCATCCGTGCCGGCAGCTTGACAAAATACAGTGAAAAAAACGCAGTTGCCGTTCATCGGACCGATTTCTTTCAACAGGACAAGCCACCTAAAGATACCTTGATCAGCGATCCCGCTTTTTTGCAGTCAGCCTTCGCGCTGCATAAGGGGGAACTGAGCTCCATCGTGGAAACGGCGACAGGCTATGCCATAATCTTTGTGGAGGATGCCAGGGAATCCGTGGTTCCCGAGCTTGCCATTGTTCGCGAGCGCGTTGCTGCCGATTTCATCAAGGAGAAAAGCGTGGAGCTTGCGCGGAGCGCCGCCGAACAGATGCTTAAAACCGCCAAGGAGCAGCAGCGGTTTCCGTCTGATGTGGAGCGGAAGGAGTCCGCCTATTTGAAGCGAACCGGCCCAGCAAACGGTGTTCCTGAAGAGATTCGCCGTGATGCCTTTGCCCGTTTGGGGCAGGGTGCATTCCCAGACAAGGTCATTGTCGAGGGGAACACTTGTTATCTTTACCAAATCCTTGAATCCCGTCGCGGACAAGGCGACACGGATGCCGCCAAGCGGCAGGCTCTGGAACAGCAGTTGCTCGCCGCGCACAAGAATACATTGATGGCCGACTGGATTGATCAATTGAGAAAAGAAGCTAAAATTTGGACGAATACCAAGATGTTGCAGTGATGAGCATGTACTGCTGCGCTTTCAATCAAGAACACGTCGTCCCCTAGAGGAGAACATTCCCTTTTGCCGCACTGTTGCGCAGATTTGGCGAGGCCACGATGGAGATCGGCCGTTTTCCTGTCTGTGCTCATTCCCTGTCCCGTAGCCATCATGTAACTTTTGCCCCTCCCAACATTTATTTTGAAAGCATCTGCCGTACCCCATCCCCCTGCCGCCCACGTTCCTGCAGTCAAGGAGTCTGCCGCTCTTCAAAGCCTTGCCGCGCTTCCCGCGATCGAGCAACTTGTGCTCCAGCTCATATCCGTCATTTACGAGCCGGTTTCCGTCAGCTTTCTGGCCCGCTGTTTGAGTGCTCTTGACCCCGCGCTCCTTGAAGATCGACGCCTCAGCAGTGAAGAGCTCGGTGAAATGGTTAGTCGACTGCGACGTAAGGGATTTTTGAATGGCAAGAATCAATGCCCCCCGATGTTAGCGGAAACCCTGACCCGGCAGGCGGTTGATCGCGGACGTTTTCCTCAATTGGCCGCGCTGATCGAACGAGCGGCGCCGGTCGATTATATGCATGGTAAATGGCCAACCCGATGCTGGCGCGCCCTGCGCCAGTTCCGAATCGGCCTCTATACCCAGGACTTTGACAAGCTAGACACGGCGCTGCTTTTTTTAGAAGGCGAAGGCAAGCCCTATTACGATGCCGAGCCTCCCGCTGTTCTTGTGGCCGCCCGAGCCTTTGACGCCAAGTGGTTTGCCTCGTTGCCCGGGTCCTTTCAATTTTTCTTGCTCGACCAGGTCATTCGCTATTCTCAGGAAAAGCTGCATCATTTTCCCGCTCTCCACGCTTATCTCGAAGATGAACAGGCCCAGACCATTGCTCCCGATGAACGGGTGCCGTTCCGTCGTATCCTGGCCAGCTGTTACCTGTTGCAGGGACGGTTCGATGCGTTGCAACAGTTGCTGAAGCGATACAACGATTCGTTCTTCGGCTCGGGATTTGCCGGTTCCGTGGCCTTCCTGCAAGGGGAAACGGAAGTCGCTCTGGAATTGTTCGCCGAAGATTTGGACCATTTGCAGCAATACGCGGGCAACGACCCCTGTTTTTTTTACGGCATTACCGGCCTGTATTGTCTTTTTGCCCTGCTGGATCGCGATCAGCCCGGCGACCGTGAACGCGCCCGTGAGGCGGTCGCCGTCGTCTTGAAGCGGTGCAACGGCTGCCCCGAGGAAATTCCTTACCGGTTTCTCGATGCCGTGCTCCGCTCGACGGATGAAATGCTGCCCGATATGCTTGCCTTGACCAAGGATTTGGTTGCCGACAAGCGGAGCCTTACCTCTCTCGTCGCCCTGTTATCGCTTTACTGGATGGGGGTGGAGATCCCGCCCGATTTCCAGACGATGCTGCGGCAACTCTACGACCAGGGCCGTGCACACGGTTTTCTCTGGGTAGCCATGGAATCAGCGGAATTATTGGCGGCCCTTGATGAAGAGCACACCGGGATGCACCAAGCCGCTGTCGAGCTGGCTGGCGAATTGCAATGTCGCTACCTGACCCACATCATTGCTCCCCATGGAACCTGGAAGCAAAGTTTGCAGGAGTTGATCGAAGTCACCAGGAAAATCAGGGAACCTGAACGGCTGACGCGTCTCTGCTGGTTGGTTGAGTATGGTGAGGGAACGCTGGAATTGTTGCCCAAGGAACAAAAAAAGACAACAACCGGTACCTGGACCAAGGGGCGGACCATAGCCTTCCAGCGTTTGCTCCGACAAGGTGAACTCGATTATCTGACGGAACAGGACCATTTGATCTGCTCGGCCCTGTATCAAGCGGAGCAAGGCGGCGGAAAAAACGGCGGCTATGCGTTTGATCCGGTCAAGGCGCTCCCCGCCCTGATCGGCCATCCCCACGTTTTTCTCAAACGGTCGCCGCAAACACCGGTGGAAATTGTCGCCGGTGAGCCGGAGCTGGTGGTCGAAAGAAAGGGCGATTCGCTGTTCATTCATTTTTTCCAAGATATAGGCGATGGCCTTGTGGCCGTCTGGAAGGAAACGCCCACCCGCTTCCGGGTCATCCTGATCAGTGAGGAGCACCGGAAGGTTGCCGAAATCACCGGTCGTGACGGGTTGTTGGTACCGCTCGCCGCCAGCCGGCAGGTACTTGATGCCATCGGCAACATGGCATCGTTCATGACCGTTCATTCTGCCATCGAGGTTCCGGGCGAGGGATTGCCTGCAGAATTGGTGGCGAGCGATCCGACCATCCACATCCACATCATCCCCTATGGCAGCGGGTTTCGCATCGAACTGTTTGTCCGGCCCTTTGCCCACGGTGGACCCTATCTCAAACCTGGGGCCGGCGTGGCCAATCTCATGGCTGAAATCGATGGCCGGCGACTGCGTACCAAGAGGAATTTACGGCTGGAAGAGGAGAAGGCGAGGGAAATTGAAGAAAGCTGCCCCATGCTTGATCTGGCCATTGATTTTGAACAGGAGAACAAGCGGGAATGGCATTTGCTTGATCCCGAGGAATGCTTGCAGGTTTTGCTGGAAATCGAGGAAATCAAGGATCGGGTTATTCTTGAGTGGCCCGAGGGCGAGAAACTGGCCGTACGACGGCAGGCTGGGGTCAACCAGCTGAATCTCAACATCCGGACCAGCCAGCAGGATTGGTTTTCGCTGTCGGGGCAGCTGGAGATCGATCAGGACGAGGTCATGGAGCTGAAGACCCTCCTGGACAAGGTGCGGGAAACCAGGAGTCGCTTCATTCCCATGGGTGAGGGGCAGTTCATCGCTTTGACCCAGGAATTTCGCAACCGGTTGGAGGAACTGATTCTCTATGGCACCACCCAGCCTGGAAGCGACAACGAGGTTAAGATCCATCCGCTGGCGGCGATAGCTCTGGAAGAGCTGACCCATCAGGCGCAGACCACGGCCGACAAGGGGTGGCGTCAACGCCTGCAGGCCATTGCCGAGGCCCAGGAGATGACCCCGAAGGTCCCGTCGACGCTGAAGGCTGAATTGCGCGAGTATCAGCGGGAGGGGTTTGTCTGGATGAGTCGGCTGGCGCATCTTGGAGTGGGTGCATGTCTAGCCGACGACATGGGGTTAGGAAAAACGCTTCAGTCCATCGCCGTGATCCTCAGCCTGGCCCATCAAGGGCCGTCATTGGTGGTTGCGCCAACGTCGGTGTGCATGAACTGGGAGACCGAGGTCCGTCGCTTTGCGCCAACGCTCACGTTTCATATGTTTTCCGAGGCAAACCGGGACGAAATTATTCCGACTCTGGGCAAGTTTGACTTACTGGTCACCAGTTACACCTTGCTGCAGCAGGAGATCGAATTGCTGGCCCAGGTCAAATGGCAATCGATTGTGCTCGACGAGGCCCAGGCAATCAAGAATGCGGCCACCAAGCGGTCCAAGGCCGCCATGCGCTTGGATGGCCGGTTTCGGCTGATTACCACTGGCACGCCGATTGAGAATCATTTGGGTGAGTTGTGGAATCTTTTCAGCTTCATCAATCCCGGTCTGCTGGGGACGTACAAACAGTTCAACCGCCGATTCGGTATTCCCATCGAGAAGCATCACGACCGCGAGGCACGGAGAACCTTGAAAAAGCTGATTCGGCCCTTCATGCTCCGCCGTATCAAGTCGCAGGTGCTGGAGGAGTTGCCGCCGCGAACGGAGATTACCCTGCGGGTGGAAATGCAGCCGCAAGAACTACAGTTCTACGAAGCGCTCCGGCAACAGGCCATCGAGAATATCGAGGGCAGCAGCGAGAAAACAGGCCGTCACCTGCGAATTTTGGCGGAAATCATGCGATTGCGGCGGGCGTGCTGCAATCCGCGGCTCATCAACGATCAGGTGGATATCCCGTCCACCAAATTACAGGTCTTTGCCGAGACCGTGGAGGAATTACTGGGCGGTGGCCATAAAGCCCTGATTTTCAGCCAATTTACCGGTCATTTAGCCTTGATCCGCGATTTTCTCGACGATCGGGGCATCAGTTATAAATATCTGGACGGCACCACTCCAGCCAAGGAGAGGCAACAGCAAGTGGAACGCTTCCAGGCCGGAGAAGGCGATCTATTCCTCATCAGCCTCAAGGCTGGAGGGCTGGGGTTGAACCTGACCGCAGCCGACTATGTCATTCACATGGATCCATGGTGGAACCCGGCGGTGGAGGATCAGGCGGCCGATCGCGCCTATCGCATCGGCCAGAAACGGCCGGTGACGGTGTATCGTCTGGTGACCGCCAATACCATCGAGGAAAAAATTGTTCGGTTGCATCAAGAAAAGCGTGATCTGGCCAACTCGCTTCTTGAGGGTGCCGATGTGAGTTCCCGGATCAGTGCCGAGGAATTGCTGGAACTGATCCGGGCAAATTGATTACTGTTCGTCCGTGTTCATGCCTCGCAACGGGGCCATGACACCGACCAGTTTCGCCGGCAACTTGGGCAGACCGCTGATCAGCGAAACCAGCACCGAGGCCGCATAGGGTATGGTCTGGATCGCCAGGACCAGGGCCCATATCCGCACATCCAGCATGTCTCCATCTTCACGCAGGAGAACTCCGACAATGGCCAGGCAGAGGGCCACGGTGAACAGCAGCTCCTCGCGGGCATCGCCGAGTGCCTTGAGAAAGGCATTGGCCTGGGCTTTTTTCGGGGTACGGAAAAAGCCGATCTTGCGGGTAATGAATCCGGTGAGCATGGCCCGGGCAATGGTGTGCGACAAGGCCAGTCCCGCCAGGCCGGCGGCAAGACTCTGTCTACGTGAGGCGGTTACCCTCGTCCGGTAGAGGAAGAACATCTTCAGGCTTTTAAAGAAGAACAGAACCACCGGCAGAAAGGCAAAGACAATGTGCGGCGGCGACAGGTAATCGGGAAAGATGATCATGCCGCAGGACCAGCCCAAGGCCAGCAGGTTGAACAGCATATTGATGCCGTCGGCGAACCAAGGCAGCCATCCGGCGAGAAAATGGTAGCGCTGACCGCGGGTCAGTTTGGTTTTTTGCAGCCCGAACATCGCCATCATGTGGTGGCGGAGGATGAGGACCGAGCCATAGGCCCAGCGAAAACGCTGTTTCTTGAAATCAAGAAAGGTGTCTGGCATCAAACCCTTGCCAAAA
Organism: Desulfobulbus propionicus DSM 2032; assembly: GCF_000186885.1. Lineage (GTDB taxonomy): Bacteria > Desulfobacterota > Desulfobulbia > Desulfobulbales > Desulfobulbaceae > Desulfobulbus > Desulfobulbus propionicus. Next base: position 3,010,158 of record NC_014972.1, on the reverse strand, counting down.
CTGTACGGCACATAACAGGCCGCATACCCCTTCTCAAAGATCCGCAGCCCCAGTTCGGCATCCTCGGTGATGCACCATTCGGCCCAGCCGCCAACCTCGTCGAGCACCTTGCGCCGCACCATGGTCATGGTGCCGTGCTGGATGATGGCGTTGCGCTCGTTTCGGGTGACCATGCCGATTTGGAAGAATCCGCGGTATTCGGCCAGGCACATTGCTTTGAAGGTGTTTTCGTCGCCGTCACGATAATCCTGAGGGCCTTGGACGATAGCCATGTTGGGGTCGGCGAAATGGGGAGTCAGCGCCCGCAGCCAGTTCGGCTCCACGATGTAATCGCTGTCGATGACCGCCACGACCTCGGCCTCCGGAGCCGTTTCCCGCAGGGCATAGTTGAGCGCGCCCGCCTTGAAGCCAGCAAGCGGATCCACATGAAAAAAGCGGAAACGCGATCCGAGGGTCTGGCAGTGGGCCTCGACCGGTTGCCATACAGCCGGATCCTTGGTGTTGTTATCGATAATCAGCACTTCGAACCGGGGATAATCGAGTTGCGCCAAGGCATTGATCGTCTGGATCATCATGTCCGGTGGTTCGTTGTAGGCCGGAACATGGATCGATACCATTGGCAGATCCTCGTCGGCAATGGCTTCCACCGGTTTGGGCAGCCGGCGCCATTTCCGTGTCCATAGGGACTCCGCCCATTCGTGAGCTTCGGCGAGGATGACCAGGATGGCCCCTGTGGCGGCGAAGAGCAGGACAATGCCGACCACCAGGGAAGAAATACTCATGTACTGCCGTTGAAAATCGTAGATCACCCACACGGCAAAGGTGGTGATGGCATAGGCGATGATGGCGAGAAAGCCGCGGCCGGTATCGAGCAACCCTTTGCTGTCCCGAAACAGCAACAATAGAATAAGCACCGCCAAGACAATGCTGATGGCGGCCAATTCACGCCAGTGGGGAATGGGGACAACCGGTTGGGTGAATTCGAATTTCGGCTGTCGCAAGTCATTGTACACGCCCCACAAACTGCCTGCCTCGCCCTCCAGATCCTTCTTCCAGATCTGGTCAAAGGCTTCCATGATATAATAGGTGTAATTGTTCTTTTCAGCGACATCGAGGAAACGGCGCAGAAATTTGGCCTGATTGGTGGGGCTGGCAACCGCGCCTTGGCGTATGCGGCCGCCGCTTGGCCAGCCGACCTCTCCAATGACGATTTCTTTGCCCGGATAGGCCTGTTTCAACTCGTTGTAGCGCATGACGCAGTAATCCACGGCTTCATCAACCGGAATGCCTTCCCAATAGGGTAGGAGGTGAACGGCAATGAAATCGACCTTTTCCACCAATTTTGGGTATTTCAGCCAGATGTGCCAGGGCTCGGCGATGCTCACCGGCGCCCAAATGGATTTCTTGGCGGTCTCAATGTAGTTGATCATCTGATCGACGGTCTGGTCGGTGCGGAGCAACACTTCGTTGCCGACAAGCACCCGGACGATGTTCCGGTGATTCTCCCTGTACACTTTGATCAGTTTGGCGATCTGCTCCTCATTCGCTTGCTCATCCCGGGTGATCCATGCCCCGAGCACCACATTGAGGCCACGGGCGGCGGCAAGTCGAGGAATCTCGGCAAGAGTATCTTCAACCGTGTATGCTCTAACAGCATGGACATCGCCTGCCAGCGTGGCCAAATCTTTGTCGATTTGCTCCACGGTCGGATAGATTTTTTTGCTGGGCGACTGATTTTCCCGAAAAGGCGAGAAAGAAAACCCCTGGATCTTCGACGGCCAAGGCGGTTCCATGTTCGGCACATTGACAATCTTCCAGAGCAGGACGGCAAGGCAACCCATGATGATGGTTATGATAAGACCAGAACGGTTCATAGCGAGAATGTCTGCGTGAAAGGGTTAAAATGCATTGATTAGCGCTGCTTGACAGATGAGCCGCTGTTCGAGGGTACGCGGCAAACCGAAAACAATATACACGACAAAAGCTGAAAAAGGTCAACACAATCAACTGGCGACCGTGGAAAAAGCAAAAAGGGAGAGGGGTAAAGGAAGGATGCGCGCAGAAGCATTTGGCGATTTTCAGTCTACCGTGCACTGACAGAAGGAGAACATTCAGGTGGGCGGGGCAATGGTCGGGGGGGAACTTTACCGTTCGTCAAGCAGCAGCCGATTGATCCGCCAGGAATGGATATCCTGTTGCAGGAGGTGGAGCGTGTAGTGATGCAAGGCATTCATCGCTTCGATAACGGCATGACGGGGTAGTTGCAAACGGCCGAGTCGCTCCAGGTTCATGGTTTGTGCGCGGGTTAGGATATGGAGTGTCTGCACAGAAAGACGATGCTGAACATGACGTTGCGGTGGTTGACAGGCGTCGCAAAGGAGGGATCCCGAGGCGGCGATGAGTGTATAGGTGCGTCCTGGTGTGATCGGATGTCGGCACGATCCGCATCGGTCAAGTTCTGGACGATAGCCGCTAGCGGCAAGAAGATGCAGATAGGAGAAGACCATGATTTTCAGTGGAGCCTTGTCCACGCTCAGCAGGTCAAGCGTCCAGCGCAACAGTTCGTAAAGATGCGCATCGGGGTCGTTTTCACGGGTAAAACGCAAAAACAGCTCGCTGAGGTGGATGGCTACAGCGTAGCGCCGGTATTCGAGGCGAAGCGGGAGACGGGCATTGAGCAATTCCGCGTCATCCAATACATGCAGCCCTCCGTGGACACGCGGAGGGCGATACAGGACTTTGAGCGAGGAAAACAGTTCAAGCTTGTTGACAAAACGTTGCTTGCTTTTTCTTGCTCCCTTGGCAATACCGGTCATCCGGCCAACATCGCGGCTATAGAGGGTCACCAACTTGTCCGATTCCCCGTGCTCGGCTATTTTGAGAACAAAACCGCAGGTGTTGCGGCTATTCTTCATAGGGAATCGACAGGGTTGGCAGGCGAAGGATGTACCGTCCCTCGGTGCTGTCAGGAAAAGGCAGTGGGGTACCGTTGAAGTGTAATTGTGCGCTGTTTGGTTGGGAAAATTCAAGCTGGATTTCCCGTTCAGCCGTCCATTGCATGCTCGTTCCCTTGGCGTAGGTCTGCTCCATAGGCTTTCCATTGTCCAACGCTACCAGCATGCGGCAATCCGTAAGAAAGACAGCCTGCACGGTAAGGGGAGGGGGCTGTATCTCTCTGCTGGTGGCTGGATCCGCAGGGTGAAAGGTATTGGTCACGGACGAGGAAAGATTGCGCGTCTTATCCACCAAATAACCAAATGGATTCCAAGCGAAATACAGACAAAATCCTGTGAACGAAACAACGATGAGCACAAGCAGAATGGTGGCGAGAGCTGCCGAGGAGATATGCGTGGGTTCGGCCAGCTTTTTGGGCTCCAGCGCGTGCGTCATGCGGCTTTTCTTGAGAAAAGACAGGTGGATGTGCTTGCCGCCGTCTCTTTCCATGAAAAACTGATCGGCCACTTGAGGACCAACGAGGCCGAGAAAGTTCGCGTACAGGGTAATCAGGCCGCGGGTAAAGGCGTCTGCGGGAAGATGGTCGTACTCTGACGATTCGATGGCCCGAAGAGTGGAGCGGGAGACCCGTGTGCGGGAGGCAACGTCGTCCAGGGTGAGTGATTGTTTTAATCGTGCTTCTTTGAGCCGTTCACCCACGCGTGGCTGTTCACACGTCGGGACGGCAGAGGGATCTATGACTGTCATGGGAACAGGTCGTCCAGCTCAAGGCCTAATGCTTCTTCAGGATGAGCAGATATCCAGGGCGGGTGGATGCTCCATCATTGTTGTTTGGTATTCGTCTGGACAGATTAGAGAATTTTGATGTAGGCCTTGTCGCGGATCGACTTCACCCAGTCCTTGAAGCGTGCCTCCATGGCTTGTTTATAGAGTCTTTCCCGGATTTCTTCTTTCACTGCCTCGTAATCAGCCTTGGAAACGGTTGCTCCACCTTGGCTGGAAACGAGCTTGAAAAAGTGGTAGCCATTATCGATTTGCACAACAGGACTGATCTCTCCGGATTTCAATTGAGCAACAGCTTGTTGCATGGCGGGTGCCAATTCGTGCAGTTGAAAGGTGCCCAAGTCACCTCCATCCTCGGCGGAAGGCAAGTCGGAGTATTTCTTCGCCAGTTCGTTGAAATCATCTCCGTCTTTGGCTTTCTCGTAAGCTTTTCTTATTTTTTCCTTTGCATCGTCCTGGCTGGGAACAACCCCGTTGGCGAGAGGTTCTCCCCAGGTGCATCCGATCTGTTGGAGGTGAAGTTCACCGCCGCCAACCTGCCTTGTGTAGTTGGATTGATAATACTCGAGAATTTTTTCTTCGGGAATGACCACCTTGGTCCGGACCTCGTGATTGATCAGCTTTGAGCTGAGGATTTGATCGCGGAGTTCTTCCTTGTACTGCTTTTCGGTCATCCCCATGGCAAGTAATTCCTTGTGGAATTGTTCCATGGTGGCCTTGTTGTTGGCAAGAACCCGTTGCAGCGCGTTGTCGACTTCCTGATCACTCACCTGGATGCCGAGTTTCTTGGCTTCTTGAACCAAAAGCTTTTTGTCGATCAACTTGTCAATCACCGTGTTGCGAGCCTGCTGCAACGCTTCAGGCAATCGATCCGCCGGGGTTTCCTCGGTGACTTTCTTGAAAAACGACCGGCCCAGCTCGTTGACTTCCGAGAGGGTGATGGTGTCATTGTTGACAATCGCGACGCTCCGGTCGACCACATTCGCATTTGAGGCTGCCGAGACGAAAACAAGGCAGATCGAGACTAAAAAAAAGAGGATTCGTGATGCCATGGTAAGATGAAAAAGAAAGGTGTGTTGATCGGAAGCATCGACTGTGCAACGAATTTCATGCACGCACAACTATCTACCCGGAAGAGGGGGGCGACGCAATGATTTTCCAAAGAGAAGCCAATGGCGCTTTTTTTCGAAGCAGGCTTGTCTTGTTATGTGGTGCGCGTTTTGCTATCTTAAAAAAAGAAGAAATTTACTCTGCATGAGAGGAAAACACATGATATCAGGCATCCAATCAGCTCTATCCGGGGCACAGGCATTTTCCGCGAAAATTGAAAGTAATGCCCATAATATCGCTAATCTGAACACGGAAGGGTATAGGAAAAGCCGGGTTGTTTTGTCGGCGGGAGTTGCGCAAAGTGTTCAGGCGACGGTTGGTCGAGTCGATGCGCCGGGACCAGTGGTCAATGAGGAAACCGCGCAAGGCTATGCTGTGCGGGAATTGTCGAATGTCGATCTTGGCGAGGAGATCCCGGACCTGATGCGTAATACTCATGGGTATGCGGCCAATTTGAGAACCGTACAGGTCTCGGACAATATGTTGCAAACGCTTCTCGATATCAAGGCCTGATCGATGGCAACCAACGCCGGTTGTTCAAAAAACAGCAGGGGATCGCGCGGGGTAAGGCTGCCACGCAATTGCCAAGGGTGCCAGGTTTCGTCATGAGAGAGTGGGGGAGCGATGCGCTACAGAGATTGAAAGATATGAAAAAGTATATGGTTGCGTTGAGATTGCTGATTTTTTCGGTAGTTGTTTTCGGTTTGTCCGTGCGGGTGCAGGGGGCGGTGATGATGCCTGCCTTTTCTTTGCCAACCGCCATCGATGGTGCAGTTGTTACCAGCGAAATGTATCGTGGAAAGGCCATGTTGATAACTTTTTTCGCCACGTGGTGTCCTCCCTGTCTGCAGGAAATTCCAACCCTGAAAGCGTTGCATGCCCGGTTCCAACCCCAAGGCTTTGCTGTGGTGGCGCTTTCCGTTGATGAAGGCCCTTCACGAGCGGTGGCCCAATTGGTCAAACGGGCGGAGATCAACTATCAGGTTTTGATGGCGGACCGGAAAACAACCCAAAATTTTGGTGGCGTGGTAGCGATTCCGACCTCGTTTCTTGTCAACAGGAATGGCCATGTCGTGAAAAAATATCCCGGTTTTGTGCCGCACAGTTTGTTGGAAAAAGATATCGTATCAGTACTTTGAACTTGCTGAAGCCCTGTCACTGCCATCGGTGAATAGCTGTTGACATTCCCATGCGTATTTCTTAGATTGTGGCACAGGAAAGAGGCAACTGGTTTAGAGATACAACCCTATTTCATAATGGAGAGTGCCATGAAAAAAATTGTAATCGGTATGATGGTTGCGGCTTTTGTTTTGAGCGCGGGTGCAGTCTTTGCTGCCAAATGCACCGTTGACAGTGTTGACGGCAATAAAGTGACTGTCACCTGCGACAAGGTTGATGTAAAGGCTGGTGACAATGTGACCATGAAGGCTAAAAAAGCCCTGGAAGGCTGCTGATAGTCTGAAATATTTCTGCAAGAATGAAGAGCGGGCCGATTCGATAATCGACCCGCTCTTTTTTTATTGTCCCGTATTGAGTGTCTGGTGGCCGCGCCTTGAGTGGAAGTAGACAGGGAAGCGCGCTGGCTTATCGGGCAGGATCGGAATTTTCTTTCACCACACCTAGAGACACATAAACATGGATCCACAAACCTTGCCGGCTGAGGAGCGGGCCTTGTACCAAGCCATCAAAGAGCGGTACACCGTGGCCTTTGAACCGCTCAAAATCAGGGAGCATAAATTGCAACTGCTCAAAATCACCGATCTGGAGCAGATTCTCGAGGGCAAGGACCCGTTGAAAGATGTGTCCACCTTTCCTTTCTGGATTCGGTTGTGGGAAGCGGCCATTGTGTTATCCGAATTTATCGCTGGCCTTCCGTGCGAAAAGGGGACGACACTTCTCGAGCTAGGGGCTGGGCTGGGTGCACCTGGTTTGACCGCCGCAGCTTGTGGGTATACTGTCACATTAAGTGATTATGAACAGCTAATTCTCGATTTTGAACGGGTCAACGCCGCAGCCAGCAAGCTTGACGGTGTTCAATTTGCCATGCTCGATTGGCTCGACCCGCCGGCGATGGAACAATACGACGTCATCGTCGGGGCTGAGATCCTCTTTCGGGAAGAATTTTTCCAGCCACTGCTTGATGTCCTCCGTAAGGCGCTCAAACCAAACGGCGTGGTGTACCTGGCCCATGATATCAAGCGCCGCAGCCTTGAGCCGTTTCTGAAAATGGCTGAACAGGAATACCGGATTGCCGCCTCGCAGAGAAAGTTGAAAAGTTATGACGAAGATAAAATTATTCTCCTGACCCGTTTGCAGCCGTTGCAATCACGGAATTGATCGCCTTTTTGCCAAGGCGGATCGTCTCTGCAAACGATGCGTGCAGAGTGAACCTTTGACCTGTACGACCACGATGTATCCTGTATGTCTTGACATTGCCGAACGGCTGTGCGTGGTTATCGGCGGCGGACAAGTCGCGGAACGCAAGGTGCGGGGACTGCTCATCTCTGCAGGCGTGGTACGCGTTGTCAGTCCGGAGGTGACGCGGGGGTTGTTGTCGCTGATAGAGAACCGGGCCGTGGAATGGCGACAGAAAAAGTATCACCCCTCCGACCTTGAGGGAGCCTTTCTCGTCTTTGCCGCCACCAATCTATCCACCGTGCAGGCCGCTGTCCATCGGGATGCGCGGGCGGCAGGCCTGCTGATCAATGTCGCCAATGCGCCACAATTATGCACCTTTCAGGTACCTGCAACCATTCGTCGGGGCGACTTGACAGTGAGCGTGGCCACCAACGGCAAGAGTCCGGCTGTGGCGGCCATGGTCCGGAAGCGGCTGGAGCGTGAATTCGGCGAGGAGTGGGCGCTTCTTACCCGGCTTGCCTTCCTATTGCGCGAACAGATGCTGGCCGAGGAAGACCGCAACATGGAGGTCAAGAATCTGTTTCAAAAGATACTCCATGACGATATAGTCGATTGGCTCCGGGAGCGGCAATGGGCAAACATTCAGCAGCACCTGGAGAGCGTGCTCGGTCGGCCAGTCGACCGTGAATTGGAGATCTTGATCAAGGAGAATCCATGAGTTTTCTGCTCTTTCAGGGAAGCGTCGCGGTCTACATGCTGTCCACCGCCGCCTATCTGGTGTTCTTTCTCAATCAAAAAGCAGCGTTGCGCAGGACCGGCCGGGCCATTTTCTTGACCGCCTTCTGCATCCACACCGCCAATCTCTTCGCCCGCGCCATTGAAACCGGCCATACTCCCATTACCAGCCATCACGAGACCGTCTCGTTTTTCGCCTGGTCGGTGGGGTGCTGTTATCTGTCCTTTCGTTGGCGATATACGGTCAAGAATTTGGGCATCTTTGTTAGCACCCTCGTCCTGGGGCTGATGCTGGTCGCGGCCTTTTCCTCCCGCGGCATGGTGCCTTTGCCGCCGGCTCTGCAGTCCTGGTGGCTGCCGATCCATGCCTCCATCACCCTGTTTGCCGACGGATTTCTGGCCTTGGCCTGCATCGGCGGGATCATGTATCTGCTGCAGGAGCGTGAAATCAAAACAAAACGATTCGGACTGTTCTATTCGCGCCTGCCTTCCTTGGAGGCGTTGGACAAGCTGAATCACCATTGCCTGAGTGTCGGTTTTCCCTTGTTCACCCTTGGACTGATCACCGGCTCGTTATGGGCCAAGCAGGCTTGGGGGGCCTATTGGCACTGGGATCCCAAGGAAACCTGGTCGCTGATTACCTGGTTCCTCTATGCTGCCGCCGTGCATCAGCGCTTCACCGTGGGCTGGCGGGGACGCCGAGTGGCCATTCTCAGTATCGTGGCCTTTTTGTCCGTGCTGTTCACCCTGTGGGGCGTTTCCTTTCTTTTGGAAGGGGTGCATACTTATGTCTCGTGACGCCATAGTGCTGCTTGGCGTCAACCACAAGACGACGCCGGTGGCTGTCCGTGAGAAACTGGCCCTTTCGGCAGGTTACGAGGAACCGCTGAAAGCTTTGGGCACCTTGGAGAAATTACGCGAGTACTATCTGCTTTCCACCTGCAACCGGGTGGAGGTGCTCTTTACTTGCCGGAACGTGGACGAGGCGACGAAGGCGGTGCTTGAACTGCTCTTCGCCCACGGGATTACCACCGAGGAACTCGACCGGTATGTATATCGTTATGTCAATGACCAGGCTGTTGAGCATCTCTTTCTGGTCGCAGCCAGTCTTGACTCGATGATTGTCGGCGAGGCCCAGATTCTTGGTCAGCTCAAAGAGGCATACCGTCACGCTACCAAAATGGGTAGCAGCGGTTTTATTCTGAACAAGCTGCTGCATAAGTCTTTTTCCGTGGCCAAGCGGGTGCGCACCGAAACCAGGATCGGTGCCAGCGCCGTCTCCATCAGCTATGCGGCGGTCGAGCTGGCGAGAAAAATTTTCGGCGATCTCGGCGGAAAAAAAGTCTTGCTGGTCGGGGCCGGCGAAATGGCGGAGCTCGCTGCCGAACATCTGGTCGGGCAGGGTGTTGCCGAGGTGGTGGTGGCCAATCGAACCCTCCAGCGGGCGATCAACCTGGCCCGCTGTTATCATGGTCGTGCGGTTTCTTTGGAAGAGCTGCTTGATCAGTTGCAGTTTGTCGACATCATCATCAGCTCCACTGGGTCGCCCGAACTGATTCTGCGCAAGGAGGATGTACGGTCGGTGATGCGTGAACGGCGCAACCGGCCGCTGTTCTTCATCGATATCGCCGTGCCCCGCGATCTTGATCCGTCCATCAACCAATTGGACAATGTCTATCTCTATGACATCGACGACCTGCACAATGTGGTCGAGATGAACAAGTCCGAACGCGACAAGGAAGCCGTCAAGGCCCAGCGGATCATTGCCGAGGAAAAACTGAAATTCGGCAAATGGCTGGCGAACATGGAATCAACCCCGACCATCATCCAGCTGCGAGCGACGATCGAGCGGCACATTCGCTCGGAGGTGGAAAAAACGTTGGGACGGTTTGAGGAAATGGAAGGGGAGAAGCGTCAGGGTTTGGAGAAAATGGTGGCCGCCCTGACCGGAAAAATGGCCTATCCCCCCTTGCATTATCTCAAAAGCGACAATCACTGCATCAGTCTGCCTGAACGGATCAAGACCATTCGCGAATTGTACCATCTCGATAACGGCGACAATGGGCAGGAAGAACCGTGAACCTCAGTAATCGCCAGTCTCTGCTGGAGGAAGAATGGTTGTTGGTGCGCCATTCCGGCGAGATTCCCGAGGTGGCCCTGCATGCCAGCTTCTATTACCTCTGCGAGGATGAGGAAGGGCCCGGGCTGGTCTTGTCGCAAGTCGAGAAACAGACACTGGAAAGCGCTGCTTTACATCGGTATCAGGAAATCATCCTGCGCGATCTGGATGTGGCCAATCGCGATCTGTCGTTATTCCGAGGGATTCGACGCGCCAATCACAATTGGTACCGTTTCGTTCGGTTTAGTGACAAAGTCGGTTCTTCTCTTGAAACGTTTCAAGCCGTCGCAGCCGATGCCCTGTTGCATTATCTCCGACAGGAGCAGGATGAGGTGAGCCGCGGTGAACGGCTGCCATCGATCAACTGTTCGGCCCATGCCCTGTTGACTTTTGCCGTGGCCTTGGGGATCGATCCCTCCCTGTTGCCCGAGAATTGGGCCGATCTGTGTGAACAAGCCCCTTGAGCCGGCCTGGGGAGCAGGCACTCCCCATTTCATGGATCCTCTCATTCAGGTACGCGATTTTTTTCCGCAGGAGGGCTCTCTTCAATGCAGGATGCAGAACAGACTTGGCGGGTGGGGGTTATTGGTGCGGGTAAACATGGCAGTCGTTATGCCCGTCATCTCGCCCAGGATGTGAATGGCCTGGGGCTTGCTGCCATCAGCCGCAGGTCGGAACAGGGGCGTCTTTTGGCCGAGACCCTGTCCTGTCGTTGGCATGCCGATTGGCGGCAGTTGGTGGCCGATCCTGGGGTAGAGTGCGTTGTCGCCGCCTTGCCGCCAGTGCTGAACCTGGAGGTGGCCTTGGCCTGCGCCCATGCAGGAAAGCCGCTATTGCTGGAAAAACCCATGGCGGTTTCCGTTCGGGAAGCTGAACAGATTCGTGACGCCTTCGATGCGCACAAGGTGACGCTGACCATCGGCCAGACCCTGCGGTATAACCGGGTGATCAGGATGCTCCGCCGGCAGCTGGCCGATATAGCACCGCTTGCCAGTTTTACCGTCAATCAGCGGCTGGAACCGGCCACGCTCTCTTGGCTTGACGATCCATCGTCTGCCGGGGCAGGGGTCAGCTTTCACTCTGCGGTGCATGTATTTGATGCCCTGCGTTTCATTACCGGCCATGAGATCGTGCGCGTGCTGGCTCGGACCCGTTGTGTGCACAGCACTTTGTTGGAGGATCACCTCCTTGCCCTGGTCGAGATGGACAATGGGGTGATCGGATCGGTGGACTGTTCCAAAATCGGCGCGGCGCGAACCGGCCGCTTCGAATTTATCGGCAACGGTGGCCAACTGCAGGGGGATCAGGTCCATCATGTCGGCGAACTGATCCGGGGGCAGCAACGCACGCCGCTGGACCCCGGGGAACCGGTGAGTACCCTTGTTCCCTTGCTCGAAGACTGGCGCGATTTTCTCCGTGGCCGACAGGCTAACCCAATTTCCCCCCAAGAAGGACTGGCGACGGTTCGGGTCTGCGAGGCCTGTCTGCGTTCAGCCGCCACCGGTGGTTGGGAAGCGGTGTACCCACACCGGGAACCGCCCTGCAAGGCGGCTCCCGGATAACGGCAGGGTTAATGCTTAAAGGAGCGCTGGCCGGTGAACATCATCGCCACCTGCGGATCGGCCTCGTTACAGGCCTGAATCGACTCGAAATCACGGATTGATCCACCTGCCTGAAGGATGGCGGTGACCCCTTCACGGATCCCGACATCGGCTGCGTCCCGGAAGGGAAAAAAGGCATCGGAGATCATCACTGATCCTGGAATGCCGGCCCGCTCCGCCTTGACTTTGGCATCGATCGCCAGCTTGTCGTCCGCACTCCTCGTACCGCGGGCAATTTCCAGCACCAAATCGGCATAGGGAATACCGTAGGTATCAAAGCAGGTGATGTCGGCATATTTGGTGTAAGCTTTGTGAATGGCGATTTCGGCCACCCCGACCCGGTCCTGTTCGCCGGCGCCGATAGCCGTGGTGCAACCGTCCTTGACGTAGATCACCGAGTTAGAGGTGACGCCGTGTTCCACGGCCCAGCCAAACAGCATGTCGTCGATCTCCCGTTGCGTGGGTTGGCGTTCGCAGGTATAGGCCACGCCTTTGTAGGTGGTGGTGGCGGGTTTGAGGTCGGCGGCGGAGCGGATGGAATTAACCGCCGACTGTTGAACGATGATGCCGCCGTCGATCAGTGACTTGAAATCGATGAACCGATGGTGCTCGAATTCCGCCAACCGAGCAATGCCAGCCATGCGAATTACCCGCAAATTCTTGCGGCGGGCGAGAATTGCCAGCACCCCTTCCTCGAAGTCCGGGGCGCAGACCACTTCCAGGTAATTTTCGGCCATGAGTTCAGCTGTTTGACGGTCCAGAGGGCGGCTGGTGACCACTGCTCCACCGAAGGCGGCTATCCGGTCGCACCGGTTGGCACGGTTATAGGCATCGGCCAGACTGGTGCCAACGGCGGCTCCGCAGGGATTATTGTGTTTGAGAATGACCACCGCCGGTTTGTCGATCAGGTACTTGATGATGTTGAGGCCGTTATCGACATCGGTCAGATTGATCTTGCCCGGATGCTTGCCCACTTGAAGCATGTCTTCGACGGTGATGGCGCTCACCAGGCCGTTGCCCGGCTCTATGTAGCGGCAGTCGCCGAGCAGGAGGTTGCCGTTGACCAACTCGTACAGAGCGGCTTCCTGATCCGGGTTTTCTCCGTAGCGGAGGCCACGCTCATCGAGCGCTCCGTTTTCCATGGGAATCTTCCATGTTTTTTTCCGGTAGACCAAGGTCTGGTCGCCGAAGGAGATGGTCATTTCCATGGGAAAAGAATCACCCCGAAGGGTAGAGTACATTTTTTTCAGGTCAGTCATAGTGGACATGGCTCCATAAAAGGGAAGGAAGGCATTGCCGTAGCGGCCGGGACAGTGTCAGGAGGGACCCGCCGGTAACGGCCAAAAGTTCTATTGTTGGTGGTGCGTAACGTCCGAATGTTTCCCGTTGCGGGGATCCGTGCGGGTTTGATCACGCGCCGCTTCGATAGGTGAGGGGGGGGATCGTCTCCCCTTCAGGAATGCGACAGTGTTCAAGAACACTGTTGGCGCCGATGGTAACCCCATCGCCCAATTGGCAGTCATGCAGGACTGTGCCGCTGGCGATCCAGCATTCCCTGCCCACGGAGGTGCCACCACTGATCCGGACGTTGCCCATGATGGCGGTGTCCTGCCCGATAGCGCACTCCGGAGCGATGAGGATGGTTTCCGGTGCCTGGAGGGTGACCCCGGACAGCATCAGGGAACGGTTGCGCCGGTGTTGCAAGACGGCCTGGGCCTGGGCCAGTTCGACCCGGGAATTGACCCCGAGGACATCCATGGCCTGGGGATGAACAAACTTGTGCACCGTCAAGCCCTGGCGGTTGGCAACGGCGACGATATCGGTCAGATAGACTTCCCCCTGGCTGTTATCGGTGCCGACCTGGCCCAGGGCTGCAAACAGAAAACTGCGGTCGACCAGATAAATACCGGCGTTGATTTCCTGGATGCGACGCTGTTCGTCGGTGGCATCTTTCTCTTCAATAATCGCCTGCACCTTGCCGCGGGCATCGCACAGAATGCGGCCATAGCCAAAGGGCTGATCAAGCAGGGTGGTCATTAAGGTGAGGGTGGCGCGTTGCTCCCGGTGGGTCTCGATCATGGCCTGAAGAGTGGTGGCCTGAATCAACGGCGTGTCACCGCAAAGGATCATCACCAGGTCTGTCTCGCTGCAAGCGTTTTCTGCACAGAGAACGGCGTGCCCGGTCCCCAACTGCGCCTCCTGCACCACCGGGATGATCGAAAACCCTTGGAGCACCCGCAGCACTTCCTGGCGCTGATGACCGACAATCACCACGCAGCGATCGATCCCTGTCTCCTGGATCGTATTGAGCACATGGTGGACCATGGGCTGAAAGAACACTTCGTGGAGGACCTTGGCGCGGGACGATTTCATGCGGGTGCCTTTGCCGGCGGCCAGGACAACGGCGGTGATCGGTGGATGCATGGGCATACCCTGATAAAGTTGAGGGGAAGACAATAAAAGCCCTCTACTCTAGAAAAAAAAGAAGTATTTGACAAGGACGCGATACCCATTGTCCTCGGCAAGCAAGCAAAAAGGTAATGCGAATTCGTGGCATTATCCTTAAAGTGGCGATATCGCTCCGCCGTCAACCCACTGGCGGGAATGGGCGAGATCAACCGTTACCGATTTCTTTTCATCCTTTTACACCTAAACGAGACGTACAATCAATGCAACCACATGATCATGAGGTGCTGATTCTTGACGGCGCCTGCGGCACTAATTTACAGGAAATGCACATCCCGCCTTCAGCCTGGAAGGGAAAGGAAGGATGCAATGAGCTTCTCAATTTGACCGCTCCCGAGACAATCACCGAACTCCATGCCAGCTTTGTCACGGCTGGAGCCATGGTCATTGAGACTAATACCTTTGGTGCCAACCGCATTGTGCTGGATGAGTACGGCCTGCAGGATCAGGTCGAGGCAATCAATCGCGCGGGAGTAGACAACGCCAGGGCCGCCATCGGTGGCAAGGCCCATACCTACATCGCTGGTTCGATCGGACCGGGCACCAAACTCCCCTCGCTCGGTCACATCTCGGTGGAAGACATGGCCAATGCCTACGCCGAGCAGATTCGTGCCCTGGTTCTGGCCGGTGTCGATCTGCTGATCATCGAAACCTGCCAGGATCTGCTCCAGATCAAGACCGCCATGATTACCTGTTTCGATACGCTTGAGGCCCTGGGTCGTGATATCCCGGTCATGGCTTCGGTCACCATTGAACGAACGGGCACCATGCTGGTGGGAACGGATATTGCCGCTGCCGCTACCACCTTTGAACCCTATCCGATCTTTTCCTTTGGCCTGAACTGCGCCACCGGTCCGTTGGATATGGAGTCGCACATCCGGTGGCTTAGCCGGAACTGGCCAGGGCGCATCTCCTGTGTTCCCAACCAGGGGCTGCCAGAGGTGGTGAATGGCAAAACCTGCTATCCTCTTGATCCGAAGACGTATGCCCAGGAAATGAAACGATTTGTTACCGAATACGGTGTCAGCGTGGTGGGGGGGTGCTGCGGGACGACCCCAAACCACATCCGTCAACTGGTACAGACTCTGACCGGGGTGAAACCGGCAGTCCGGAGGGTAAACGCATGAAGCCATCGGTTGCCAGTCTCTACCAGGCTGTTGAATTGCAACAAGAGATTCCTCCCCTACTAATTGGTGAACGGGCCAACGCCAACGGCTCCAAGAAATTCCGCGAATTGCTTCTTGCCGACGATTATGAGAGCTGTCTTGCGATCGCCCTGGAGCAGGAAACCAAAGGCGCGCAGGTCATTGATCTGTGCACCGCCTACGCGGGCCGGGATGAAATCAACGATTTGACCACATTGGTGCGTCTGTGCGCCAAGTCCTTGAAAGCACCGTTGATGATCGATTCAACCACGCCAGAGTGCATCGAGGCCTGTTTGCGGATTTACCCTGGCCGAGCGATCGTCAATTCCATCAATCTCGAGGATGGGGGAATCAACATCCGCCGCATCTGTCGAGCGGCAAAAAAGTTTGGGGCCGCAGTGGTTGCCCTGACCATCGACGAAAAGGGCATGGCCATGTCCAGTGAGGACAAAGTCCGCATTGCCAAGGCCATCCATGCCATCGCGGTTGACGAGTGCGGCCTGCGCCCCAAGGATCTTCTGTTTGATTGTCTGACGTTCACCGTTGGTTCTGGCGATGACAGCCTGCGCAATGCTGCTCTCCATACCCTGGAGGGAATACGGCGGATCAAGGCCGAGTTGCCAGGCTGTCTCACGGTTCTTGGATTGAGCAACATCTCCTTTGGCCTCTCCCCCCAGGCCCGTCGTATTCTTAATTCGGTTTTTCTGCACCAAGCGGTGGAGGCGGGATTGGATGCGGCCATTGTTGATGCGGCCAAGATTGTTCCTCTCGCCCGGATTGCCACAGAGGATCGAGAGGTTTGTCTGGATTTGCTCTTCAACCGGAGAGGAGAAGGAGATAAGGACCCCCTGATGCGGTTCATCGACCATTTCAGCGCGAAAAAGCAGGAAGAAGCAGGGGAAGAGCAGGGGACAACGTTGACGGCGGAACAGCAGCTTTTCCGCAAGGTGATGGATGGCGATAAAAATGACCTCGAGGATCTCCTGGTCATTCTGCAGCAACGGTTCAAAGCGATCGACATTATCAACCAAATTTTGGTGCCAGCCATGCGCCATGTGGGTGAGTTGTTCGGCAAGGGAGAGATTCTCCTGCCCTTTGTGCTACAATCGGCAGAAGTGATGAAGGCAGCGGTCACCCTGTTGGAGCCGTTCATGGACAAAACCGAGGGCTCCACGACTACCAAAATTTTGCTGGCCACTGTTCAGGGCGATGTCCACGACATCGGCAAGAATCTGGTGGACATCATTCTCTCCAACAATGGCTACACGGTCTACAATATCGGTATTAAGGTGCCGGCGGAAACGGTGATCGAAAAGGCCAAAGAATACCGGGTCGATCTCATTGGCCTCAGCGGCTTGCTGGTTAAATCAGCCTTGGTCATGCAAGATTCCATGCCACAGTTCCGCGAAGCCGGCCTGGGCGCGCCTATCTTGCTTGGAGGCGCGGCGTTGACCGCCAAATTTGTCGCTGAGTCGTGCGTGCCCCAATACGATGGACCGGTGGTGTACTGCGCCGACGCTTTTGCTGGCCTGAAAGCGGTTCAAGCGTTTGAGGCAGGGACCCTGCGGTCCACCGAATACGACAGTTCTGCGGCCATTAAGCCGATGAAACCGGGCATTAAGGTCACTGATCTTGATCGGACGAATCCTGTCCCCACCCCTCCTTTTTGGGGCCAGCGCTATGTTGAAGATATTGACCCGGAGGTGCTCTTCCCCTTGGTCAACATGCAGGCCCTCTTCCGTGGCCGCTGGGGATATCGACGCGGTAAAATGGGGGCAGGGGAGTATGATCGACTCATTCAGGAAACCGTTCGGCCCTTATATAAGACACTGAAGCAGAAAGCTTTGACTGAAGGCTGGCTTCGGCCAAAAGTGAGTTATGGATACTACCCCTGTTATTCGGAGGGAGAGACGCTGGTTGTCGAGGCGGATGGTAGAGAACATCGATTTTCCTTTCCGCGACAGAGTGAGGCGCCCTTTCTTTGTATCGCTGATTATTTCAAACCAGCACCCATGGGGGGAGACGTTGCTGGATTTTTCATTGTCACCATTGGCGAGAGAATTGGGTCGGAGATAGCCAAATTGTATCAGGAAAACGCGTACCATGATTATCTCATGCTCCATGGGTTCAGTGTCGAAGTCACCGATGCCTTGGCCGAGTACTGGCATGGAAGGATGCGGGATGAACTGGGGATTGGCGGTAAATCGCCGAATGTGTATGGGGCGCTGACCCAAGAATATCAAGGTTCTCGGTATGGATTTGGTTACCCGGCCTGTCCAGATCTCGACGTGCATCGGTTGCTTTTTGCCTTTCTCAAGCCCGATGCCATCGGTATTTCGTTAACCGAAAACATGCAGATGGTTCCTGAACAGACAACTTCGGCGAT